>NZ_JAOTID010000002.1:603612-716145 GCF_026163695.1 Shumkonia mesophila | reverse complement strand
TCCAGCCCACATGTTGAATCACATTCCTCCAAAAAGGGGAATCCCTTTCGATTCTATCCGGTCGGATAACGCTCTAGGCCGATCCGCCAACACTCCCAGCCGCTCGCCTCTCTCTCATCCCCAAAGGGGAGAGGCGGGCGGTCTTTTTATTCCGAACCTCCAGGTCCGGATTGATCGGGGAGATCAGCCGATCAGCGCCGAGAGTCCTTTACGGACCCTTTTGCCCGATCCGGTGATCCTTCAGCGGAACATCTCCGCCATGCTTTTGCCGATAATCTTGCTGGACAGGAACACCAGCAGCAAGGTCGCCACGATGGCGATCGATCCTATTGCCGAGGCGTCCAGCAGTTCGTCGGCGATGATGTACTCATAGATGGCGATGGACATCGTCTTCCACTTCGCCGAATAGAGCAGGATGGTCACGCTCATTTCGCTGATCAGCGTGGCGAATACCAGAATGCCCCCAGCGATAATCCCGGGAGAGACCAGGGGCACGGTGATCTTGCGGAAGGTCCATCCCCAGGTCGCGCCGCAAATGGCCGAGGCTTCTTCCAGCTTGTTGTCGACCTGACCGACCGCCGCGGTCACCGTTCGGAATATGTAAGCGATCCGGCGAACGAAATAGGCAAGAACAAGGATGGCACTGGTTCCACTAAGGACGATCAGGCCACTGTTGAAGGTGGTGATGTAGGCGACCCCCGTTACGATGCCGGGCAGCACGAAGGGCAGCATGATGGTCAGATCCAATGCCCACTTCCCGACAAATCGCCGACGTACCGACGTATAGGCTGCCAGGGTGCCGAAGACGACGCATAGCGCGGTGGCGACCCCCGCGAGGACCATGCTGTTGATGAACGGCGCCTGGACGTCCGAGATGACGCGCAGGTAGTTGGCGATTCCCCATTGCGTCGGGAACAGCGTTCCAGCCCATTTTTCGGCAAACGACGAATAGAGCACCATCAGATGGGGGAGAAGCGCCACGAACAGCAACCCCCAACAATAGGCGTTGGCGAAGATCATGGCACCCAGCCCCGTCATCTGCGCCGATCGGCGCGTGCCGCCGGTGACTGTGACGTGGCCGCGTCCCTTGTTCACCCGAGTCAGGACCAGGATGGCGCCCAGCGTCAGGATGACGTTGACCATGGCGATCGCCGAGGCGCCGTTCAGGTTGAAATAGCCATGCACCTGAAAATAGATCATCGTTGGCAGGACGTAGTATTCGCCGCCCAGAATGGCCGGAACGCCGAAATTTCCAAGCGCCTTGATGAAGACGATGATCGAGCCCGCGGCAATCGATGGCAGCACCAGCGGGAAGGTAATCGTCCGCAAGACCCGCCAGCGGTTGGCGCCCATCACGAACGCACATTCCTCGATATAGGGATCGGAGGCCGCCAGCGCGCCCTGAACGATCAGCAGGACATAGGGAAAATAGCTCAGCGAAAGGGCCAGAATGATGCCGAACGCCCCATAGATGGATGGCAACTCGACCCCGAACCAGGACTGGATGTAGTGGGTGACGATGCCGCTTTTGCCGAGAAGGATGACCCATGAGTAGGCACCGATGAACGGCGGCGAAATCAGGGGAATCACCGACAGCGAAAGAAGGACGTTGCGAAACGGCATCGAGATGCGGCTGATCGCGAACGCCGCCGGCAAGGCAAGCAGGGTGGCAAAAACCGTCGCTGCCAGCGCTACCACCAACGAATGGAAGAAGGCGCGCTGGTAACTTGGGCTGGAGAAGAATTTCTCGAAGTTGAGCAATGTGAAATTGGCAAGATCCAAGGAATCGCCACTTTTCACGAAGCTTGAAAGGACGGACTTTCCGATCGGGTAGAGCAGGAAGGCGACAAGCACGAACAGAGTCATGGCGCCGACAAAATAGGGCAGCCAATCGAGCTTTTTCTCCAGCGCTCCTCCGGAACCTGTGGCGGCGGCCGTCATTGATCAACTCCGCCATGAAAGAGAATGGCTTCGGCTGCGGGAATGGTGATCGATGCCTCGCAACCTTCCCCAATTCCGGGAATGAGGCGCGGCGAGTCGACGAAAACCTCGCGCCGGGAGTCGCGACATTCGAGCATGTAGCGGGTGTAATTGCCGAGAAACAGGATCCTCCGCACCGTGCAGGATGCGCCACCGCTGTTGGCCTGGCCGAGACCCAGGCACTCGGGGCGGGCCATCACCACCGCGTCGAATCCGGCCTCGATTGTCGCGGCTTCCTCCCGGGGGATCTGGGTCGATGCTGCCACTTCGACCTCCAGGCCCGTCGTCAATAAAACGCGCGCGCCCGAACCGTTGCGGTTGACCACGCGGGCGGGAAAGAAGTTGGCTTGCCCGATGAAGTCCGACACGAACAGCGAACGGGGTTTGGCATAAACCTCGTGGGGTGGCCCGACCTGGATGAGTCGACCAAGATTGAAGACGGCCAGACGGTCGGAAACCGACATCGCCTCTTCCTGGTCGTGCGTGACATAAATCGACATGATCCCGAGGTCTTTCTGGATACGGCGGATTTCTTCGCGCATCTGGACACGAAGCTTGGCATCCAGGTTGGCCAGGGGTTCGTCCAGCAACAGCATGCCGGGGTCGTAGACCAGCGCGCGGGCGATGGAAACCCGCTGTTGCTGCCCGCCGGACAGATCGGGCGGACGGCGGTGGGCCAGCACATCCAGTCCCAGGAGTTCGAGGATGCGCCCTACGCGTTCCTTGATCTCGGCCTCCGGAACCTTGCGGATACGCAAGCCGTAGGCGGTATTCTCGAAAACTGTCAGGTGGGGAAACAGGGCATACGATTGGAAGACCATGCCGATATTGCGCTGGAACGTCGAGAACTTGGTGAAATCCTGATCGTCGAACAGCACGCGCCCCGAGGTAATCGTCTCAAGCCCGGCCACCATGCGAAGGGTTGTCGTTTTGCCGCACCCCGATGGGCCAAGCATAGTGAAGAATTCATCACCCTGAATGGTGAGGTTGACCGCCTCGACCGCCGTGACTGGACCTTGGTCCGTATCGAAAACCTTGGTCAAGTCCCGGATCTGGAGAATATGGGATGTCACTCTGCACTCCTTTCCACGGGGCATAAGGCGCGCCGCAGGATCAGGACGGTACGGTCGTCGGTGAAAAGACCGTTGGCGGATCCCTTGGTGCTGGCATAGTCGCCGGTTTTTTCGGGGTCGACGGCCTCGATCCTGGCGAGATGCTCTTCCCAATCGGCAATGCGCGTTCCATTCGGGTAGCCGAAATAACCGTCGGTAAAAAGCTCGATGGTCTCGACGTCGTCGATGTTCCGATCGAACTGCATGATGAATTCGTGTGGAATGGGAAAACCGTTGATGCAGGGTGAGCCGAGCGGATGAATACGGTTGACGTAGAGGTTCTGCTCCCTCAACCCGCCGAGCACGGCCCTTTCGATAATGGCGTGGTCAAGCTCGCGCTGGATTCGCGCCGCATCCGCGACAGCCTTCTGTCGCAATTCCGGGAGGATTCCTTCGTCGATCCAGTCCGTCCATCGCGGAAGGACGGCGGCCAGACCCTCGACCGTATAGGCACGGGCGATTTCGTTCTTGAGCGCAGCGGGCACCCCCCGGGCGCCCAGGTGGTTCCATACCGCCTTGCGGACCGCCGCGCAGATGTCGTCCAACGGCTGGCGAAAACGGTAAACCTCGCGGCCGTTGAGCCGCAGCCCGGAGTCCCCGATGATGATGAAGCGAAACGTCGTCCGCCCCTCCAGGGCCAGCGCGAGCTGGGCCCCGAACCAGGCGGCCGGCGGCGCCTTGGATGTTCCGGAAGTGCGCATTTCATCGAGAAGAGTGCGAAAGCGGTCCTGCAGGCGGGCGGACAGCCAGTCGGCTTCAATGGTTTCGGGACGTTCGATACGGCAGACCTCGCGGATGATCTCCTCGACCGCTTGGCCGGCCGCTTGGCCGCCGGTCAGGCCTTTGTAGCGCAAACCGGTCTTGTCGCTGACCCCGTCGATAACAGCATAGGCGCGGCCCGGAACGACGACATATCGATCCTCGTTCCGGGCCGCATCGTTCGGATTCTTCGCCAGCGTGAAAGCTTCTAGATGCATTGGTATGGCTTTCGCGGTCGTCTGGACGTCACTTGCTACTGAAGATTTTGTCGAACTTGGCCAGGGCAGCGTCACGGCCGTCGGCCGCCTTCTTCGCATCGTAGGCGAAGGTCGGGACATCAGCCGTAGCCATCTGACCGACCGGCGCCACGACGTCCTTGCGCACGGACCGGCGTTTCTCGGTCTTCACCATGATTTCATGCCCTTCGCGTGAGTTCGCGAAATCGGCGAACAGCTTGGCATTTGCCGGGTTGGGGCCACCCTTGATCAGGGCGTTGGCGTCGAAACGCAGGCCAGTCCCTTCGCTCGGATAGACGCAATCCACCGGGTAGCCCTTCTCGCGCATCTCGACAACGTTGTAATCGCCCGTGATGCCGATGGCATTTTCGCCCTTGGCGACGTTCTGATAGACCAGCTTTGAGGATGTCACGAAGGTGGTGTTCTCGATGATCTTGTCGATGATGTCCCAGCCGTGCAGTTGAAGCATTTGGGCAAGCTGCGCATAGGCCGATCCCGACAGCGCCGGGTTGGCCATGATGATCTTGCCTTTGAATTCCGGCTTGGCGAGATCGGCCCAGCTTTTCGGACCGCCCGGTTCGGGCAACAGCTTGCGGTTCACCATCAGGGCCTGCAAGGGCATCGAGAACCCATAGTACTCATGGCCCTTGGCGACGACCGCGCGGTCGAAATGGCTGTCTTCCTTGGTCGTGTATGGCGCGAAAAGTTCGATCGCGGAATCGAAGGCCTCGACGCTGGCACCCAACAGCACGTCGCCTTGCGGATTGGCCTTTTCACTCGTGATCCGGGTGAATAACTCGCCGACGCCGGCATTGATCGCCTCCACCGCGATGCCGGGGTGCTTCTGTTTGAAGGCGTCGATTATCCTGTCCGCCGTTTTCGGGTTGGTCGCGTTGTAGACCACAACCTTGCCATCGGCGAACGCACCGCTGGCGCCGCCAAGCACCAGGGCGCCGGCAACCAGGGCCAATGCGGACAGCTTCTTCATCATATCCTCCTTCTGCCTCCATCTGTCGTATCGGTGACCGTTCGTACGAGCCGGGGCCACTTAGGGGACCTTCGACGGGCTGTACGACAGCCGAAACAAGCGGGATAGTCTGCGAGATTCCAACCGCTCGGGGCGAAGTCTTTCATCGCCAATATATAAAATCAAATAACGATACTGCTGTGCTATATAATTTGGATTTATAGGACGAAAGTGCATTGGCATGAAAGCACAAGGCGGAGGAGGCGATGAAGCTTCGCGAGATGGAAATTTTCCGGGCCATCATGTTGGGGGGCTCGGTCAGCGAGGCGGCACGCATTCTCAACGTCTCGCAACCGGCAGTCAGCACGGCCTTGCGTCATATGGAGGATCGCCTGGGGATGCGCCTCTTCCGTCGGGAAAAGGGGCGCATCCTGCCTACCCCGGAAACGCTCAAGCTTTATGCCGAGGTCGAGGGGGTGTTCGAAAAACTCGATGCGGTTCAACGGTTCGCCGAGGATCTTCGGGACACCCGTTCGGGGGTTCTGTCGCTGGCCAGCACCCCGACGCTGACCTATGCCTTCCTGGCCGAGGCGATTGCGCGCTTCCGATGCGAACGTCCCGCGGTTCGCGTGCTGCTGGAGGTCACCCACACGCAACGAACGGTTGAACTGGCCGCCGCCGGACAGATCGATCTCGGCTTCATTCACGCGCCTTCCGAGAATCCCCTTTTGCGGGTGGAGAAACTGGCGACGTCGGCGATCATCTGCGTTCTGCCCCAGGACCATCCGCTTGCCGACCGGCCGTTCCTGGGAGCGAAGGACATCTGTCGTTTTCCCCTGATCACCAACAACCGGAACACCATTGCGCCCAGGATCGACGAGGCGTTTCGGGCCTGTGGAGTCGAGCGGGATTTTGCCATCGCCTGCAATCACACGATGACGGTTTTCATGCTGGTCGAAGCCGGTGCCGGAATCGCCCTCGTCGACCCATGGATTCGCGAGGGGCAGTTTCCGACCCTGTTGCGCAAGCCGTTTCGGCCGACCATCGAGGTCTGCCCGCGCGCTCTATCGCAGCGTTCAACCCCGCTTACGCGCCTTGCCGAAGAATTTCTGCAAACGGTGAGGGACAAGATTGGAACGGACTCGATTTCCGCTGCTTCGGAGCCGGAGTAAAGCTCTCCGTTGCTTCCGGACGGCAATTTGTTCCTTCTAACTCACTTTTTTAGAATCGCTCTAAGGTTGCGAATGATAATCATTCTTATTGCCTTGGGGTTGCGTCGGTGATATCCAATGAGAACATTGTGGATATCGACGGAGACGGATTTTTAGGTCGCGTCCCACGGCGCGCCCTTCACCCTTAACGGCACGCGGACAGACTTGAATCAACGGCGCGGGCGGCGGAATGCCCTCGGCGCCGCAGGGATTTCTGCGTCTTGAAGAAAGCCATGCTGCGCCGCCTCGGCCAATCGCTCGCCCTGCTGGTCCTGCTGTCGATGTTCAGCTTCGCGCTGATGCACGTCATGCCGGGCGATTTCGCCGAACTCCTGCTCATCGAGCGGATGGGCGGCGACCTTCCCGCCCGCGACGTCCTGGCCCGCTTCAAGGCGGAGCAGGGGTTCAACGACCCCGTCGCACGGCAATACCTGCGCTGGCTGGGCGGCATCCTGCAAGGCGAGCCGGGGGTATCGTTTCAGTCCGGAGACGGCGTGTGGGCCGAAATCGGCCTCCGGGTCGAGAACACGCTGATCCTGGCGGCGGCCAGCATCGGCGTTTCACTGGTCCTCGCGGTACCCATCGGCGTCGTCGCGGCGGCCCGCCAGGGCTCCGCGTGGGACCGGCTTTCCATGCTGCTTGCCGTCATGGGCATGGCGATTCCCAATTTCTGGTACTCGCTCATCATGGTCATGGTGTTCTCGCTCTTCCTGGGCTGGCTGCCGGTTTCGGGGTACGGGCATTGGACCCATATCGTGCTGCCGGCCCTGGTCATCGGCACCTCGACGGCCGGCGTCACCGCCCGCTTCATCCGCAGCTGCGTTCTCGACGTGCTGTCCCGGGATTTCATCCGCACGGCCCACTCCAAGGGCCTGGGCGAGATCAGGGTCCTGTTCGGCCACGCGCTTCCCAACGCCCTGGTGCCGGTCGTCACCCTGCTCGGCCTGCAGATCGGCAAGATGTTCGACGGCGTGGTGGTGGTCGAAACCATCTTCGCCTGGCCGGGGATCGGCCGCCTGCTGGTCGAATC
This sequence comes from Shumkonia mesophila, assembly GCF_026163695.1. Classification (NCBI taxonomy): domain Bacteria; kingdom Pseudomonadati; phylum Pseudomonadota; class Alphaproteobacteria; order Rhodospirillales; family Shumkoniaceae; genus Shumkonia; species Shumkonia mesophila. Next base: position 708,850 of record NZ_JAOTID010000002.1, on the reverse strand, counting down.
CATTTTCGGCCGCGACTTTCCGGTTCTCCAACTGTGCGTGCTGGTGGTCGGCGCCGTCTACATCGCGGTCAACCTGGCGGTCGACCTGCTGGTCATGGCCATCGACCCGCGCATCCGGGGGGCGCTGTGATGCGCGCCCACCCCGCCCTCGCTCGTGCCCACAGCGCCGACGCCCGCCGGTGGGGGCGGGGGACCGGCCTTGGCGCCCTGGCGCTGGTGCTTGCCCTGGTCACCGTCGGTCCGCTTCTCGCGCCCCACGATCCCTCGGCGATCGACCTCGCGAACCGCCTGCTGGGCCCCACTCTCGACCATCCCCTCGGCACCGATCACATGGGGCGCTGCGTGCTGAGCCGCCTGATCTATGGCTTCCGGGTGACGCCGCTGGCCGCCTTCGTCGTCGTCGCCCTGGCCGCCATCGCGGGAACCGCCGTCGGCCTGGTGTCGGGCTACGCCGGGGGACTGCCCGACAGCCTGATCATGCGGGTGGTGGAGGGGTTCTTCGTCTTTCCGGCCATTGCCGTGGCCCTGGTGCTGGCCGCCGTGCTCGGCCTCGGCATGGGGGCGACGGTGGTGGCGCTGGCCGCCGTCCACTGGGCCGAATATGCCCGGGTGGTGCGCAACCTGACGCTGGCCGAGAAGGCCAAGCCTTACGAACTGGCGGCGCGGGCCGCCGGGATTTCGCCGCTGCGCATCCTGTTCCGCCACCTTTTGCCCGGCATGGTTCACCCCATCGCCGTGCTGGCGACCTTCTCGCTGTCGTGGGCCATCCTGTCCTTCTCGGGATTGAGCTTCTTAGGCCTCGGCGCCGAGCCGGGCACCCCGGAATGGGGCCTGATGATCGCCGAGGGGCGCGCCTTCATGCGCGACCATCCCCGCCTGATCCTGGTTCCCGGCCTGACCATCGTGGCCATCGTCGTCCTCTTCAACGTGCTGGGCGATTCGCTCCGCGACCGCATGCAATGAGGCCGCGGACGATGCCGCAACCCCGTCTTTCCCTAAACGAACGACCACGGAGACATCCTATGACCAAGAAAGCCCTTCATGTCGCCCTGATGGCCGCCACGCTGGCCGCCCTGACGGCGGGATCGCCGCCGGCCCACGCCATCGAAAAGCCGGACAAGGACACCCTTGTCGTCGCCACCATGTGGGAATGCCTGCCGTTCTCCATGGAGGCCCGGCGCAGCCGCTTCTTCAACGAAAGCGAGATCCTGGATACCCTGGTCAAGCTCGACTACGGCATGAACCTGGTGCCCGGCCTGGCCACCGCCTGGCAACGCCACGGCCCCACCGAATGGACGTTCACCCTGCGCCAGGGCGTCACGTTCCATGACGGCCAGCCGCTGGACGCCGAGGCGGTCAAGTTTTCGCTCGAACGGGTGGCGGCGTTGCTGCCCTACGCCGGCAGTCTGCTCGATCTGGCCGAGGTCACGGTGACGGCGCCCGACGCCGTGAAGATCCGCACCAACCAGCCGTACGCGGCCCTGCCCAATCAGCTGACCGATGCCATCACCGGCATCTACGCGCGCTCGTCCTTCGACGCCGAGGGCAAGTTCGTCAAGCCGGTCGGCACCGGCCCTTTCCGATACGCCAGCTACACCAAGCAGGACCGCACGGTGGTCGAGCGCTTCGACGGCTATTGGGGCAAGGCGCCCAGCCTCAAGCGGGTGGTCTATCGCTATGTGCCCGACCACAGCGCCCGCGTGCTGTCGCTGGAAACCGGCGAGATCGATCTGGCGGTCGACATCCCGCCGGCCGACGTCAAGCGTCTTTCGGCCGCCGGATCGGGATTTCAGGTCTACCGCGAGCCCTCGGCCGGCCTTTACTACATGGTGCTGAACACCGCCGAGGGCCGGCCCTTCGCCGACGTCAGGGCGCGCCGGGCGGTCAACGCCCTGATCGACCGCCAGGCCATCGTCGAGCATGCGCTGGACGGCGTCGGCAAACCGGCCTGGCAGTTCTTCGCCCCCGGTTTCGATTGGGTGCCGGCCGGCCTGCCCGCCTATGCGCTCGATCCGGCGGCCGCCGCGTCCACCCTGGCTGCGGCCGGCTTCAGCAAAGAGGGCGGGGCGTGGACGAAGGACGGCAAGCCCTTCGCCGTCGAGATCCTCAGCTATTCGTCGCGTACCGAGATGCCCCTCATCACCGAGGCCGTGTCGGGCCTGCTGAAGGCGGCGGGCCTTGAGACCTCGACCAAGATGTTCACCTGGCCCGGCATGCTGAGCCTGGTGCAGAAGGGCCAGTACGACGCCTACGTGGTGTTCTGGACGCCCGAAATGACCGCCCACCCCGATCTTCACCTGCTGCCGCATTTCCACTCGGCGCACGGCATGGACTACAACGGCTATCGCAACGCCGAGTTGGACGAACTGCTGATCCGCGGGCGCGGCCTGAACGCCGGGCCGGAACGCCAGGCGACCTATGGCAAGGCACTGACCCTCATCCACGAGGACGCGCCGATCGTGCCGCTGGTCCACAAGATCTACGCCGCGGCGGCCAACGCGTCGGTCAAGGGGTTCCGCGTCCACCCCTCGGGCTTTTTCTACGACTTCAAGTCGGTCCGCAAGGACTGAGGCGGGGAGGGCCGCCATGCTGCGCATTTGCCATCAAGGCTCCGAGCTGGTCATCGGCCACGACGACCTGCTCAAGTACACCGGCCGCAAGAACATCATCGCCGCCGCGCTTTCCTATCGGGTTCTCAAGTGGATGCTGCCGACCCTGTCGCCCGACCGGCCGCCGGAGCGCCAGCTCCTGCGATTCCGGCTGGGGTTCGCCGGTCCGGGCCTCATCGACTGTTTCGAGATGGCGACCCGGGCGCAGTCGGACGGCAGGCTTACGGTCGACCCGGATGGCGCCCCGCCCGAGGCGCCGCCGGCCCCCGGGGGGCGGTTCTATTTCGAGGGCTTCTATCGCGAACGCGGCTGCTCGGCCTTTCCGCTGCCGGACTTCTTCCCGCCCGACTTCGTGCAGCTGGTCTGTCTTTACCAGGAAGGCGGCGGCACGCGGAGCGAACAGGGGGCCTACCTGGCCATGAAGGAGGACGTGGCGGCCACCATCCTGATGACGGCGGACAACCACCTGTTCAGCCGCTGGGTCTGGAAACGGAACGAACACGACGCCGCGGCATGCGCCCCGGCCACGAGATGAAAGGAAGCGTCAAATGAAGAACCTGCTCAAGGTGATGGACCGCGAGGACGTGCTGCTGATCGACTACGAGGACATGGTGAAATACCACGGGCGGATGAACATCGGCGGCGTCGCCCTGGCCTACAAGGTGCTGGAATACGCCTTTTCCAGGCTGTCCCCCCACACCCCGCCGCGCCGCGAGATGACCGAGATCTTCACCGCCTTCCCCGGCAGCGGGGTGATCGACGGCTTCGAGATGGTGACGCGCGCCGTCACCCAGGGGCGGTTTCAACTCGACGAGGCCTACGACGAGCCGCGGGCGCTGGCCGGCACCTCGGGCCGCTTCTATTTCCGCGTCACCTATGCCGGCACCCCGCTGGCGCTGGCCCCCAAGGCCGGGCTGGTTCCCGAGGCCTTCCTGGCCATGGGCCGCAAGATCAAGGCCGGCCAGGCGACGGCCGAGGACAAGGGCCGTTTCCAGGAGATGAAGGAATCGCTGGCCGCCGCCCTCATGGGCCTGAAGGCCGGGGAGGTCTTCGACGAACTGTGAGGCGGCTCAAGCCGTGGCGGCGACCAGGGCTTCCATGAAGCGGTAGGGATTGGCCATCAGGCGGTCCTTCCACGCCCCCAGGCGCGTCCGCTTCTGGATGAGGCCGCGCAGCGCGCCCAGGTTCTCGGTGCGGCCCACCGAGTTGACGCCGATCAGCCGGTCGCCGTCGAACTTGAGGTCCATGTAGCGGAAACGGGCGGCGTCGAGATGGACCGCCGCCTCGCCGCCCGCGACGCCCTGCCAGTGGCCGAACGACGAGGAGATGAGACCTAGGGTGTCCAGCACGTTCATGCCCAGGCTGCCACGATAGGCGACCGTATGCCCGGCCATGTTCAGCGCGGCGACGCGGCCGTGCTCGGTGGCGGTCGGCTGGATGGCGTGCACCGAGCGGGTGCGGGTCGAAAAGTCCGGCCCCTGGGCGACGTCGCCGGCGGCGAAGATGCCCTCGACGCTGGTCCTCAGGTATTCGTCGACCGCGATGCCTTCCTCGACGGCGACCCCGGCGGCGGCGGCGAATTCCGAATTGGGCCGGACGCCCGAGGCCACCACCACCAGGTCGGCCTTCAGCGCCTGGCCGTCGGCCAGCAGCACCGTCGGCCCGGCCTCGATGGCGGCCACCCGCTGGCCGGTCAGCACGGAAACCCCGCGCTCGCGGCACCAGCGCATGATCAGATCGCCGGCCGTCTCGTCCATCATGCTGCGCACCATGCGCCCGGAACTGCCGGCCACCACGGTGAGCTTCATGCCGCGTTGGGCGAGGGCCTGCATGATGATGCAGGCGACGAAACCGGCGCCGATCAGCACCACCTCGGCCCCGGCGGTGGCCCGGGCGGCGATGCGCCGGGCGTCGTCGAGCGTCCAGCAGGAGTGCACGCCGGGGGTGTCGAGGCCCGCCACCGGCAGCATGGCCGGGCGCGAGCCGGTGGCCAGCAGAAGGCGGTCATAGGCGAGGTCGGCGCCGCCGGCCAGGCGGATGCGGCCGTCGGCGGCCGAAATCGCCTCGACCCGGTCGTTGAGATAGCGGATGCCGAGGCGGGCGTAATGGTCGCCCGCATGGCGGAAATGGGTGCCTTCCTCGGCGATGTCGCCGGCCAGGAAATAGGGAATGGCCATCCGGCAATAGGGGGGGCCGGCCTCGCCGCCGATCAGCGTGATGTCGGCCGTCGGCTCGACCCTGCGCAAGGTTTCCGCCGCCGTGACGCCGGCCGGTCCGCCACCGATCAGTACATAGCGCATGAATCCCTCCCTAGAGGTAGGACTGCGTCATTTCCCCTCTCCGCCCTTCGGGGGGGGGAGAGGGAGGGGCCCGCGCCTTGAGGCGTGGGAGGGAGAGGTGGGGCTCGCGGCCAGAGGGCCCGGAGAGTCCCCCACCTCGCCCAACCCTCTCCGCCCCCGGGGGCGGAGAGGGCTTCAGTGATCGACGCCCGGCGTCCTTCCCCTAGAGCGCCAGCCGTTGCAGCGTTTCGTTGGTCGGCACGCCGTCCACCGTCCATCCCCGCAACGCATAGTATTCGGGCAGCATCTTGCCCAGTTCGGCGACCATGCCCTTGGCCGGGCCGCTTTTCGCGGCATCCTTGAGGCAGCGCTCGGGCAGCGTGTCGTCGGCCCTGGTCAGCCCGGCCTTCAGGTTGAAGGTGCGCTCCAGCGTCCACACCCTTTCCCCCACCTCGCGCATCCTTTCCGCCGTCCAGCCGCCGTCGCAGGCGGCGTCCAGCTGCGAGGCCAGGTCGTCCAGCGTCCATACGTTGGTAGCGAAGAAGCAGATGCCGGCCGAATCGATGGCCGCCACCTCGTCCTGGCTGGCCTTGACCACGTTGGCCTTGTTGTCGGTGGTGATGCGCGCGAAGTCGTCCGACCACGGCTTGGCCTGCATGTGGCAGGCGCCGCGGTTCGAGGTGGCGTAGGCCAGGCCCATGCCCTGCATGCCGCGCGGATCGTAGCCGGGAAACTCCTGGCCCTTGACCACCATGGCGAATTCGGGATGGCCGTACTTCTCGCACATCCGCTTGGCGCCGAGCCCGATGTCCTTGCCGAACCCTTCGCCGCGGGCGGTCAGTTCGGCCAGCGCCACCAGCGCCTCGGCCGAGCCGAAGGGCAGGGCCAGGCCGCCGGTTTCCTTTTCGGTAATGGCGCCGGTCTCGTAAAGCTCCATGGCGGCGGCGACCGTGACGCCGAACGAGATGGGGTCCATCCCGTCTTCGTTGCAGACGTAGTTGGCATAGGTCAGCGCCTCGAGGTCGGCAACGCCGGCCATCGGCCCGAAGGCGAAGGCCGCCTCGTATTCCAGGCCGCCCTGGGCGCCCAGGTACCTGGGCTTGCCCTGCACCGAGAAATGGCTGGGATCGATCTTCGACACCCGGCCGCAGGCGATGGAGCAGGCGAAACACCCCTTGTTGCCGATCAGGTTGGGCTTGCCGTCGGAAAGGCGCACCCGCGTCATGGTGGCGACGTTGACCTTGTCCACCCCGTCGAACTGCACCTCGCGGCAGTTGCGGGTGGGCAGCACGCCGTGGCGGTCGGCGGTGTCCATCATCGCCATGGTGCCGTGGCGGGCGAACGACTTGCGCACCGGCGACGGGTCGAGCTTGGCCCGCGCCCTGGCCACGGCCTGGATGAAGGCCTTGGGGTCGCGCACCCGAACGCCGACGGTGCCGCGCACCGCCACCGCCTTCAGGTTCTTCGAGCCCATGACCGCGCCGACCCCGGAACGGCCGGCGGCGCGGTCCAGGTCGTTCATCACGCAGGCGTACATGACGCCGGCCTCGCCGGCCCGGCCGATGGAGGCGATCTTGAGCATGGGATCGCCGTGCCGCTCGCGGATGGCCGGCTCGACCTCCCACACCGTGCGGCCCCACAGGCCGTCGGCGGGCAGCAGCTCGGCCCGCTCATCCTCGATATGCAGGTAGACCGGGCGCGGCGCCTTGCCCTCGAAGATGACCATGTCCCAGCCGGCCATCTTGAGCTCGGCCCCGAAATAGCCGCCCGAGTTGGAATCGGCAATGGCGTCGGTCAGCGGCCCCTTGGTGACCACCGACCAGCGGCCGCCGGTGGAAACCGCGGTGCCGGTCAGGGGACCGGTGGCGAAGATCATCTTGTTGTCGGGGCTTAGGGGATCGACCTTGGGGCTGACCTCCTCGGCCAGGTATTTGCTGCCCAGGCCGCGCTGGCCCAGGTATTTGCGCGCCCACTCCATGTTGAGCGGCTCGGCCACGCAGGTTCCGGCGGTGAGATCGACCCGAAGGATTTTTCCTTGCCAGGACATGAGGCTTATCTCCCCGATCTCAGGCGTGGGCCTGGGCGGTGCCGGAATCGGTCTTGCCGGCCCAGCGGCGCATCTTGTCGTAACCCGTCCAGTCGGCATCGACATAGGCGATGGCCCCGGTCGGGCACATCGCCGCGCAGGCCGGCTCGCCGCCGCACAGGTCGCACTTGATGACCTTGCCGGTCGAGTGGTTGTAGTTCACGGTGCCGAAGGGGCAGGCGATGGTGCACACCTTACACCCGACGCACAGGTCGCCCGACACCACCTTGGCGCCGGTGGCGGGGTCGACCGAAATGGCATCGACCGGGCAGGCGCTCATGCACCACGCCTCGGCGCACTGGGTGCAGGTGTAGGGGACATAGCGTCCCTGGTCGTGGAAGGCGAAGACCTTGATGCGCGACTTGGCGGGGTTGAAAACCTCCTCGTTCTCGAACGAGCAGGCCAGTTCGCACAACAGGCAGTTGGTGCACTTCCCCGGATCGATATGCAGCGACTTGAGCATCGGCCACCTCTCCACAACCGGACCCTTCCTGTTTAGAACCATTCCGGCCGCCCGGCAAGCCGGCGCGGTAGGCTCGTCATCCTTTGTCACCCGTTGTCATCATTTGTCGTCATTTTTGCCGCCCGTCGGCCGGTTTCCGCGTGGCAGACACCCCGCTCAGGACTAGAAATATATTTGCGGAATATATGCCTATAACAGAGCAAAAGTCAACATGAGGGCCCGGAGCCATCCGGACACCGCACCGATGGCCGGGAGGCACCAGGCGAAGCTCAGTTCTGATACAACGGACTTGGTTGGGGCCGTGAAGGGACGGTCCGGCTTCGGGTGCAAAACGGGGAAGGTGGACGCGGCCGGTGGTTACGGCTTCGGCAGTGAATGACCCAGAGCGGAAAAAAGATGCCCCGCCTATTCGGCCACCCAATCGTCATAGTTCGGCTGAAGAATAAATTTCCAAAGGGGCAAGACCTCGCTCTTGTAATCTGTCGATACCAGTGGAGCAAACCACCCCGGCTGCAGCGGTGCATGGACCTGGATGACCTGACGTTTATCAACCGTCATCTCAGCATAGTATTTCGCGAACATTCTGCTGAGCGTTCCGATTGTTTCGAAGCCCTCGTTTTGACGGGCGACGGGGTCCCAGCGGTACTCGATGGCTTTTACCCTATCGTCTGCTAGCTCAGCCTCCGGTCCGCTTTCATTCCATTGACCATGCTGCATAAAAATCCAGGTTATCTCGCGCTCTGTAGGGTTCAGAATTTCGTCGTCACCGCAGAACATCTCTACGCCGCCAATCGTAAAATTGGTCGTGCCGTCTGGAGCCAATGAACTAGGCTTCTCAGGATCAGCAAGCAGTCGAAAACGTAGAGGCGGCCTTGTGCCTATAGTCCGGTCTCCCAGGTCCCCCATCTCGTTCGCCTTCATCGAATTCAACATATTGAGTGTGAGATCACCATTCGCATCGACTAGCTTCGCTGGCGTGACGAGCGTCCACGTTGCCCATCTTGCCCAGAAGACAGCAAGCTTGAGTTCTCCCCCAGTAGCTGCCGCGTACGCTTCCTGCCTTTCCCGATAGGCACGGGTCATCAGTCGCCTTTCCTGATGACCCGGGTCGTCGAGGTAGACGTTTTTCACCTCAATCAGCCATTGCCTGCCGTCTTTCAGCACAACGCGGAAATCTGGCACTCCGAAATCATCTGCCGGATACACACGTCCGACATCCTCAGGCTTTAAAAGCGCATAGTCACCCAGGCTCACGAGCAACGCCTCAAACATTGCCTCGGCCCACTGGCCGTACACCAGAGCTGGATCGGCCAACGCGCGTTCGACTGCTGCCTCCACATGGGCGACAAACTCTGGTGTTGCGTTCGGATTGCGGAGAGATACTTTCTGCTGAGCACCAAATCTCGCAAACTCTGCGAACAAATCGAATGGTTTAGACACCGTTCCCTCCTATCCCCGCGATTTTAGGCGACATAGCTGGGCGAGCTTCTTTTAGTCGATACGACCAAGTATACTTACTCGCATCGGTACTCGGGGCTATTTTGGCCCTTGCAAGGCATCATGGTTAGTGAATGGCTAGTTGGGCGCCCGATACAGTTGGGCAACTTCTTTCCGTGCTGCGAACCCTCCCACTATGGCTAATGAGCGGCCTCGCCGTATCCGCGTACGCCGTGCTGTTCCTACCCACATTCGGCGGAGCAGACCTGACCAACTTTCGAACTACTTGGGGAGCATGGGCGTGGGTTTCTGCAATCACTTTTACCATTCTCGTCTTAGCTCGCTCGGTTGATCTAGCAGTTGCTACAACACGCGAACGAAGGAATGGTACAGGTGCTAAGCCCCTGCGATTCACGCTGCTTGACCACCGCTGCTGGTGGCACCTCGCTCGACAACGAGACGACAGCTTTATTTCCCAGCTTTCCTTTGAAATAACCACGGCAAATGTCACTGATCGCCCCGTCCTTATCGTCGGTGTTTCGCTCCGCTGGCCCAAGAAAAAGGGAAAGATCGTCCACGCGGATGTCATGCTACCGAGCCACGAGAACGCTTACTACAGTAGTAAGCATCCCGTTCTGGCCCACTCTGTAGCGCCGGCATCGGTGCATATTATGTTCCGCGGCATTCTTGGGCGACAGGGTAGACCTCTACGAGCTACGCTCGTCTTGAAGGACCATCTCGGCCATGAGTACCGCCTGAAACGTATCGCAGTGCCGACATCTGATGCCTTGCCTCCACGAATCTCTTGGGAGCGTCGCATCAAAAGCCTTTTGTCGCAGATGCGGCCTTTCGCAAAACCCGCAACCACCGACGTGCTGTCCGCGCCGCCGGAGTGGGCTCACGGTGGTACAAATGAACGTATCGATATTGTCTTAGATGAGGAACGGCGAAGTTACGCTGCGCGTGGCCGCGTACGGGGAGGCCTCGGTAGTCTAAATATCGGGCTTCAGAGCGAGCCCAACGGTGGATGGACGACGGAGGGCGAGATACCGAAGCTACTCTGGGACCAAGGCCAATCCAAGCAGTTGGAGTCGCGGACTCTTAAGGCTCTGTTGAAGATGCATGGATCAATGGCCAGTGCTGAGAAAACCAGATTGGAGAACTATCTTATTAGCCATCTCGACAAACGATCTTGTTATGCCGACATAGGGTACTTCCTTTTTTTGGCCTTACACCGAATGGGGCGCACTATCGATGCGTTACGCGCCGCCCGAAGCAATTTGTCTGGCGACAAGGTGTTCGGTTACAGCAACGTACTCGGAGCATTGGCCGCGTTGATTTCACACGAATATTTCCAGATGCACCCAGATCTTCTCGCTGAGATGGCGACGGTGTTGGGCACCGATGCCGATAGCGAATTTAGATTGGCTCAGAAAATAAACCTTGCGCGGCTTCGCGCGGTTGAATTGGAAGCCACAGGGCTGCCGAATTCGCCTGAGTCAGTAAGTTAAAGAGCCGGGCCGAAGGGAAACGACCTACGTCTCTTCCTGGCACGATTCAGTCGGACGCGGTGTGTGGCCTATTCGGAAGAAGTGACCCAAGGTGGGCGTTTGGTAGCGCATTATCCAAACGCATGGAAAGGAAGCGTGGAGGGGGCGACAAATGGATGTGGAGCTTAGCTACGACCGTGCCGTTCATTCCGATTTTTTGATCCATTGGACGGGCAAGGACATCGATCAAGCCCATGATCCGAAATGGTATGACGGAGACCATCGTTCGAAGCCCGATCCCATTGTTGAGGACCTCTATGCGCAGCGTCTTCAAAGCATCCTCACATACGGGTTGTGGATGACCGAGGAGAGTGAGCGCGAGGTTTCTGTCGGAGGCTCCAAGATCACGATTCCGCCAACGCCGCAATGCTGTTTCACGGAACTCAAGCTTTCGGACTCGAGGAGGCACGCCAGACGCTATGGGCGTCTCGGGATCGGCGTCAAAAGGCCCTTCTTATTTCAGCGGCATGGGAGACCCTTGGCGTACTATGGGTTTGCTGACACAAAAGCGGACGACATGTTTCTCATGGCATGTTGGCAAGACTTGCGAGACCGGAGGTTATTGAATTTTTTCAAGCCGATGAACAGTGATCAGACAGAGTTGACCTACGAGCTCTATGCTGAATCCGAATGGCGAATTTTGCTATTCGATGAACATTTAAAGGATCGCAAAATCGTTGATCCGAGGGATAGCGCGAACGTTGAAGAGAACAAATATTTCAATGGATTACCTCCTGAGCAACAGGAGAGGCTGAAATACCTGATCCCCTTAGACGGATGGTTTGCAATGATCATATACCCTTCCTTGGGTGTGAAGAACAAAGCTCGCTGGGAAGATAGCTATGGAGTCCACCGCGAAATCGAACGAATCAAAACTACTCCCGATCATGGAAACCAAGTTGAGGGCCTTCGGAGTCCAGTTCGAGGAAACTGGCCTATCGAAGTGACAGTAGACGCTTGCAGAAATTTTTAAAGGCTGGTTGCTCAGCAACGTCCGCTGTCGGGAACCCGCACCAACCTGCGGACCGACGGGGTGGGCGCTGAGCTGCCGTCCGGCCCAGACATGGCCAACGTCACCTATAGGTCACGAGCAACCCAATCGTCTCTCGGCAGCGATCAAGGCTGGCGGGCCGGGGTGGGCCGAACGCATTTCACCGTTCGGCCGCGGGCTCGCCGTCGATCCGGCGGTGGCGGCCGGCATGAATGCACGAAAGCCGGCTTGACCGCTCACGCGCCGGACGAACAACGCATGACCTGGACCGGATAGGAGGAGGCATGGCCATCTTCTGAAAGGAAGAGGGCGTTTTCCGTGATGGCCTGGGCGATCAGCAGATGATCGAAAGGATCGCGGTGATGCACGGGCAGGGTCATCAACGTCCGGCAGTGCGACCGGGCGATTTCCAGAAGAGTGAACCCTTCCGAGGAGACGGCCGTCATGATCTCCTCCAGGTCCGCTTCCAACCGGCCGACCCTGATTTTCACGGCGATTTCCCAGAACGACGCCATGCTGACCAGGATATCGTTCGCCGGGTCGGCAACCAGTTTCCGGGCCTTTTCCCCCAGCCTGTCGCTGTCGGCCAGCCACCAAAGCAGCGCATGGGTATCCAGAAGGATCTTCACTGGCCGCCTTCCATGGCGTCCAACACGTCCTCGGGAAGCCGATCGAAATCCGCGCCCATGCGGATCTTGCCCCGAAGCGCACCCGGTTGCCGCGCGGCCCGGTACTGGGCCGCCGGAGGATGGAGTTCGGCAACGACCTGATCGTGGGACGTCACGAGCAGCGTTTGTCCCTGGCGCACCTGGCGCAGGAAGGCCGTCAGGTTTCCCCGGAATTCACGCACCCCGACTTTCCGCGGCTGGTCATTTTCGGGAATTCGTTCGCTCATGGCGTCCTCTTTTGTGTTCACACAGTATGTACACATAGAGGAGCCACGTCAAGAACGGCGTTCGCCGTAGGGGCCGGAGACAGGCTTACCGATGTCTGCCGCCCGGCAAGGTGGCGGGGCCGTGTCAAACCACAATGGCGGGCGCACGAAGGGGATGCGCAGCGTCGCTCCACGGCAACCGCTCCGCCACCGGCCCTGGCCCCCGCCTGCGCGGGGTGACGATGGGATGATCTCGTCCGGCTCAGGCCGCCGCCTTCAATCCCAGGCGGGCCCACACGTCCTTGAGCGCCGCCACCAAGTGGTCCATGTCGGCGTCGGTGTGCAGCGGCGTCGGCGTGATGCGCAGGCGCTCGGCGCCGCGCTCGACGGTCGGGAAGTTGATGGCCTGCACGTAAATGTCGTGGCGCTCCAGCAGTTCCCGGCTGGCCTGGCGGCAGGCCACCGGCTCGCCGACGAACAACGGCACGATGTGGCTGACCGAGGGCATCACCGGGAAGCCGGCCTGGGTCAGGCGCCGCTTCAGCGTGGCCGCCCGTTCCTGGTGCCTTTCGCGCAGTTCGGGGTGCTTCTTCAGGTGGCGGATGCTGGCCAGCGCGCCGGCCGCCACCGCCGGCGGCATCGAGGTCGAGAAGATGAAGCCCGAGCCATAGGAGCGGACGAAGTCGCACATCGCCGCCGATCCGGCGATATAGCCGCCGACCACGCCGAAAGCCTTGGCCAGCGTGCCCTGGATGACGGTGAGGCGGGCCATCTGGCCGTCGCGTTCGGCAACCCCGCCGCCGCGCCGGCCGTACATGCCGACCGCGTGGACCTCATCCAGATAGGTCATGGCGCCGTGCTTCTCGGACACGTCGACGATGTCGGCGATGGGGGCGATGTCGCCGTCCATCGAATAGACCGATTCGAAGGCCACCAGCTTCGGCGTCTGGCGCGGCAACTCGGCCAGGATGCGCTCGAGGTCGCGGACGTCGTTGTGCTTGAAGATCTTCTTGGCGGCCTTGGAGTGGCGGATGCCCTCGATCATCGAATTGTGGTTCTTGGAATCCGAGACGATGACGCATTCCGGAATCATCGTGCCCAGCGTGCGCAGCGTGGTCTCGTTGGCCATCCAGCCGGACCCGAAGGCCAAGGCCGCCTGCTTGCCGTGCAGGTCGGCCAGCTCGTTCTCCAGCAGGACGTGATAGTGGTTGGTGCCCGAGATGTTGCGGGTGCCGCCGGCCCCGGCGCCGCAGCGCTCGATCGCCTCGTGCATGGCGGCCAGGGTCTCGGGGTGCTGCCCCATGCCCATGTAGTCGTTGGAGCACCAGACGGTGACCTCCTTCGCGCTGCCGTCCTCGGCGTAATAGGTCGAGCGGGGGAAGGCGCCGGCGTGGCGCTCCAGGTCGGCGAAAATGCGATACCGGCCTTCGGATTTCAGTTCGTCGATCTTGGAAGCAAAAAACTGCTCGTAATCCATTGCCTACTATCCTTCGGGAACGCCACCCGGGGACTGTAACCCCAGGCGGCCCGCCGCGGCAAGGAAAGCTGCCGGGCGATGAACGAAACTTCGTTTCCTCGGTTGGAGCATTCTGCGGCCGCCCGGAATCACCCCTTCATTGGTCGTCATTCCCGCGAACGCGGGAATCCAGGGCAACCGCTCCGTCACTCGTGGACCCCCGCGTTCGCGGGGGTGACGATGAAGATGATCCCGCCTGAGCGGAAAATGCTCTCGTTACCGCGTCCAGGTTCGCAACACCCTTTCTTCCGTCAACACCTCCAGCACCCGGTGGTTGTTGGTGTCGGTCATCAGCAATCGTCCCGGGCCGGCGGCGGCGACCCCGGCCGGCTCGCCGGCCGGCAGGCGCGCGTCGTCGGCGCAATCGAAGCCATTTTCCTCCACATCCCGAACCTGGCCATGATCCAGGTCAAGAATCCGAAGCTTGCCGTTGTAGCTGTCGGCGACGATCACCTGGCCGTCGCACCACGCCAGGCCCAGCGGATGCTGGAAGCGGGCCTCGCCGAAGGGGCCGTTGGCGTCGCCGAAGTCGAACAGGCCGGCCCCGACCAGGGTTTCCACCGTCGGCGTCCCGTCGAGCGAAAGCCGGCGCACCGCCGAGGTCTCGCTGTCGGCAAAATAAAGGATGCGGCCGTCGCCGTTGCGGGCCAGGCCGCTGGGCTGGGCGAGACGGGCCTTGAGCGCGGGGCCGTCCTCGATGTCCTCGGCGCTGGAGCCGGCCAGCGGCCGCACGGTGTGGGCGGCGAGATCCAGCTCGCCCAGCTGGTGGGTGCCGCTGTTGGCGAAAAACAGGCGCTCGCCGACCAGTTCGAGGTCCCATACCGAGGCCAGCTCCGCCTCGGCCGCCGGCGTGCCGCCGTTTTTCAGCGCGCAGCCGCGCTTTCCGGTGCCGGCCAGCGTCACCGTCCGTCCGCTGGCGAGGTCGATGCGGCGGATGGCGTGGTTGCCGGTATCGGCGACGAAGATGGCGTCCTCGCGGCAGATCAGGCCCTGCGGCGAGTCGAAGCGGCTGGTTTCGGCCTCGCAGTCCATGAAGCCCCGCCGCCCGGACCCGAACCGGCGAATCTCGCCGCCCGCGTCGTCGAACAGCACGATCTGGTGATGGCCGCTGTCGGCGATGGCCCACTGCCGGCCGCCGTCGGCCCGCGGAAGCGGCTTGATCTTGCCGGGAAAGCGCAGCGCGCCGCCCGTCTCCTCGACCGGGCGCAGGGCAAGCGGGGCAGGAGCGATCAGGCCCTGTTCCCTCCAGCCGCACAGCATGGCGCCGACGCCCGCCAGCAGCCGCTCGGCGTCGGGTTCGCCGGTCATGTCGCCGAAGATGCGGCCGTCGGGACCGACGAACACCAGGGTCGGCCAGGCCTTCACGCAGTAGGCGTCCCACAGGATCATGTCCGGATCGTGCACGACCGGATGGTTCACGCCGCAGCGGGCGATGGCGTGGCGCAGGTTTTCGGGGTCCTGTTCGGCGGAAAACTTCGGCGAATGGACGCCGATGATGGCGATCTCGCCGGGGAAGCGCTCTTCGAGCCGCCGCAGCGTCGGCACGACATGCAGGCAGTTGATGCAGCAGAAGGTCCAGAAATCCAGGATGACGAGCCGGCCACGCAGGTCGGCCAGGCCGAGAGGGCTCTCGACGTTGAACCAAGTGAGCCCCGGCCGGTCGAGTTCCGGCGCGCGCGTCAAGCCGTACATCCGCGTCAAAGACGAGATCCCCGCAAGCTTCTAAGTTTGACTTCCCGGTGTCGTCGCGCGCCTTTGGCGTGCCCTTCGCGGCCCCGGACTTATCCCGTCCCCGGGACTTTCTCTATGTGGGGGGGACGCGGCCGCTTTCCAGCGGTTTTTCGGGCTGATCGGCGGCGAGCCGGGGCATCGAACGGCCGCCCTGTGCACAACTCGCCGTCCGCCGTCAACGCGTTGGTCGGCAAGGGCCGTCGGGAAGATATCCCCGATCCGCAAAAACAATGCACAGCATTATGCACAGGGTTATTCACAGGCGGGAAGGCCGCTCAGCAGCGGCCGTAAGCGTCCTCGAGACGCTCGACGTCGTCGTCGCCGAGATAGTCGCCCGACTGCACCTCGATCATGCGCAGGACATCGGGACCGGGATTTTCCAGCCGATGCACGGCGCCCAGCGGGATGTAGGTCGATTCGTTCTCGCGGAGGGTGAAGACCTCGTCGCCGCGCGTCACCCTGGCGACGCCCGAAACGACGATCCAGTGTTCAGCCCGGCGATGATGCTTCTGGAGGCTGAGCGTGCCGCCGGGCGCGACGGTGATCCGCTTGACCTGGAAGCGGGGGCCGCGGTCGACCACCTGGTGGCGCCCCCAGGGACGGTAGAGGGTGGTGTTGACGCGGTGTTCCGTCCGGCCGTTCGCCTCCAGGGTCTCGACCAACTGTTTGACGTCCTGGGCGTGGTCGCGCGACGCCACCAGGACGACGTCGTCGGTCACCACGACGACCACCCCCTCCAGGCCCAGCACCGCCGTCAGGGGACCCCCGCTGCGGACGTAGGAATTCTTGACGTTGTTGATCAAGACATCGCCGTAACAGACGTTATCATCGACATTTTTTTCCCCGACATCCCACAGCGCGGACCACGACCCGACGTCGTTCCAGCCCATCGTCACCGGAACCACGACGGCCGATGTGGCCCGCTCCATGACGGCATAATCGATGGAGATGCTCTCGCATGCCGCGAAGGCCGCCTCGTCCAGCCGGACGAAGTCGAGGTCGGGCCGTCCGGCCGCGAGCGCGGCCCGGCAGCCCGCCGCCAAACCCGGCTTCAGGCGCTCCAGTTCGGCCAGATAGGTGGCGGCCCGGAAGACGAACATGCCGCTGTTCCAGTCGTAGCCGCCCTCGGCCAGATAGGCCTCGGCGGTCGCGAGGTCGGGCTTCTCGACGAAGCGTTCGACCCGGAAACACCCCTCGACCTCTTCGAATGGCGCGCCCCGGCGGATGTAGCCATAGCCGGTTTCCGGCCCCTCGGCCGGGATGCCGAAGGTCACCAGGGCGCCGCGCATGGCGGCGGCGGCGGCCGTGGCGGCGGCGGAGCGGAAGGCGGCGACGTCACGCACCACGTGGTCGGAAGGCAGCACCAGCATGACCGCCTCGGGGTCGTTGCGCATCAAATCGATGGCGGCGGCGGCGACGGCCGGCGCCGTATTGCGGCCCACCGGCTCGAGCAGAATGGCGCGGGGCTTGATTCCGGTCTCGCGCAGTTGTTCGGCGACGATGAAGCGGTGTTCGTCGTTGCACACCACGGTCGGTGCCGCGAAACCGACGCCGTCGACGCGCAGCGCCGTCTCCTGAAGCATGCTTCGCTTGGTATCGAGGGCCAGCAGCTGCTTGGGAAAGGACTGGCGCGACAGCGGCCACAGCCGGGTTCCGGCACCCCCCGACAGGATGACCGGATAAAGCCTGCCGGCCCGGAGAGTCTTTTCCGTCATCGCGCGTTCTCCTGTTGCCTTGGCCAGCCGCATATTGGATGCCTTCCGGCCCGGCGTCTAGCGTGCCGTCGCCTTGGGGTCGAGGGCGTCCTGCAGGCCGTCGCCCAGGAAATTGAGCGCGATGACGGTGAGGAAAATAAGGATGCCGGGATAGAAGGCCAGCGCCGGCGCCGACCAGATCAGCTCCTGCGCGTTGGTGAGCAGGTTTCCCCAGCTCGGCATCGGCGGCTGGATGCCGAGGCCGAGGAAGCTCAGCACCGATTCGAGAAGGATGACGTTGCCGGCCGAAAGGGTGGTGGCGACGATGATGGGCGAGGCGAGGTTGGGCAGGATGTGCACGCCCATGACGCGCAGCGGCCCGGCCCCCTGGGCGATGGCCGCCTGCACGAAATCGCGCTCGCGCAGGGCCAGCGCCGACCCCCTGACCAGGCGCGCCACGGTGGTCCAGCCGACCAGGGCGACGATGGCGACGATGCGATAGAGACTGACCGCCTCGGACCCCACCAGGCCCTCCGGCAGGCCCAGCTTGCCGAGATCGAGCGCCGCCAGCACGATCAGCAGCGGCAGCAGCGGCAGGGCGATGACGCCGTCGGTCAGGCGCATGAGGAGGGCATCCAGACGGCCGCCGAAATGGCCGGCGAGAAGGCCGATGGCGGTGCCGATCACCGCCGAGGCCAGCGCCGCCGTGAGGCCGACCATGAGCGACACCTGGCCGCCGTACAGCAGGCGCACCAGAACGTCGCGGCCGAGCTCGTCGGTGCCGAGCGGGTGGGCGGCGGACGGTCCGGCGAAGCGGGCCATCAGGTCGACCGTCTCGCCGTCGACGCCGAGCACCCAGGCGATCAATGGCGCCGCCGCCGCCAGCAGGGCGAGGAGGACCAGGAGGGCGAGGCTCGCTACCGCCAGCCGATGGCGCCGGAACCGGACCATCGCCAGGCCGAAAGGCGTCCGTGCGGGGGCCAGCGCCGTCATCGGTAGGAGATCCTCGGGTCCAGCCAGGCGTAGGCGAGATCGGCCAGCAGGTTGCCGGCCAGGGTCAGCAGGGTGGCGAACAGCAGGGCCACCAGCGCCAGGTTGAAGTCGTTGCCCATGATGGCGTCGAAGATCATCTTGCCCATGCCCGGGTAGGCGAAGATGGTTTCGGTCACCAGGGCGCCGGAGAACAGGAACCCCAAATCGAGGGCCAGCACGGTGACGACCGGGATCATCGCGTTGCGCAACGCATGGCGGAACAGCACGCGCAGGCGCCCGACGCCCTTGGCCCGCGCCATGCGGATGTAATCCTGGCGCAGCACCTCGATCATCGCCGCGCGCACGTAGCGGGTATGGCCGCCGACGCTGGCCAGCGTCAAGGTCGCCACCGGCAAGATCAGATAGCGCAGGCGCTCCCACAGGCCGGCGTCGCCGATCGCCCCGGTGCCGCCGGCCGGCAGCGCGCCCAGCATGACGGCGAACACCATGATCAGCAGCAGGCCCAGCCAGAACACCGGCACCGAGATGCCGGCGAAGGCCAGCAGGTTGACGGTGTAGTCGAAGCGCGAATAGGGACGCGCCGCCGCCAGGATGCCGGCCGGCAACGCGATGAGGATGGAAAGGACGAGCGTCGAGCCCAGCAGCCACAGCGTGTTGACCAGCGCCGGGGCCAACACCTCCGGCACCGGCCGCGCGTAGGTGCGCGAATACCCCAGGTCCCCCGCAAGCGCCGCCTGAAGCCAGTTGCCGTAGCGCTCGACGATGGGCTTGTCGAGGCCGTAGAGCGAGCGCAGCCGCGCCGCGTCCTCCGAGGTGACGTGCGGGTTGGAACTGATCATCAGGTCGATGGGATCGCCCGGCATCAGGCCCATCAGGCCGTAGATGACGAAGGACATGACGGCCAGCACGAGAAGCGATTGCCACAGGCGATGAAGCAGGAAGCGGGCCATCACCACCTCTCGTCCCGAAGATGGCAGGCCGCGCGGTGGGTTTCGTCGCCGAGCGCCGGCTCCAGGCCCGGCAGGGTATGGAAGCAGGGCGCCAGGGTGACCCGGCAGCGCGGGTTGAAGGGGCAGCCGGCGACCGTGTCCATCGCACTCGGCACCTCGCCCTGCAGGGTGTCGGCCGCGCCCGGCCGCCGCTTGCCGCGCCCGACCGCCGGCACCGCCGCCAGCAGCGCCCGGGTGTAGGGATGGCGGGGATTGTCGAACAGCTTGTCGGTCGGCGCCTCCTCGACGATGCGCCCCAGATACATGACGGCGACGCGGTCGGCGACGTGGCGGACCACCGCCAGGTCGTGGCTGATCAGCAGGAAGGAGACGCCCTGCTGGCGCTTGATGTCGGCCAGCAGGTTGAGGATCTGGCCGCGGATGGAAACGTCGAGCGCCGAGACCGGCTCGTCGGCGATGATCAGGCTGGGTTCCACCGCCAGGGCGCGGGCGATGGCGATGCGCTGGCGCTGGCCGCCGCTGAACTGGTGCGGATAGCCGTCGATGTCGATGCCGGCCAGGCCGACCGCCGCGATCACCTCGACGACGCGCCGGCGGCGCAGGGCGGCGTCGCCGATGCCGTGGATGGCCAGCGGCTCGCCGACGATGGCGCCGATCGTCAGGCGGGGGTTCAGCGACTCGTAGGGGTCCTGATAGACGATCTGGACGCGCCGACGCATCGGCTTTAAGGCCCGGCGGTCGAGGGAGGTGACGTCGAGGCCCTCGAAGCGCACGCTGCCGGCGTCCGGCTTCGCCATCAGGGCGAGCAGGCGGGTCAGCGTCGTCTTGCCGCAGCCGCTTTCGCCGACCACGGCCAGGGTCTCGCCGGCCTCCAGATGCAGGTCGACGCCATTGACCGCCCGCAGCCGGGCGGCCGGGCGGCCGAACAGGCGGCGCGCTCCGACCGGAAAATCCTTGACGAGGCCGCGGGCCTCGATCAGCGGGCTGCCCGTCATGGCGCCACCTTGACGCAGGCCACCCACCGCCCGGCGCCGGCGCCGTTCAGCGCCGGATCGCGGGTCCGGCACTTGTTTTCGACCTCCGGGCAGCGGTCCGAATAGCGACAGCCACGGGGCAGGGCGCAGGGATCGGGCACGCCGCCCCGCATGGCCGGCAGCCGTCCCGTGCGGCGGTCGACCCGGGGCAGGGACTGCAACAGGCCCAGGGTATAGGGATGCAGGGGGGCGCCGAACAGCGAGACGGCCGGCGAGCGCTCGACGATGCGTCCGGCGTACATCACCATCACCTCGTCGGCGACCTCGGAGACCACGGCCAGGTCGTGGCTGATGAACAGGATGGCGGTGCCGAATTCCGCCTGCATCTCCAGCATGAGATCGAGGATCTGGGCCTGCACCGTGACGTCGAGCGCGGTGGTCGGCTCGTCGGCGATCAGCACGTCGGGGCGGCAGATCATGGCCATGGCGATCATGACGCGCTGGCGCATGCCGCCGGAAAGCTGGTGCGGATAGTCGCCGGCCCGCGCCCCGGCGTCGGCGATGCCGACCCGGGCCATCATGGCGATGGCGGCCTCCTGGGCCTGGCGGCGCGGCGTCGCGGCGTGGACGCGCAACACCTCGGCGATCTGGTCGCCGACCGGAAACACAGGGTTCAGCGCCGTCATCGGTTCCTGGAAGATCATGGCGACGCGCCGGCCGCGCACGGCATCCAGTTCCGCCTCGGGGAGGAGCAGGAGGTCCCGGCCATCGAGCCGCACGGTTCCCCCGGCGATCCGCCCCGGCGGCGGCACCAGCCCAAGCAGGGCCAGCGCCGTGAGCGACTTGCCGCAGCCGCTTTCGCCGACCAGGCCGAGGGTGCGCCCCGGCGTCAGGTCGAAGGACACGCCGTCCACCACGCGCGCCACGCCGCGCTCGCCGGCGAACGTCACCGTCAGATCGCGGACTTCAAGCACGGGCTGACGCGGCATGCGTTCTCTGCCCCCTCTCACGGCAGGGTGGCTTCCCCGCGCCAGTTTGCCAGAGACGGCGGGAAAGCGACAGGATCGTTGCGTGCCGGAGGAACGGCTTGCTTTGAGACTTACGCGGCCGTCAGGATCTCTTTGCGGCGTCGACCTTCGGCATCGGCGGTCTTCAAAGCCCACAGGACCGTCTGCGGGCTGATCTCGTGGGGCTCGTTGTGGATGGTCTCGCCGGCGGCGCAGGTGGCCTCGGCAACCCGCATGAGGGCGTCGTCGGAAACGTCGGCCAGGCCGATGTCGGCAAGGGTGGTCGGCAGATCGACCGCCTCGCAAAAGTCGTAGACCATCTCGACCAACTCCGGCGGCCGGCCGGTCAGGAAAAGCGACGCCAGAACCCCAATGGTCACCTTTTCGCCATGCCAGAACTTGTGGGTCTCCGGCAGCACGGTCAGGCCGTTGTGGATGGCGTGGCAAGCCGCCAATCCGCCGCTTTCGAAGCCCAGGCCCGAAAGCAGCGTGTTGGCCTCGACCACCTTCTCGAGGGAGGGCGTTACCGCGCCTTGTTCGACCGCCCGCAGCGCCAACGGCCCATGTTCCATCAGGGTGTCGAAACACAGCCTGGCCAGCGCATAGGCGGTCATCGGGCCAAGCCGCCCGCTCATGTTGGCGGCCCGGGCCACGCGGCAGCTTTCGGCCTCGAACCAGGTCGACAGGGCGTCGCCCATGCCGGCCGACAGGAAGCGCGGCGGCGCCTTGGCGATGACTGCGGTATCCACCAGAACGACATCCGGATTTCGGGGCAACAGCAGGTAGCGGGCGAACTCTCCCTCGGGCGTGTAGATGACGGAAAGGGCGCTGCACGGCGCATCGGTCGAGGCGAGGGTCGGCACGACGACAAGCGGCAGTCCGCCGGCGTGGGCAACGGCCTTGGCGGTATCGAGCGTCTTGCCGCCGCCGATCCCGACAACGACATCGGCGTGGCGGTCGGCGAGCAACGTCTTCAGGCGGTCGATTTCCGGATCGCAGCATTCTCCGGTGAAAACCTCGTCGACGGTTTCGATCTTGCCGGACATGCCCTTGCCGATCGCGTCGGCAAGGGTTTTGGCGACGAAGGGGTCCATCAGCACGAGGGCGCGCTTGCCAAGCCGTGCGGCTTCCTCACCCAGGACGGAAAGGGCGCCCGCGCCCTGGACGTATCGACCTGGGAAGACGGCGGTTGTCAGCATGATGAACTCCTTTGTTGCAGGGGATGGCAGCGGACTGGACATGTCCGCCTGCCGTCGGTTCCTCCCGGCGGCGATACAGAGTTGGAATAGGGTTGCCGCGATGCCTGCGTCAACCCGGACGCCAGTTCTCCACCCACAGGGTCGTCGGATACTGGTGGCCGGTCGGCTCCACGCCCTTCAGCCACCTGGGAAGGACGAAGGCGGCGGCGCGGAAGAAGAGGGGGATGGCCGGCAGTTCCTCGACGTAGATCTCCTGGAGGCGCCGCCACAGGGCCTTGCGCTTGGCTAAATCTAGTTCGACCTCAATGCGGTCGAGCAGGTCGTCCATCTCGGCGTTCCTGAAGCCGGGATAGTTCTGGCCGGCATAGCCGTTGGCCGCACTCGGGATGTGGGCCGAATGCAGCGTCGTGCGCGGCACGTTCTCGGGCGAACTCATCCAGGCGTACATGGCCATGGCGGGGAACTTCCGCGGCGTCACGCTCTGGCTGAACATGACGCGGGCCGGCTGGTTTCTGATGCGCACGTCGATGCCGACCTGGCGCCACTGGCTTTGCAGCACCTGCTGGACCAGCTCGCGGGTGCGGTCGCCGGCGGTAGTGATGATTTCCAGCGACAGCGGCTCGCCCTTGGCGTTGACGCGAAGCCCGTTGCGGGTGCGGTCCCACCCCGCCTCGGCCAGCAGCCGGATCGCCCGCTTGGGATCGTAGGCATAGCGGGGAACGTCGTCGGCATAGACCTCGTCGAGCGGGCTCACGCTGGTGTGGGCCACCGGCTGGCGGCCGGCGAAAAGCTGCTGGCTGATCGCCTCGCGATCCAGCGCATAGATCAGGGCATGGCGCACCCGCTTGTCGGCGAGGATCGGGTTGTCGAGGTTGAGGTCGACGTGCTCGTAGACCAGGCTCGGCTTATAGACGAAGGCGAAGCGCCCGCCCTGGCGCTTTTCCAGGGCCAGGGCCTGATCGAGGGTGAGGCCCAATTCGCCGGCGATCATGTCGATGGCCCCCGACAGCAGGTTGGCCTCCAACGCCGCGGTGTTTTCGATCACCCTGACCACGATGCGCCGGAAATGCGGCTTCGGCCCCCACCAGCGGGGATTGGGCTCCAGCACGACGTGGGCGCCGGTCTTCACCTCGGCGATCACATAGGGACCGAAGTAGAGGCCCTCGTTCAGGGTATCGGTGTCGAACGCGGTGCGGTGCCGGTACTCGGCGGGGTTGGCGAACGGCACCTTGTCGACGTGAGCCGGCAGCAGATCGAAATCGTTGATGGCGGCATAGTCGAAGCCGAGCTTGTCGAAGTGCAGCGTGAAGGTCTTGTCGTCGGCGGCATCGACCTTGTAAAGGCTGCGGTAGAGCTCGATGTTGGTCAGCCCGCTCTTCGGGTTGCGCCCGACCTCCCAGGTGAACTGCACGTCCTTGGTGGTCACCGGCACGCCGTCGCCCCAGAAGGCGTCCGGGCGGATGGTGTAGGTGACGGCGATGCCGCGCCGGCCGTCCGGCGTGCGCTCGGGCCTGGCCAGGCCGTTCTCGATGGTGGGCAGCTCGGTGCACAGCATGCACACCAGCTTCCAGTTCGCATCGAAGGTGGTGAAGGGGCGGCGCGTCATGCCGAGCACGTAGCTTTTGGCCGCCATGGCGTCGATGCTGGGATGGAAGGTCGAGGGGAACTGGGTGATGCCGATGACCAGCTCGTCCTTGGCCGCCTGGGCGGCCCCGGCCAGCCCCCAGACCAGGGCCGCAACCAACGCCGATCGTCCGAACCGCCGCATCATCCGCCGTCTCCCGCCACCTCGTCCATCGCACGGCTGAGCATTCCGGTCGGCGGCCGTTTTGGCAACCCGGAATCGCGAGCCGCCCGGCTAGAGCAACAGTCCGGTCGGGAACGGCACGTGGAAAATCATGCCAAAAACGACATAGAAGGCGCCGCAAAGGACAACCGCCATCAGGAGAACCTGCGGCAATCGCCGGTTGCGACGATCCGGCATTTCAAGGATCCAGCCGAGAAACACGATGGCGGCAAAGGTGGCTGCGTAAAATCCAAGGGCCGGGATCAAGACGGCATAGATCACCGCCGCGAGCATCGCCACCGCGGCAAGGCGACGATCCGTCCCGTGACGTTCGGCGCGCGGCGCCGGCCCGCTCCGGAACCGGATCTGCGCCGCCTTGAGCACGAAGCCGGCCGAAACAAGGGCGATCAGGGCGGACGCGACACCGGGAACCACCGCCGTCTGGAGGTCGACGTCGACCAGTTGCTGGAGGGCAACGCCGGCGATCAGCGACCCGGGAATGCCCAGCCACAGGTAACCGGCGACCTGGCCGGTGGCGTCCTTCGCACCGGCCTTGCCTCGTTTCGCCGCGACGTTGCCCCGCCAGCGGCCCCACGCCTTGACGATCGCCGGCCAGAACACCGAGATCAGGGTGAGGGCGATGAGGACCAGCGAAAGCGGGCGCGTGAACAGAAGCTGCCACAGACCGCCGGTGGCCCTGGACAGCATCATGGACTCGACCAAGCCACGCTCGGCGATGGGCCCGAGGATGATGCCCAAGGCGATCGGCGCCGCCGACAGGCCGATCTTGAGGCCGCCGTAGGCCAGCAGCCCCAGGGCCAGCATCATGCCGACATCGAACGGGTTGTTGCGCCCGGCGAAGGCGCCGACCACGGAAAGCGCCAGGACAACCGGCATCAGCAGGTTGTTGGGCAGATTGAGCGCCCGGGCGTAGAGGCGCGAGGCCGAGATGCCGATGCCGAACATGATGAGGTTGCCGAGAAAGAAGGACAGGATGAAGGTATAGGTGATTTCGGCGCCACGTCCGGTGAACAACTCGGCGCCCGGCCTAAGGCCGTGCAGCAACAGCGCGCCATAGAGCACCGCCGCCTGCGGCGACCCGGGAATGCCCAGCGTCAGCAGCGGAACCAGCGACCCCTCGACGGCGGCATTGTTGGCGGTTTCCGAGGCGATGACCCCCTGGATGTTACCCTTGCCGAAAGACTCCTTGTCGCGCCCGGCCCGCACGACCTCCTGGTAGGCCAGAAGGCCGGCGACGTTGCCGCCGGCCCCGGGGATGATGCCGATGACGGTGCCGATGACGGACGAGCGGATGAGGTTGCCCCATGAGCGGAGAACCACAAGGAACGTACGGAGCGCGCGGCCGCGGTCGGGCTTGAAAAGGACCAGTCCTTCCTGCCGGTGCGCCTGTTCGGCCATGATGATGACCTGCGGCAGACAGAACAGCCCAATGAGGGCGACGATGACCTCGACGCCGCTTAAAAGATCGGCGGTGCCGAAGGTCAGACGAACCTCGCCGGTGCTGGGCGACAGGCCGATCGTGCTGAGCAGGACGCCGATCAACCCGCCGAACAGCCCCTTGTAGATGTTGCTGGCCGCCAGGTTGGCGATGATGGCGAGACCCATGATGCCCAGCCAGAAGTATTCGGGAGGGCCGAACTTCAGCGCGACCACGGCCAGCGCCGGGGCGAAGAACAGCAGGACGACCGTTCCCAGCAGGCCGCCCACGCCCGAACCGGTGGCCGCCGCGCACAGGGCCTCCTCGGCCCGTCCCTGGGTGGCCATGGGGTAGCCGTCGAATGTGGTGGCGATCGACGCCGGAACGCCCGGCGTGTTGATGAGGATGGCCGAGATGGAGCCGCCATACATGGCACCGACGTAAATGCCGCCGAGAACGATGAGGGCGGTTTCCGGCGACATCGGGTAGGTGAAGGGCACCATCAGCGCGATGGCCATGGTTCCGGTGAGGCCGGGAAGGGCGCCGACCAGGATGCCGCCGGCGACGGCGAGGAAAAGCCAAAGCAAATTGCTCAACGCGAAGACGTTCGCGACTGCGGGGCCAAGCCAGTCCATGCCGCCGTTACCTCGTCGAGAAGAGAAGGAGGGCGGCGCCTGGCGCCGCCCCGAATGAAAGCCGGCCTACTTCAGGAAGCCGTTGTCCTTGAGAACCTTCACGTACTGCTGCTTGCGCTTGTCGATGAAGGCGGCAAACTCTTCCGGGCCGAGGTTGAACAAGTCGAAACCCAGCTTCCGCATGCCGTCGATGAATTCCTTCTTGGCGGTCGCATGGCGGATGGCGTCGGCCAGGACCTTGATCCGCTCCTTGGGCGTTCCGGCCGGAACCGTGACCCCGCGGTCGATGCCGCCCACCAGATCGATGCCCAGTTCCTTGAAGGTCGGGGCGTCGGGAAAATCGGCCAGGCGCTTTTCGGTGGCGACGGCGAGAACCCGCAGTTCCGCCTTCTTGTCGGAGAAGATGAACGTATCGCCATAGATGGCCATGACGTGGCTGCCAAGCAGGGCCGCCGTTTGCGGCGCCGCGCCGTTGAAGCTGACATAGCTGGCGTCGATACCGGCCATCTGGGCGAATTGCAGGTAGCCCAGGTGGTTGCCGGTGAACTTGCCGGTGCCGCCGATGGACAGCTTGGCCGGGTTGGCCTTGGCGAAGTCGACGAGATCCTTGAGCGTCTTGAAACGATCGTCGCTCTTGAGCACGGCGATGCCGCCCGGAGAGGACGCGTACAGATAGACCGGAGCCAGTTCCTCGGTCTTGTACTGGACGCCCTTGGTCATCAGCGGCTGCACGATGATGTGGGGGAGGTTGGTCACCGCCATCGTGTGGCCGTCCGCCTTTTCGCGGGCCAGCATGGTCCAGCCGACGGCCCCGCCGCCGCCCGGACGGTGCTGGGCGACGACATCGACGCCGAGTTTCTCCTCCAGGCCGGAACGCATGAGAATGACGGCGGTATCCGACTGCCCGCCCGGATCGAACGGAATCATGAATTGGATCGGCTTCTCGGGGAACTTGTCGGCGCCGATGGCTGAATGGGTGACAAGGGAAACGGAAAGGATCGCGAGGACCGCGACCAGCGAATGAATGGCGGCGGTGTGCGGATTGGAGGTTTTCATTGTCTCTCCGTGGAAGCTGTTCCCTATGGATCGAGGGTCGATCTTGCTCTTTTTTTATACCTTCCACCCTATCAATGGCATCTCCCGGTTTCAATCCCGTTAGGGATTTTCGCTCGCCCGACACCGTGGCTACGCACCATAAAAAAAGCCGGCCCCGCAAGGGGCCGGCAGGCATCAGTCAGAGTGGGGGAGGAATGGGGTTAGCGGCTTTGGACGGGGAAACCGCTCTTGCGGTCGAACTCCATGTGCTGGACCAGCGATCCGTCCTTGGTGACGATGTCGGCGGAAATCAGGGCACCCTTCTCCTTGACGTCGCCGACCTTGAGGTTGGGGTTGTTCCACATGGTCAGGTGGCGCTCCATCAGGCCCTTGACCTCGGCGACCGAAAGCTCGCCGTCGGCCATCAGGCCGGCGTGCATACCGGGGCCGGAGCCGAAGCCGAAGCCGAAGCCATCGAAACCGGCCTGCCGGCCGTGCCCGAAACCGCGGCCCCAGCCGCCGCGCCCGCCGCGCATGCCTGGGCCAAAGCCGTCACGGCCAGGCGCGTTGACGAGGGTCGCATCGACCTTGCGCGGAAATTCCATGGTGCGCACCAGCGCGCCTTCGGCGGTGACGATCTCGGCGGTCAGGGTATTGGCATCCTTCTCCTTGATGGTGCCGACCTTGAGGTTTTCGAAACCGGGCCGGTCGTGGCGGGCCTCGAGGAAGGTCTTGACCTCCTCGACGGTCAGCGTGCCGTCATGGTTGGCGTCGGCCCAGTAGGCGCCGCGGACGCCCGGTCCCATGCCGGGACCCATGCCCATGCCGGGACCCATGCCCATGCCGGGACCGTAAAAACCGTAAGGCGGGGGAGGGGTGTCGTCGGAAGCCGCATAGGCGACACCCGCCAGACCGAAGGCGACCGGCAGGGCGACAAGGACGGCAAAGCGAAGCGGAAAGCGTTTCATGATGTTCTCCATTGGGCAGCGGTGATCTCGATTGCCCCCATTAGACCGCCGCTCTGTAACCGGCGGATGTCCCAACACCGGGTTTTTTGTAACCGAACATTTCAAGACGGCGGGGCGATACAGTCGGTAACGGATTTTCCGTCACAGCCGGCGCGCCCGAGGCTATAGTCGCCGCCATGGAAAGTTCGCCGCACATCCTTGTCGTCGACGACGACCGCGAGATCCGCGACCTCCTGGGCCGCTTTCTCGGCAAGCACGGCTATCGGGTGACCACCGCGCCCGACGGCCGCGAAATGGCCAAGGTCCTGGCCGACTGGGCCATCGACCTGATCGTGCTGGACCTCATGCTGCCGGGCGAGGACGGGCTGACGCTGTGCCGCAACCTGCGCTCCTCGTCCGCCGTGCCGGTGATCATGCTGACCGCCATGGGCGAAGAGACCGACCGCATCATCGGCCTCGAAATGGGGGCCGACGACTATCTGCCCAAACCGTTCAATCCGCGCGAGCTGCTGGCCCGCATCAAGGCGGTGCTGCGCCGGGCCGACGCCCAGCCGGGCCGACGCGCGGCCAGGACCATCGCCGACGGCGAGGGCGAAACCGTCGTCGCCTTCGCCGGCTGGAACTTCAATCTGGACTCGCGCGAGCTGACTTCGCCCGACGGCGTGCGCGTGGAGCTCAGCGGCGGCGAGTACGAGCTTCTCGCCGCCTTCGTGTCGCGGCCGCAGCGGGTACTCAGCCGCGATCAGCTGCTGGATCTGGCGCGCGGCCGCGATTCCCAGCCGTTCGACCGGGCCATCGACGTCCAGGTCAGCCGGCTGCGCCGCAAGATCGAGGCCGACCCCGCCAATCCGCAGATGATCAAGACGGTGCGCGGCGGCGGCTACGTCTTCACGCCGGCGGTGGAAACCCCATGAGGTACGGCTGGCCTTCCAGCATCGTCGGGCGCACGGTCATCGTCCTGCTGCTCGGCCTCATGATCTCCAACCTCGTCGGCTTCGCCTTCTATTGGACCGAGCGATCGCACACGCTGTCCTCTTCGCTGGCCACCCAGGTGGCCGAGCGCATCACCTCGCTGGCCCAGATCGTCGACGAACTGCCCATCGAGGAGCGCCGGCCCTTCGTCCGCGACATCCGCCGCGGCCCCGGCCTGCGCGTCACCTGGACCCGCAACGCCCCCGTGGCCGCCGGCAAGACCGCCGATCCCTGGGCGCTCAGCGTGCGCGACGCCGTCGTCGAGGAACTGGGAAAAGGCGGCGAGGAGCGGGTGCGGGTGTCGGTTGCCGACCCCGGCAGTCCTCCCATCATCGACGACGGCGAAAACGACCGCCCCGACCGCGGCGTCCGGGGCGGCAGGGACGGGATGTGGAATCACTTCGGTCGCGGCTTCGGCCCGAATCGGGGCCCCGCGTTCGGCGGACCGCCGGGCCTGCCCCAGCCCATCATGGTCCTGTCGCTGAGACTTGCCGACGGCAGCTGGCTCAACTTCTTCGCGCCGCCCCTGGTCATCCGGCCGTTCTGGTCGTCCAGCATCCTGGTGCCGATGCTGGCGGCGACGCTGGCCGTCATCGCCATCTCGGTGTGGGCGGTATGGCAGGCCGCGGCGCCGCTCGCCTTCTTCACCCGCGCCGCCGAACGGCTGGGCCGCGACGTCAACGCGCCGCCGCTCGACGAGCGCGGCCCGCGCGAGGTGCACCGCGCGGCCCGCGCCTTCAACGAGATGCAGACGCGGCTGCGCAGCTTCATCGAGGACCGCACGCGCATGCTGGCGGCCATATCGCACGACCTGCGCACCCCCATCACCCGCATGCGGCTGCGCGCCGAATTCGTCGAGGACGACGAGCAGCGCCGCAAGATGCTGGGCGATCTGGCGGAGATGGAGGCGATGATCGCCGCCACGCTGTCCTTCGCGCGCGAAGACGCGGCCGGCGAAAAGCAGGTGCCGCTCGACCTCGCCGATCTTCTGCAAAGCCTGTGCGACGCCGCCGTCGATGCCGGCCATACGGCCAGCTATACCGGCGAACGGCGGTTTTCCTTCAACGGGGCGCCGATGGGCCTCAAGCGCACCTTCGGCAACCTCATCGACAATGCCATCAAGTACGGCGGGACCGCGCGCGTGGCCCTGAAGCCGGCAAGCGAGGCCGTCGTCGTCACCGTCGAGGACGACGGGCCGGGCATTCCGCCGGCCGAACTGGAAAAGGTGTTCACCGCCTTCTACCGCGTCGAAGGCTCGCGCAGCCGCGAGACCGGCGGGGTCGGCCTTGGCTTGGCCGTGGTGCGCACCATCGTGCGCGCCCACGGCGGCGAGGTGACGCTGGAAAACCGCGAGGAAGGCGGCCTGCGGGCGGTGGTGACGCTGCCGGCGGCCTAGGCCGCGCGGCCGCCGCGCGCCGCCGACCAGCCGACCGGATCGGCCAGGAATTCGCGCACGCCCGCGATGGTTTCGGCCGGAAAGTCGCCGCCCGCCTCGGCCTCGGCGAGCACATCTTGCCAGGTGGCCAGGTAGTGAAGGCGCACGCCCTCCTTGGCAAGGTCGGCCTCGGCGCCGGCGAACACCCCGTAGAAGAAGACGACGAAGGCGTCGCCGACGGCGGCGCCGGCGGTGCGCAGCGCGTTGACGAAGGTTAGTTTGCTGGCGCCGTCGGTGGCCAGGTCCTCGACCAGCAGCACGCGGCGGCCGTCGGCAAGGTCGCCCTCGATCTGGGCGTCGCGGCCGAAGCCCTTCGGTTTTTTGCGCACGTAGAGCATGGGCAGCGACACCGCCTCGGCGATCCAGGCGGCGTACGGAATGCCCGCCGTCTCGCCGCCGGCCACCATGTCGACCGCCGGCCAACCCATCGCCTCGCCCAGCTTTTCCACCGCCATGGCGACGATGCGTCGCCTCTCTTCGGTGAACGAGATGACCTTGCGGCAGTCGATGTAGACCGGGCTCATCCAGCCGGAAGTCAGCTTGTAGGGCTCGGCCGGCCGGAAGTTGACGGCCTTGATGTCGAGCAGGATGCGGGCGGTCGGGCGGCCGAAACGGGCCGCGGATGCGGAAGCGGGCGAGGGCATCGGTCCTCCGGAATCGGTGGCTGGCGGCGTCAACCCGCCGTCGCCGCTTTGTAGTGGCAAGACCGGCAAGACGCAATCCCCGGCGAGTGGGCCGGGGAGGGATCGTCAGGCCCGCACCACCAGCACCGAGCGGGTGGAATGACGGACCACGCGGGCGGCATTGGGGCCCAGCAGATAGTCGCGCATGGCCGGCCGGTGCGAGGCCATGATGATGAGGTCGGCGTCGATGGCCTCGGCGGTATCGAGGATGCAGGTGTAGATGGTGCCGTGCGCCACGTGCCGCTTGACGCGGAAACCGATCGGGACGCGCTTCTCGACGAAGTCGGCCAGATCCTCCTTGGCCGCCTTGACCAGGCGCGCCCCGGCATCGTCGGCGAAATAGAGATTGACCACTCCCATCGGCAGCTCGGGCACCACGGTCAGTATGTGGAGGTCGGCATCGAACGCCTGGCAGTGCTGCAGCGCCGCCGGCAGGGCCTTCTGCCACGAGGCATCGTCGTTGAGATCGACGCTGAAGAGAATTCTCTTGTACATGGGCGCCTCCCGCTTCCGCCTATTTGTAACCCTTCAGTCGGTCGATGTATTCGGGCAGGAACAGCGAAATATCCGGCACGTAGGTGATGATGACCAGAAAGACCAGAAGGACGGTGAGCCAGGGAAATGCCGCCTTGATCACCCACAGGATGGTCTGCCCGGTGATGCCGGCGGTGACGAACAGGTTGAGCCCGACCGGCGGCGTAATCATGCCGATCTCCATGTTCACCACCATGATGATGCCGAGATGGATGGGATCGATCCCCAGTTGGACGGCGATGGGAAACAGGATCGGCGCCATGATCAGCAGGATGGCCGACGGCTCCATGAAGTTGCCGGCGATCAGCAGCAGGATGTTGACGACGATGAGGAATCCCCACGCCGGCAGTCCCCATCCGGTGATGACGGCGGCGATGGCGTGCGGGATGCGCTCGGTCGTCAGCACGTGGGCGAACAACATGGCGTTGGCGATGATGAACAGCAGCATGATGCTGACCTTGGCGCCGTCCATCACCACCCGCCGGACCTCGGCGTCGGTGACCGAGCGCGGCACCGCCCACGCCATCTGAAGCAGGTTTCGCGAGACCTGTCGGATCGCGGATTCGTCGGCCTGCCGCCAGGGAACGCCCTTGAGCGGCCCGATATCGCGGTATCCCATGACCGCGACTCCGTAGGCGTAGACGGCGGAAATGGCGGCCGCTTCGGTCGGGCTGGCGACGCCGCCGTAGATGGACCCCAACACGATGACGATCAGCAGAATGCCGCCCGAGGCGCTGAATCCGGAAGCGAAAACTTCGCGGAATCCGGCCCATTCCTGCGCCGGCAGCTTCTTGATGACGGCGGCAACATAGATGGCCAGCATCAGCATGCAGCCCAGCATGATGCCGGGGATGAATCCGGCCATGAACATGCGGGCGGCCGAAACCTCCGTGGCCGCGGCGTACACCAGCATGACGATGGAGGGCGGGATCAGGATGCCCAGCGTCCCGGCGTTGCAGATGACCCCGGCGGCGAAGCTTTGGGGATAGCCGGACTTGACCATACCGACGATGGCGATCGAGCCGATGGCCGCCACCGTCGCCGGCGACGATCCGGACACCGCCGCGAACAGCATGCAGGCCAGCACCGAAGCCATGGCGAAGCCGCCGCGGATGTGCCCGACGACGGCGATGGCGAAGCGGATCAACCGGCGCGCCACGCCGCCGGTCGAGAGAAAGGCCGAGGACAGGATGAAGAATGGAATGGCCAATAGCGTGTAGTGGACCGATACCGCCTCCATCAGCTTGAGCGCGATGGAAGCGAGCGAATCATTGGAAAAGAACAGGATCGTCACGACGCTGGACAATCCCAGCGCGATGGCCACCGGCATGCCCAGAATCATGCAGACGAACAACAGGACGAACAGGACGACGGTGGTCATGGTTCCCGCCTTTCGGCCACGCCGCCGTCCTCTACAACGTCTTTCAACGCGTCGGCCACCTCGTTGGCCAGCCGGAACCCGCTCGCCTTGCCAAGAATGAACGCCCACAGGAGTTGCAGGAGTCGAAAGGCGAGAAGGACGAACCCGATCAACAGGAACGAATGGGCGATCCACCGGGGAACCGGGACATCCTGGAGGTGGATGCCGATGAGGTACATCTTGCTCAGGTAGATCCAGGACCCGTAGATGAAGATCCCGCAATAGGCGAGGGCGAGGACGGTGGCCACGATGCTGACCCATCGGCGTGGCCCGGAGGGGATCAGGCGCACCACGGCATCGACGCCGATATGGCAGCCGACCTTGATGCCGTACGAGGCGCCGATAAGAACCATCCACGCCGAGGTGAGCAGCGTCACCTCCTGGATCCACCCGAGCCCCGTGTTGAAGACGAACCTGAGGATGACCTCGTAGAAGACCAGCAAGGTCATGCCGACCAGGAGGAGGGAGATCACTCCCTCCTCCAGACGGTCGACGATGCGTTTGAGCATCGGCTTAGCGATCCTTCGGGGATTGAAACGACGTTCAGCTTCCGGAGTTCGAAGCTGCAGCGGCCTCGATCAGGTCCTTGCCGATGTCCTTCTCGAACTTCTTCCACACCGGCTTCATGGCCTCGACCCATTGGGCGCGCTCGGCGTCCGTCAACTGGATGATCTGGGTGCGCCCGGAGTCGGCAACCTTCTTCCGGTCGCCCATTACCTTCTCCATAGCCACTTTGTTGCCATGGGCGATGGATTCGTCGAGCGCCTTCTTGACCTCGCCGCGGATGTCCGCCGGCAGGCCGTTCCAGAAGGACGCGCTGGTCACCACCATGTAATCGATCAGGCCGTGGTTGGATTCGGTGATGTAGCTTTGCACCTCGTGGAACTTCTGCGAGTAGATGTTGGACCAGGTGTTCTCCTGACCGTCGACGGCACGGGTCTGCAGCAGGGTGAAGACCTCGGAGAAGGCCTTTTTCAGGGGAACCGCGCCGACCGCCTCGAACTGCGCGGCGAGAACGTCGGACTGCTGAATCCGGAATTTCTGCCCCTTGGCGTCGGCGGGGGTCCTGAGTGGCTTGTTGGCGGAAAGCTGTTTCAAGCCGTTGTGGAGATAGCCGAGGCCGATCAGCCCCTTCTTTTCCATCGACATGAGCAGCTTCTGACCGGCCGGGCCCTGCTGGAAGCGATCGGCTGCCGCCATATCCTTGAACAGGAACGGCAGGTCGAACACGGGAAGCTGGCTGGTGTACTTGTCGAACTTGGAAAGCGACGGCGCGGCCAGTTGGACGTCACCCAGCAGCATGGCCGACAGCACCGCGTCGTCGTCGAACAGCTGCGTGTTCGGGAAGACCTCGACCTTGACCTTGCCGGGCAGGCGTTGTTCGACCAGTTCCTTGAATTTGTTGGCCATCTGGCCCTTGGGCGTGTTCTCGGCGACCACGTGCGAAAACTTGATGACGATCGGACCCGCCGCCTGGGCGACGGGCGTCGTCAGCACGAAGGCCGCCGCGGCGACCGATGCGGCCGTAATGGTGAGGAAACGCATGATTAAAGTCTCCCTGATGTCCCAGTTGCCAAGCCGCTCTCGCGGCCTGCGTGTTGCCTCGACCTTCTCGGACGCTCACCATTTTTGACGGCTTTTGGCGTCTCTTGGCTTTTTAGGTTTTGAAATACCCACCCAATTTATAACAGAAATAAATGATGGTTGCATACGATCAACCCAAAGGAGCCGCATTTTGGCGTGGATACCCGGAATCGGACTTGCCCCTGCGGACGGGCCGCCGCCCCTTCGCGATGGCGGCGATCGGGCTTGACCCGGCCGGCGGCTGCCCCTTTACTCGGCGCCATGACCAGCCCCCGCCAGATCCCCGCCAATCCCGCCGTCTGGGCCCTTCTCGACGACCGCGCGGGCAACCGCAGCCAGGTTCTCGGCGTGGCGGAAGCCCTGGGCCTGCGCTTCCAGGTTCAGGAACTCGCCTACACGCCGGCGGCAGCGCTGCCCAATTTCTTCGTCGGGGCGTCGTTCGCCGGACTGACCGCCAGCAGCCGCGTCAATCTGGTGGCGCCGTGGCCGGACCTGGTCATCGCCGCCGGCCGGCGCACGGCGCCGGTCGCGCGCAAGATCAAGAAGGACAGCGCCGGCCAGGCGGTGCTGGTGCAGATCATGTATCCGGGCGACGCCGGCGCCGACGAATTCGACCTCATCGCCGCGCCGCGCCACGATTCCATCGGGCCGCGCCCCAACCTGATCGAGGTCACCGGCGCGCCGCACCGCGTCACCCCGGCCAAACTGGCCGAGGCGGCGGGCCAATGGCAGGGCCGCTTCGACCATCTGCCGCATCCGTGGATCGCTGTCATTGTCGGCGGCTCGTCGAAGCGCCGGACCTTCAGCGCCGAGATGGCCCGCGACATGGGGCGCACGGTGTCGGCGATGGCCGCCAGGGCCGGCGGCTCGCTTCTGATCACCACCAGCCGGCGTACCGGCGAGGCCGAGGGACCGCTGTTCGAGGAAATCACGGTGCCGCATTTCGCGTTCCGCTGGGGCGACGCCGGCGACAACCCGTATTTCGGCTTCCTGGCGCTGGCCGACGCCGTGGTGGTGACGGGGGATTCCGCCTCCATGGCCTCCGAGGCCTGCGCCACCCCGGGGCCGGTCTACATCTATGCGCCCAAGGCGCTGACGCCGTTCAAGCTGGCCAAGCTGCACGCCGAACTGTTCCAGGGCGGCTTCGCCCGGCCGCTGGCCGACAGCCTGGAGGCCTGGACGCACCCGCCGCTCAATACCGCCATCGACATCGCCCAGGAGATCCGCCGCCGTTTCGGGGCTTAGACGCTTGAACAGGAGACCCCATGGCCCGCCAGACCATCCTCTTCGATGACCGCCTGTTCGATTACATCCGCTCGGTTTCGCTGCGCCAGCCCGCCATCCTCGCCCACCTGCGCGAGGAGACCCAACGGTTTCCCCGGGCCGGCATGCTGCTGACCCCCGAGCAGGGCCAGTTCCTGGCCCTGCTGGTGGAATTGATGGGGGTTCGCCAAGCCATCGAGGTCGGCACCTTCACCGGCTACAGCGCCTTGTGGATGGCCCTGGCCCTGCCCGAGGACGGCCGGCTGATCTGCTGCGACATCGACGAGGAGTCGGCGGCGGTGGCCCGCCGCCACTGGGCCGAGGCCGGTATCGCCGCCAGGATCGACCTTCGGCTGGCGCCGGCCCTGGATACCCTTGATTCCCTCATCGCCGGCGGCGGTGCGTCCCGCTTCGATCTGGTCTTCATCGACGCCGACAAGGCGAACTATATGGCCTATTACGAAAAGGCGCTGGTTCTGCTGAGGCCGGGCGGCCTGATCGCCATCGACAACGTGCTGTGGGGCGGCGAGGTCGCCGATCCGGCAATCACCGGCGACGAAACCGTGGCTGCCCTGCGCGATTTCAACGCCCGCCTCCATGCCGATTCCCGGGTCAGCCTCAGCCTGGTGCCGATCGGGGACGGCCTGACGCTGGCCCGCAAACGCGCCTGACGGCAAGAAAGGAAAACGCCATGCCCACCACGTCGCTGCTTCTGCGCGGCCGTTACGTCATCACCGACGCCGCCAGGGACGGCTGCGGCCTGATCGAGGATGGGGGCGTGCTGATCGCGGGTCAGCGCGTCGCCGAAACCGGCCCCTTCGCCGACCTCGCCAGGCGGCATCCGCAGGCCCGGGTCATCGGCGACGGTTCGCATCTGGTGATGCCCGGCCTGATCGATGCCCACAGCCATGGACACGGGCTCAGCCGCATCCAGGCCGGGGTATTCTTCGACTATCTGGAGAACATGATCCTCGACTGGCCGTGGCGGGTCGCCCTGCCGCAGGAACTGGCCTGCCCGCTGACCGCCATCCGCCACCTGCGCATGGGCTTCACCACGGTTCATCACAACGGCTGGGACAACATGGGGGCCAAGGCCCTGGCCCAGGCCCGCGCCGGCATCGCCCGCTACAAGGAGACCGGCATCCGGCTGGCCTATTCGCCGGCCGTGCGCAACATCAACCGCTTCGCCTGCGACGAGCGCGAATTCCTGCAATCGCTGCCGCCCGACCTCAGGGCCCTGGCCGAGCCGTTCACCGCCTATGACAGCCAGGCCGTCGGCGAGCAGTATCTCGAGCTGTTCGAGGCGCTCTACGCCGAGCACAATTCCGACGTCCATCATATTTTCCTGTCGCCCAGCTGGGCCCACGGGGTGACGCCGGACCTTCTGCGGCGCATCAAGGCCAGGGCCGACGAACTGGGCGGCATCCCGCTGCATATCCACACGCTGCAAACCCCCCACCAGCGGGCCTACGGCCTGATGAAGCACGGCAAGTCGCTGCTGGCCTACCTCGACGACCTGGGCCTGGTCGATCGCAACATCACCTACGGGCACGCCATCTGGGTCGACGAAAAGGACATCGCGCTGCTGGCCCGACGCGACGCCTCGGTCTCCAACCACCCCAGCTGCAACTTCCATGTCCGCAACGGCATCGCGCCGGTCTACGAATTCCTGAAGGCGGGGGTGAACGTCGCCATGGGCGTCGACGACAAGTCGATCAACGACGATGACGACCCGTTCATGGAAATGCGCATGATGCACAAGGTGCACAGGGTAGGGGGGTTCGACCTGGAAAACACGCCGCCCCTGAGCGCACGGGACGTCATCCGGATCGCCACCCTCAACGGGGCGCGTGTCCTTGGCTTCGAAGGCCAATTGGGGGCCCTGGCGCCCGGACAGTTCGCCGACGCCATCGTCCTCGACATCGACGAGATGATGACCGACCCCTGGGTGAAGCCCGGCATCGACATCCCCGAACTCGTCGTCCATCGCGCCAAGGGCACGCAGGTGCGCACCGTCGTCGTCGGCGGCCGGGTGGTGGTCGAGGACCGCCGGTTCGTCGACTACGACGTCGACGCCCTTTTCCGCGAGGTCAGGGCCTTCTGCGACAGGGGGGTGTCGCCGGCCGCCGCCAAGGATGCCGACGCCATGAAGCGCCTGATGCCGCACCATCAGCGCTGGCACAACGCCATGCTGAAGCACCTGGACGTCAGCCAGCCCTTCTACCTGATGAACGGCCGGCGCTGAGGCCTAAACTGCCTTCGAATGGCGGGCCTGCCCCGTTTGCAGGTAGGTGTCGAAGGCGGCGGCAACGAGGCGCACGAACGGCCGGCCGGCCTCGGTCAGGGCGATCCTGCGCCCGTCGAGGACGACGATGCCGTCGGCCCGCAACGGCGTCAGCCCGGCCAGTTCGGTCCCGAAACCGCCGGCCGATGCGCCGTGCTTGCGGGCGACGTCGTCGAGGTCGACCGCCAGATCGCACATCAGCCGCTCGATGATCTCGGCGCGCAGGCGGTCGTCGGCGCTGAGCGCGACACCGCGCCCGGTGGCCAGGGTGCCGCCCTCGATGGCCCGCGCGTAGTCCTTGAGCGGCGAGACGTTCTGCACGTAGCCCTGGGGCAGCGAGCCGATGGCCGACGCCCCGAAGCCCAGCAGGACCGCCGCGTCGTCCACCGTGTAGCCCTGGAAGTTGCGGTGCAGCCGCCCCTTGCCGAGGGCCACCGCCAGGGCATCGTCGGGCCTGGCGAAATGGTCGAGCCCGACGGCGACGTAGCCGGCGGCGATCAGGCGCGCCGAGGCGGCGGTGAATTGCCGCCAGCGTTCCACCGTGTCCGGCAGGGCGGCCTCGTCGATCAGCTTCTGGTGGGCCTTCATCCACGGCACGTGGGCATAGCCGAACAGGGCCACCCGCTGGGGCTCCAGCGTCAGCGCCTTTTCGACCATCGCCTCGACGCGGGCCACCGTCTGGTGCGGCAGGCCGTACATCAGGTCCATGTTGAGGCTGCCGATGCCGTGGCGGCGCAGCCACTCGACCACCCGCCGGGTCACGTCGTAAGGCTGGTCGCGGTTGATCGCCTTCTGCACCTCGGGATCGAAATCCTGCACCCCGATGCTGGCCCGGTTGACGCCGGCCGCGGCGAGGTCGCGCACGTAGTCCTCGGTGGTGTCGCGAGGGTCCATCTCGACCGCAACCTCGGCGTCGGCGGCGACGTCGAAGCGGGCCCGGATGCGCTCCAGCGTGCGCATCCAGTCGGCCCCCGTCAGTAGCGTCGGGCTGCCGCCGCCCCAATGCAGGTGGCGGGCCGGAAAGCGGGCCGGCAGACGGTCGGCCACCTCTTCGATTTCCTTGATCAACACTTCAAGATAGCTGGCGATCGGTTTGTATTGTTTGACGATTTTCGTATAGCAACCGCAGAACCAGCACATCGAATCGCAGAACGGGATATGGAAATAGAGCGACAGCGCCCGCGTCGCATCGAGCCCCCCCAGCCACGCGGCATAGTCGTCGGGCCCGATCCCGTCGGTGAAATGCGGGGCGGTGGGATAGCTGGTGTAGCGGGGAACCCGCTGGTCGTAACGCGAGGCAAGGTCTGCGGTCATGTCGGGTCGGCTCGCTCCGTCTCTGTCGGCGTCCCCTAAGGTAGCGATTGTGCCGCCGTCTTGCCACTCTCGCCGACCGGACGGCACCGGGTGTCGCGCATGCAAAGGGCGGCGGCGACGGCCAGCGCCCCGCAGGCGGCCAGGCTGAGGAAGGCCATTTGGTACGTTTCCACCGAATACACCCGTGCCCCGCCGTCGATGACGCCTTCCCAGCCGAGGTCGAGCAGCCAGCCGATGAGCGGCTGGTAGATGGCGGTCAGGCCCATCGAGAGGGCGTTGATCAGGCCCATGGTCGTTCCGGACACGGCGGCGCGGGTGTTTTCGCGCCCCGCCGCGTAACAGGTCACCACCGCCGCGCCGGCAAATCCGTTCATGGCCAGAAGGCCGAAAATCAGCCAGCGCGGCAGCCCCGGCACATAGATCAGGAAGAGAATGGCCCCGAAGGACAGCGTGGTGCCGGTCAGGATCGGGATCTTGCGGCTTTGGATGCGGTCGGACAGCCAGCCCAGGATCGGCGCCCCCAAACCCCACGAGGCCAGGATCACCGACATGCTGGCCGCCGCCTCGGGGCGCGTCATGCCGTGCGCCTGGACCATGTAGGGGACCCCCCACAGGCCGCCGAAGGCCATCAGCGGCACGCTGACGGTGGCGACCACCAGGCCGGCCGCCCATACCTGGGGAGCCGCCGCCACCTCGCACAGGCTGCGCCACAGCCGGGGATGCTGCGCCGCCGTCGCCCGGCCGGCACCATCGTCGCGGCGGTCGCGCACGACGCGCAGGACAATGACGGCCAGGACCACGCCATAAAGGGACGCCCAAAGCAGGGTCGGACGCCAGCCGAAGCGGCTGACCACCGCGGCCAGCGGCGCCTGGCCGCCGACCGCGCCGACCATGCCGATCAGCGAGGTCAGCCCGGTGACCAGGGCGAAGCGGCGCGGCGGGAACCACAGCGTGATGAGGGTCAGCGTGCCGATCCAGCCGAAGGCGGCGCCGGCGCCGATCATGGCGCGCCCGACATAGGCCATCTCGACCGACCCGGCGACGGCGAAAACCGCCGTGCCCAGCCCGCAGAAGGCCGCCGCGCAGGCGATTACCCGGCGCGGCCCCCAGCGGTCGAGCATGTTGCCGAGCGGGATCTGCAGCAGGGCGTAGGGATAGAAATAGAAAGCCGACAGGGTGCCGAGGATGGCGCCGCCCACCTGGAAATCGCGCATCAGGTCGCTGACCATGACGCTGGGCGCCACGCGGTGGAAGAAGGCGTAGCAGAACAGCAGCGTCCCGGTGGCCCAGACAAGCCAGGGATACAGCGGATGGAGGGAACGGCCGCCGGCGACGGCGACGGAAGATGCGGAGGGGCTGGATTCGGGCATCTTTGGACCTGTTGAAGAGGTCATTTAGCGCATCGCGGAGGGCTTGTCACGAACGGTCGGCGGCGGATCGGCCGGGCGGCCCGCCTTTCCGGAACGCCCGAAAACTGATACACTGAAAGGCAGAACGGACCCGGCTTCCGCGTCGGAGCCGGAAGGGAAGAAAGGGTGGGGCGCGGTCGCCCGATTCGAGGATCGGCCGGGCGCCCCGCCGGAAGGACGTGGCCGCCGAAGCCGGGTCCCATGAGGACCGGCCACGTTCGGGAAACCGACAGCATCGAGCCTGCGGCTCCGCCGCCTCCAACGCGAGAAGGAGGTAAGCCATGGCGATTGCCAAAAAAATCGACAAAACACTCGCCGAAACCGGCGTCAAATACGAGGTCATTGCCCACCAGCGAACCGAGTCGGCCAGCCGCACGGCGCAGGCGTCGCATGTTTCCGGCAACCAGGTGACGAAGACGGTGGTCCTGCACGACGGCGACCGTTACGTCATGGGGGTCGTTCCCAGCACCCATCGGGTCGAGTTGGACACCCTGGGGCAGTTCCTCAATCGCCGCCTGACCCTGGCGACGGAGGCCGAAACGGCGCGCCTGTTCGACGACTGCGCGCTGGGGGCCGATCCGCCGCTGGGGGCCGCCTACGACCTGCCGGTGGTGATCGACGAGGCGCTGTTCGACGAAGGCGACATCTATTTCGAGGGCGGCGACCACCAGTCGCTGGTCCACGTCTCGTCGGAAGCCTTCGCGGCCCTGATGCGCGACGCCCAGCGGGCTCGCTTCAGCCACCACACGTAAGGAAAGGGGGCCGGGGTCCGGCCCTATTCCTTCTTGAGGCGGCGGTACAGCGCGCGCAGGTAGCGGCGGTCGTCGTCGGCGAACTCGCCGGCCTCGATGTCGGCCTTGTAGGCGGTCAACTCGGCCCGCAGTTCCTCGGACGTGCCGGCGGAGTCGAGCAGCCGGGCGATCAGGCGAAGGGACTCGGCGTTGTCGGGAAGCGGCCCGGCGGCAATCGGCTGGGCGTCGTCGGCGGCATCCTCGCGTTCGTCGGAAAGCGCCGGTTCGCCCACCGCGGCCGATGGGGCGGCCAAGAGGTCGTCCCAGGTCTGCCCGCTGGCCGCAACCGTGGCATGGATGGCCCGCGCGGCCGACAGGACCGTCTGGTCGCTTTCATCGCCCAGTTGTTCGAGCAATTTGATCAGTTCGTCCCGATCCATTCCATCCGTCATCGTCCACCTCATCCCTTCTTGTTGGGCGCCTCCCTCGTGGGGTCGGCGTCAACCTAGACCATTTCGGGCAGCGGCACCACAGCCGCGTGCCGCCCGCCGCGTCGCGCCGTCCCGGCCGCTTTTTGGGGGGGCGCCGCCGGCAATTGTAGATTAGAATAAGCCGACGTGCGTAGGCTCGAAACACGCGGGCGGCGGGCATCGTACCGGCCGAACCCGGCGCCGGGAGGAGTCCGAGACGATGACGATCAGCGTGGCCATCGTGGGAACGGGGCCGAGCGGTTTCTACGCCGCCCAGGCCTTGCTGGAGTCCGGAATCGACTGCCGGATCGACCTGATCGACACCCTGCCGACGCCGTTCGGCCTGATCCGCGGCGGCGTCGCCCCCGATCATCAGCACACCAAGCGGATCACCCGCACCTACGAGGAGATCGCCGCCCAGCCAACCGTCAATTTCTACGGCAACGTCGAGGCCGGGCGCGACATCACCATCCTCGAACTGCGCTCCCTCTATGACGCCGTCGTGCTGGCCATCGGCATGCCGATGGACCGCGGCCTCGATCTCATCGGCGGCGCCAAGAAGGGCGTCTACGGCGCCGCCGAATTCGTCGGCTGGTACAACGGCCATCCGGCCTACCGCCACCTCGATCCGCTGCTCGACGACAAGCGCGTCGCCGTCATCGGCAACGGCAACGTGGCGCTGGATATCGGCCGCGTGCTGTGCAAGACCAGGGACGAAATGGCCAAGACCGACATTCCCGAGTATGCCATCGAGGCCATCCAGAACGCGCCGATCACCGACATCTGCATCTTCGGCCGGCGCGGCCCGGCCGAGGCCAAGTTCACCAACGTCGAGCTGCGCGAGATCGGCCAGTTGGCCGACTGCGCGCCGATGGTCGACCCCGAGGAGATCCCA
This sequence comes from Shumkonia mesophila, assembly GCF_026163695.1. Classification (NCBI taxonomy): domain Bacteria; kingdom Pseudomonadati; phylum Pseudomonadota; class Alphaproteobacteria; order Rhodospirillales; family Shumkoniaceae; genus Shumkonia; species Shumkonia mesophila. The sequence continues at coordinate 665,641 of NZ_JAOTID010000002.1, read as the reverse complement.
GACGAAATTCCCGGCGAGATGTCCGATCGCGACCGCCGGCTGCGCATGCGCAACATCGAGACCTTTCGTTCCTTCGTCGCCCTTAACCCCACCGGCAAGCGCAAGCGCCTGCACTTCTGCTTCCGCTCGATGCCGGCGGAAATCCTGGGCAAGGAACGGGTCGAAGGATTGCGCCTGCAACGCACCGTCGTGGTGAACGGCGAGGCGGTGGGGACCGGCCACTACTACGACACCCCGTGCGGCACGGTGATCGCCGCCATCGGCTATCGCATGGGGCCGCTGCAGGGGGTGCCGCTGGACATCCGGCGCGGCATCGTCATCAACAGCGACGGCCGCGTCGCGACCGGGCTTTACGTGGTCGGCTGGGCCCGGCGCGGGCCGACCGGCGTCATTTCCAGCAACAAGCCGGACGGCGACGCCGTGGCCGCCCACATCGCCGCCGATATCGCCCAGCCGGCAAAACCGGGGCGCGCCGCCTTCGAGGAACACCTGCGGGCGCGCGGCGTGCGCTGGGTGACGTTCGAGGACTGGAAGTTCATCGACGAGGCCGAGGTCGCCGCCGCCCAGGAAGGGGCGCCGCGCCGCAAGTTCGTCGACGTCGAGGCGATGATCGGCCTCATCGACAAGGGCCGGGCGGGCGGGACCTCCTGAACCCGGCGTGCATAAGGAAACGGGCCGGGCCACCCATCGTGACCCAGCCCGTTTCCTGTTTGCGTCGCGCCGTGCGGACGGGGTTCAGGCCTTCCAGGCCTTGACCTCCTGGCGCTGCTCGCCCAGCCCCTCGACGCCCAGGCGCATGACATCGCCGGCGGCGAGGAAGACCGGCGGCTTGAAGCCGAGGCCGACGCCGGGCGGCGTGCCGGTGGTGATGACGTCGCCCGGCAGCAGGGTCATGAAATGGCTGACGTAGCTGACGATGTGGGCCACCCCGAAGATCATCGTCGCGGTGTTGCCGGTCTGGCGGCGCACGCCGTTGACCTCGAGCCACAGGTTGAGCTTCTGCGGATTGCCGACCTCGTCCTTGGTCACCAGCCAGGGGCCGAATGGCGCCGAGGTGTCGAAGCTCTTGCCCTTCACCCACTGGCCGCCGCGTTCCAGCTGGAAGGCGCGCTCCGAGACGTCGTTCATCACCGCATAGCCGGCGACGTAATCCAGGGCGTGGCCTTCCTCGACATACTGGGCCTTGCGGCCGATCACGAAGGCCAGCTCGACCTCCCAGTCGGTCTTGGTCGCGCCCTTGGGCATGATCACCGGGTCGTTGGGGCCGTTGATCGCCGTCACCGCCTTGGTGAACATCACCGGCTCCTTCGGCAGCTCCATTCCCGATTCCTTGGCGTGGTCGGAATAGTTGAGCCCGATGGCGATGATCTTGCCAATGCCGGCGACCGGCGGGCCCATGCGGGGCGAGCCTTCGACCAGCGGCAGGGTCTTGGCGTCGAGCTTGCCCAGCGCCGCCAGACGCTCGGGGGCCAGCACCGAGCCGTCGATGTCGGCGACCTGGTTGGAGAGGTCGCGGATGCGCCCGTCGTCGTCCAGCAGGCCGGGTTTCTCGGCGCCCTTCGGCCCGTAACGCAGCAGTTTCATTCTTCTCTCCCTTGATTGGCCGATAGCCCTGAATATCGGCCGCAGAATGACCCAATTTGGGAAAAATGCACAGAAATTCTTTTGAAAAGACAAGGGCAAATAAAGCGCGTCCGAGTGACCTGGATCACAAGCCGGCGGCCGAATTTCGGCCCATACTGCCCCCGGTCAGTCAACTCACCGATCACATCCGGGAAAAGGCGAAACGAAACGAACCTGGGTTCCGCCTTTCCCGGATGACTTTCCGACCAGGAATGAACCCCAGTGGCCGCCCGATGATCACCCGCTTCCCAGCCAGCCCACGGCTTCGCCCGGCCGGCGTTCTCGCCCGCCTGGGCGGCGCGCGGGACGGAGCAACCGCGGTGGAGTTCGCCTTCGCCTTTCCGATGATCGCCATGATGGTCGTCGCCATCATGGAATTCGGCATGATCATGTTCGTCGGCGTCCTCATGGAAAGCGGCCTGCGCGACGCCTCGCGCTATGGCATCACCGGTTATGTGGAAACCGGCCTCACCCGGATGGAACGCATCGTCCAGATCGTCGGCGAGCACACGCTGGGCCTGGTCGACATGGCCAAGGTCGACTTCGACGTCCTGGTCTATCCCAGCTTCGGCAACGTCGGCGGCGAGGACTTCGTCGACGGCAACGGCAACGGGAAATACGACTCGGGCGAAACCTTCACCGATCAGAACGGCAACGGCGCCTGGGATTCCGACATCGGCACGCCCGGCCCCGGCAATCCCGGCCAAGTGGTGGTCTATCGCCTCGAATACGCCTGGCCGCTGATGACGCCGTTCGCCTCCACCTTCATCGGCACCGACGGCACTTTCCCGATCAAGGCCTCGCTGGCCGTGCGCAACGAGTAGGCGGAGGCCGAAAAGCCGATGATCCGCCGCATCCTCAACGCCCTTGCCCGGGACCGCCGCGGCTCCATCCTGGTGGAAACCGCGATGGCGGTGCCGGTGCTGGCCCTTCTGCTGCTGGGCGGCGTCGAGATCACGCGCTTCGTCCTGCTCAACCAGAAGCTGGAGCGCACGTCGGCCACCATGGCCGACCTGGTGTCGCGTTCCGTAAGGGTCTTCGCGGCCGACCTGCCCGACCTCTTCACCGCCGCCGGCTTCACCTTCGAGCCCTTCGACCTGGCCGGCGACGGCCGCGTCATCGTTTCCTCGATCTACAAGACCAGCGGCACGCCGCCCCGCATCGTCTGGCAGCGCGCCTATGGCGCCGGCAGCGGCGCCAGCGCGTTCGGGGTGCAGGGCGCCTATGCCGTCCTGCCGGCCGGCTTCGTGGTGCGCGACGGCGAGAACGTCATCGTCAGCGAAGCCTTCTTCGATTTCGTGCCGCTGTTCGCCGGCGACTTGGTCGGGGTCCTGGAGACCAGGACCCTTACGACGTATTCCGTCATGCGGCCGCGCTTCGGGCCGCTGACCGCCCTCTACTGAGCGGCCTGCCAGAGCCGCATGTGACCCTATGGGATCGCCCTTTTCCTTCTCGTCATTCCCGCGAAAACGGGAATCCAGGGCAACCGCTCCGTCGCTCGCCCTGGACCCCCGCCTGCGCGGGGGTGACAAAGAAGTAGATCCAGTTACTTGGAAAGCCGCAATTCCGAGAGGTTGTTGGCGATCTCGTGAAAGGCGGCGTTGAGCGCGGCGGCGTCCGGGGCGTTGTGGTAGTAGGGGGCGTCGGGACCGCTCGCCACCTGCTTGAGCAGGGTTTGCAGGGTGGAGCCGCTGTTGGCGAACTGGATGACGTAGAGGATGACGCCGCTGGCCTTGATGTTGGCGGCCAGCAGCCGCAGGCGGGCGTCCATGTCGGGCCGGGCCGTGCTGCCGGTGCCGAACACGCCCTTATAGCCGTCGCCCGAACCGCCGACGTTCTCGCCGTCGGTCAGAAGCACGATGGCCTGCTCGCGGCGGAAGGGCGGGTTGGGATCGGCCTGGGTGAAGGGCGCATCCGGCGTCAGCACCCGCCACGCCCAGCCCAGGCCTTGCGGGATGTTGGTGTTGCCGGCCGGCGACAGCAGGTTGCCGATGGCAGTCAGGATCGGCTGCTTGTCGTTTTGCAGCGGCGTAATGCCATAGTCCAGGCAGGCGCCGCATTCGTTATAGCCGATCGCCGACGTGCAGCGGGCCGAGCCGGAAACCGGCTCGCCCTCGGGTCCGATCGGCTGCCAGGCCGGCCACTCGGCGCCCGCCGTCTCGGTCGGGCCGTCGAAGATGTCGGCATCGGTCGCCGGGTCCTCGTCGTCGATGAAGCGCGAATAGACGCAGCCCTGCCAGTCGGCGGGCGGCGACGACAGCAGCGGCACCGGCGTGTTGTCGGCGTAATAGACCGTGCTCTGCCCCGCATTCGTCACCGGGTTGGTGAACGGCGCCACCGATTGGGGCAGGGTCGAGGTGGGATGATAGATCTGCCCCTCGACCATGACGTTGACTTTGCTGTTCCACGGCACCAGGCCGATTTTCAGCAGCGGGTTGGTGGCGTTGGCGCCGAACAGGATGTTGACCAGCGTGGTGGCGGCGGTGCGCGCGGCGGCGATGCGGGTGGTGCCGCCGGTCGAGGACGTCATCGATCCCGACATGTCGATGGAAAGGACGACGTCGAGCAGGGTCTGCTGGCGCGTGACCTCGGCGCTGGCCGATACCGTGATGTCGTCGTAGCCGAACAGGCGCATGAAGGCGGTGGGCACCGTCGCCGAGGCCGTCAGTTGAATGACCTGGGTCGTTCCGGCGGCGCCGGTGATGACGACCGTGGGGCCGCTTACCGTCGAGCCCATGTAGCCGGCCGGGAAGTTGGCGTTGAAGAACATCGTCATGTCGGCTTCGCGGGTGGTCAGGAAGAAGGCCTTGCCGCCGGCCAAGCCTGCGGCGTCGAGCGCCGTGGACAGGCGAGACTTCACCATGAAGGCTCGCGCGGTATCGGTGCCGATGCCGATAAAGCCGACCAGCGGCACGACGGCGAGCGCCAGGAGAACGGCGATGGCGCCGCTCCGCTCGGCAGCGAGCCGCCGGCCGAGCCGCGCCAAGCCGGCGAGGGCCGCCCTGCCCAGGACCCGCATGTCGTTCACGTCGACGGCCCTCCGGCGAAAATGAAAAATCATACCTTATTATATAAGCAACGATGTCGGGCAGGGATGTGTCGTCCATCACAAGTCAAACATCGGGCGCTTAAAAGATGCCTGCAATTTTAAGCATTTTTCAGGTGTCTTTTTGTTGAAATAGAAAGTAAAAAAAATTTTCTATAGTGACGAAGATCACAGCATTGGACGCAGTAATCCATAATAGTCACGCTCGATAAACAAATTCGTTTTCTCCCTGCTGAAAGGACAACCCCAATGTTCACCACCCTGTGCAACGTCCTCAACGACGAATCGGGTGCCACCGCCATTGAATACGGCCTGATCGCCGCTCTGGTGTCGGTTGCCGCCCTGGGCGCTTTCACGGCGATGGGCGATTCCCTGGATGGAATCTTCCGGTTCGTGTCGAAGACTCTGGACGACGCCAAGACCGCCGCCACAACCTCCGGCACCTGATCTGCGCGTCACCCTGTCCTGCAACCTCCGCCCCAGGGCGGAGGGCCCTCTCCCGGGCCGTCCACCGGCGGTCCGGGGAGGGTACCCCCGAACGAAACCCGGCGCCCCCCAGCGTCACCCCCCAGGGTTTCCGACGGATCAATTCGCGAGCCCCCCGATGCTTTCGATCCCCAGCCTTCCCCACGCGATTCTTCTTGGACTGATCGGCCTTTTGATCTGGGCCGTGATCTGCGATTTCACGTCGCTGCGCATTCCCAATCGCCTGCCGCTCGCCGTCGCCCTGCTGTTCGCCGCCTATGCGACGGCCGCCCCCGGCGCCGTCGACTGGCTGGGCGGCCTGCTGATGGCGATGATCGTCTTCGTCGTCGCCACCGTGCTGTTCCATTTCCGGGTCATGGGCGGCGGCGACGTCAAGCTGATGGCGGCGCTCGCCCTGTGGGCCGGGCCGCAAGGCATCCTCGGGTTCCTGGTGATCACCAGCCTGGTCGGTGGCCTGCTGGCCCTCATCGCCATCACGCCGCTGCGCTTCGTGTTCGCCGAGGCGGTCGCCGCCCTGGGCGGTGCCAAGGCGGTTCGCGGCGCCTTCCGGGGCGTCATCCCCTATGGCATCGCCATCGCCGCCGGCGGCCTGTTCGTCGCCTCTTCCCTGATGGGAGCTTGATTTCGGCCCGCCGGGAGACCCCGCCATGAGCGCGCGCACCCTTCTTCTGATCCTGCTGGCCCTCGTCACCGCCACCTTCACCGCCTTTTACGCCCGCAGCTGGATGCAGGCCCAGCGGGCCGCCATCCTGGCCTCGGGCGCGCAGCCGGCGGCCGTGCAGGCGGCCCCCGCCGCCCTGGTGCTGGTCACCAACAAGGCGCTGCCGGCCGGCAGCTTTCTCAAGGCCGAGCACCTGAAATGGCAGGCGTGGCCGGAAGACGGCGTCATCGACAGCTATGCCGTCAAGGGCCAGCGCGAGGAGAAGGACTTCGTCGGCGCCGTGGTCCGTACGGCCATCGCCGTCGGCGAGCCGCTGACCGACTCCCGCGTCGTCCATCCCGGCGACCGCGGTTTCCTGGCCGCCGTGCTGGAGCCGGGCAAGCGCGCCATCTCGGTGCCGGTCAACGCCACCACCGGTATCTCCGGCTTCATCTTCCCCGGCGATTGGGTGGACGTCATCCTGACCGTGCGTTTCCGCGTGGTGGAGGATGGCGAGGCCAAGGGCGAGCCTCGCTATTTCAGCGAAACCCTGCTGACCGATGTACGGGTACTGGGCGTCGACCAGGCCGTCGAGAACACCAAGGGCGAGGCTGCCGTCGCCAAGACGGCGACGCTGGAGGTCGACCCCAAGCAGGCCGAGAAGATCGCCATCGGCCTGGAAATGGGCGGCCTTTCGCTCAGCCTGCACAGCCTGGCCCGCGAACAGGACCCGTTCTCGCAGATCGCCCGCGCCATCGGCGCCGACGCCGTCGAGACCGCGCCGGACCGCAGCTACACCATGGACTACGACGTCTACTACATGCGCGAGGATTTCCTCGCGGCCCGCGGCACGAAGCAGGCCAAACCGAAGGTCACCGTGCTGCGCGGCAGCAAGGCCGAAGCGGCGGCGTTCTAGGGAAGGAAGGCATCATGCGTCGATCCCACCACGCGGCCCGCCACACCCTCATCGGCGGCTTGCTGGCCGTCATCGCGGCAAGCCTGGCCATCCCGCCGGCCGGCGGCGCCGAGATCGTCGCCGCCGCCGCCACCACCCTTCAGCTCGAAGCCAACCGCGGCCGCCTGGTCCGCCTCGAGCGGGCGGCCGCCACGGTGTTCATCGCCAACCCCGACATCGCCGACATCCAGGTGAAGTCGCCGACCCTGATCTACCTGTTGGGCAAGAAGGCCGGCCAGACCACGCTGTTCGCGGTGGACGCCGCCGAGGCCGTGCTCGCCAACATCGAGATTTCGGTGACCCACAACCTGGAACGCCTGCGCAGGGCGGTGCGCGACCTGCACCCCGAGGCCGACATCCAGGTCAGCAGCATCGACGGCGCCATCGTCATCGACGGCATCGTCGCCTCGGCCGCCGCCGCCGAGAACGTGCGCCGCCTGACCGAAAGCTTCGCCGGCACGCCGGCGGCGGTGATCAACCGCCTGTCCGTCGCCGCCCCCAGCCAGGTCAACCTCAGGGTGCGGGTCGCCGAGGTGTCGCGCGACATCGACAAGCAGCTGGGCATCAACTGGAACGCCATCGGCTCCATCGGCGGCCTGTCCATCGGGCTGGTCACCGCCAACCCGTTCGCCGCCAACGTCACCACCCAGACGCTCAGCCTCGGCGCCAGCCTCGGCAAGAACTGGGACCTCAACGCCGTGGTCGACGCCATGGAAGGCGAGGGGCTGGTCAAGGTCCTGGCCGAGCCCAACCTGACGGCGCTTTCGGGAGAGACGGCAAGCTTCCTGGCCGGTGGCGAATTCCCCATCCTGGTCCCCGATTCCGACGGCCGCGTCACCATCCAGTTCAAGATGTTCGGCGTGTCCTTGGCTTTCACGCCCACGCTGACCGGCGGCGAGCGCATCAACCTGCACGTCCGGCCCGAGGTCAGCCAGCTTTCCAACACCAACTCGGTGACCCTCGGCAGCTTCGAGGTCCCGTCGCTGGTCACCCGCCGCGCCGAGACCACGGTCGAGTTGGGCAGCGGCCAGAGCTTCGCCATCGCCGGCCTGCTGCAAAACAACGTCACCCACAACATCAACAAGTTTCCCGGCCTCGGCGACATTCCGGTGCTGGGCGGCCTGTTCCGCTCCGACCGCTTCCAGCGCGAGGAAAGCGAACTGGTCATCCTGGTGACCCCCTACATCGTGCAGCCGACCGCCAAGGCCAAGCTGCTGGCGGCCCCCACCGACGGCTTCGCGCCCCCCGACGACAAGCAACGCTACCTTTACGGCGGCACCCACCGGCGCAACCCGCAGGTCGGGCCGGCCCGCACCGTGGCCCCCGACGGCACGACGCTGATCGGCCCCGTCGGCTTCCAGTTGGACTGAGGAGGCGACCTTGACCCCCCGGACCCCGCTTTTCCGCCCCCTGCTGACCGCCCTCGGCGTCGCCTCGGCCCTGGCCCTGACCGGCGGCTGCGAGGCCACCTTCTACGAGGACTGGTCCGCCATCCCGGCCGCGAAGGAGGCCAAGGTGGCCCCCGTGCGCTATGCCCACGCCATCCGCTTCGCGCCCGAATCGGCGCGCCTGGAAGGGCTCGAACGCGACCGCCTGGACGAATTCCTGGCCCGCGTGCAGGCCGGCCCGGCCGACACCGTGCTGGTCACCGGGGCCGGCGGCGGTCCGTTGGCCGGCCGCCGGCTAGAGACGGTGTCGGCCTATCTGGTCCATCTGGCAATGCGGCCGCGCACCGCCGGCGAGGGCGCGCAGGCCGCCGGGCCGGACGCGGTGTCGGTCGCCGTCGAGCGCTACACCGTCACCCTGCCGGCCTGCCCGGACTGGAGCGACAGGCCCGGCCGCTCCTGGAACAACACGGTCAGCCGCAACTGGGGATGCGCCACCGCCACCAACCTGGGGCTGATGGTGGCCGAACCCGGCGATCTGGCCACCGGCCGCGATCCCGGCCCGACGGACGGTGCGTTCGCCACGCTGGCCATTCAGCGCTACCGGGCCGGCAAGACGCGGCCGCTGGACTCGGAAGGCGGCGGCTCCAGCGAAACCAGCGGTTCCGGCGGTGGGACGACGGGCGGCGGAGCCGGCCAATGAACGCCATGTCCGCCGCCCAGCCCCACTCCGCCGCCGCCCTGCGTGAGCGCGATCCCTTTGCCGCCTTCGTCGCCGACGAGGTGACCCGCGCCGCCCTGATGCGCATCGCCGCCGAGCGGGGCTGGCCGGATTCCCACGTCCTGCGCGGCGGCGCCCTCGAAGCGGTGGAGATCCTGTCGCGCATGCCGACGCCGCGCCTCATCGTGCTCGATCTTTCCGACTCGGTGGACCCGGTCCTCGACGTCACCCAGATGGCCAACGTCTGCGAGCAGGAAACGCGGCTCGTCGCCCTGGGCCGGACCAACGACATCGGCCTTTTCCGCGACTTGATCGAACTCGGCGTCGACGACTACCTGCTGAAGCCGATCTCGGCCGAACTTCTTGCCGCCGCCGTCGACAAGGTGGCCAAGCCCGCCGCCCAGGCGGACGGCGCGCCGCGTCTCGGCCGCCTGATCTGCGTGACCGGCGCCCGGGGCGGGGCGGGGGCCACCTCGATCGCCGTCAACACGGCCTGGCTGATCGCCAACGAGCAGGACAAGCGGGTGGCCCTGGTCGATTTCGACCTGCACTTCGGCACCGCGGCCCTGACGCTCGATGTCGAGCCGGGCAAGGGCTTCGCCGACGCCTTGGAAAACCCCGAGCGCATCGACGGTCTTTTCATGGAACGCACCATGGTGCGCGCCGGCGACAACCTGTTCGTGCTGGCCGCCGACCATGCGCTGGATCGCGATTGCGCCCTTGGCGCCTCGGCGGTCAACCCGCTGCTGGCCCGCCTGCGGGCCGACTTCGACTGCGTCGTCGTCGACCTGCCGCGCCGCACCGCGCTCGATGTGCCGGAAATCGTCGCCGCCGCCGACGCCGTGGTGATCGCCACCGACCTGACCCTGGCCGGCATGCGCGACGCCCTGCGCCTGGTCGACTTCGTCAAGACGCAGAAGGCCGGCGTCGACGTCCGCGTGGTCGTCAACCGGGTCGGCCAGAGCAAGAAGGCCGAGATGACGGCCGCCGATTTCGAGCGCAGCGTCGAGGCCCGGCTTGCGCTCTCCCTGCCGTTCGATCCGGCCCCGGCCGCCAAGAGCGCCCGCCTGGGACGCCCGCTGGCGGCGGTGGCGCCGAAATGCCGCTTCGTCGCCGGGTTGCGCGGCCTCGCCCGCCAGTTGTCGGGTTATCAGCCGGCCGGCAAGGCGCCGCTGTGGCGCCGCCTGATGAGGCGGAGCGCCTGATGCTCGGACAGCGCCAAGCCCTGGCCCACCTCGCGCCGGCGCCCAAGGCCCGCGGCGGCGGCGCCCTGGCCGATTGGGCGCCCGTCACCCGGCTGGACGCCGCCGCCGGCAACGAGGCGTCCGACAGCCGGACCATCGAACGGATCCTCGACGTCGCGACCCCGCTGGTCGAAGAGCGCATCGAAGACGTCGCCGGCTTCACCATGGAGCGGTCCGAACTGGCCGACACCATGGGCCGCCTCGTCGACGAGGTGGTGCGCGGCGAGGGCCTGTTCCTCGAGGATCACGACCGCCGCGACGCCATCACCGCGCTTCTCAACGGTTTCCTGGAGAAGGCGGCGAAGCGCCACCCGGAACTGCGCTCGATCGCGCCGCGCCGGCGCGGCGCCGCCTCCAACCGCGGCAGCGTGCTCGCCGCCAAGGAAACGGTGCAGCCGATCCTCATGGCGCGCATCGACATGGCCAAGGCCTCGGCCTTGGCGCGCCCCGAACTGGCCCGCCAGATCGGCGACATGGTCGGTGACATCCTGGCCGAGGAACGCACGCAGCTCAACCAGACCGAACAGCGCGACCTGGTGACGACGCTGCTCAACGACATGCTGGGGCTGGGCCCGCTGGAGCCGCTGCTGGCCGACGAGGCGGTCACCGACATCATGGTCAACGGCCCCAAGCAGGTCTACGTCGAGCGCAAGGGCAAGCTGGAGCTTTCCGGCGTCACCTTCGCCGACGACGCCCATGTCATGAACATCGCGACGCGCATCGTCACCCAGATCGGCCGCCGGGTCGACGAATCGACGCCGCTGGTCGACGCCCGCCTGGCCGACGGCTCGCGCGTCAACATCATCATCCCGCCGCTCGCCATCGACGGCCCCACCATCTCGATCCGCAAGTTCTCCAAGAAGAAGATCACGCTCGACGTCATGGAGCGCCAGAAGAACCTGTCGCCGGCCATGGGCACCGTGCTCAAGATCGCCTCGCGCTGCCGCCTCAACATCCTGATTTCGGGCGGCACCGGCTCGGGCAAGACGACGCTGCTCAACGCCATGTCGCGCATGATCGACCACGGCGAGCGCATCGTCACCATCGAGGACGCCGCCGAATTGCAGCTTCAGCAGCCCCACGTGGTACGCCTGGAAACCCGGCCGCCGAACCTGGAAGGCGGCGGCGAGATCACCCAGCGCGAGCTGGTCAAGAACACGCTGCGCATGCGCCCCGACCGCATCATCCTGGGCGAAATCCGCGCCGGCGAGGCGCTGGACATGCTGCAGGCGATGAACACCGGCCACGACGGCTCGATGTGCACCATCCACGCCAACCGCCCGCGCGAGGCCTTGACCCGGCTGGAGAACATGGTCGCCATGGCCGGCGTCAAGCTGCCCAACGAGGCGGTGCGCGCCCAGATTGCCGGCGCCATCAACCTGATCGTCCAGATCGCGCGCATGCGCGACGGCGTCAGGCGCATCACCCAGATCTCCGAAGTGGTCGGCATGGAGGGCGAGATGGTCACCATGCAGGACCTGTTCACCTTCGAGTACGAGGGCGAGGATACCGACGGCAAGCTGTTCGGCACCTTCCGCCCGTCGGGCCTGCGGCCGCATTTCCTGTCGCGCGCCCAGTACTTCGGCCTCGACCGCGCCCTGTTGGAGGCGGTGGCCATGGGCGCGGAGGGCCGATGATGGCGATCGATGGCAGCCTCCTGATCCTGGCGGCCGGCGTGCTGGTGCTGGTGATCTGTCTGGGGATGCTCGTCTCCGGGTCCTCCAGCGCGCCGCGCGGCCCGCTGGCCCGCCGCGCCGAGACCGTGCGCCGCCGGCTCCGGCCCACCGGTACCGGCGAAGCGTCCGCCCCCAACCTGCGCGTCGACGGCATGGACCGCCCGACCTCGGGCTTCGAGCGGCTGGCCCGCCGCCTGCTGCCGCGCCAGGCCGTCCTGCGCCAGCGCCTGGCTCGCACCGGGCGGAAGATCACCATCGGTTCCTACGCGGCAACCGGCGTGGTGCTGGCCGTCGGCACCACGGTGGTCCTTTTCCTGATCGCCCGCCAGCCGCTGGCCCTCGCCGTCGCCCTCGGCCTCCTGGTCGGCATCGGCGGCCCGCACCTCGCCGTCAACCGCATGATTAGGAAGCGGCTCGACCGCTTCATCGCGCTTTTTCCCGACGCCATCGACCTCATCGTGCGCGGGCTCAAATCGGGGTTGCCGGTCATCGAATCGGTCGCCGCGGCGGGCCGCGAGATGGCCGATCCGGTGGGCATCGAATTCCGCCGCATCGCCGATGCCGTCAAGTTCGGCCAGACCCTCGAGGACGCCATGTGGGAGACCGCGGCCCGCCTGGACACCCCGGAATTCAAGTTCTTCGTCATCAGCCTCGCCGTGCAGCGCGAAACCGGCGGCAACCTCGGCGAGACCCTGGGCAATCTGTCCGACGTCCTGCGCCGGCGGCGCCAGATGCGGCTCAAGATCAAGGCGATGTCGTCGGAGGCGCGGGCCAGCGCCATGATCCTGGGCTCGCTGCCGTTCATCATGTTCGGGCTCATCTTCCTCGTGAATCCCGACTACGAAGCCATGATGTTCACGGACCCGCGCGGCCGTATGGCGCTGATCGCCGGTCTCGTCGTCCTGGGGATGGGAGTCGCCGTCATGCGCAAGATGGTGAGGTTCGAGATATGAACCCGCTGGATTTCCTCGACGACCGCCTGTCCCCCGAACTGGCCATCACGCTGCTGGCCGCCGCCGCCGCCCTGGCCGCCGTCGCCGCGGTATGGAGCGCCGCCCTGGCGCGCGATCCGATGCGCGGCCGCGCCCAGGCCCTCAAGCGCCAGCGCGACACCTTGCGGGCCGACCTGATGACGCCGCAACGCAACCGCCATCGCAAGCAGGCCGCCCTCGGCCTGGTCAACCAGGTCATCACCCGCCTCAACCTGATGCGCAGCGAACACGCCGCCAAGACGGCGTTGCGCCTGGCCCGCGCCGGGTGGCGCTCCAAGGAAGCGGTGTCGGTCTTCCTGTTTCTCAAGCTGTGCCTGCCGTTCGCCTTCGGCGGCCTGGCGGCCTTCATGGTCTATGGCGGCGGTGCCTTTCAGTTGCCGCCGATGGGCCAGCTTCTGGTGGCCATGGGCGCCGTCGTCGTCGGCGCCTACATGCCCGAGATCTACGTCAAGAACGCCACCGACAAGCGCCGGGCCGCCCTTCAGAAGGGTCTGCCGGACACCCTCGACCTCCTGGTCATCTGCGCCGAGGCCGGGCTGGCGCTCGATGCGGCATTGAGCCGCGTGGCCGGCGAGATGACCCGCTCGTGCCCCGAGATCGCCGACGAACTCGGCCTGACCTCGATCGAGCTGGGATTCCTGCCGGTCCGCCGCACGGCCCTGGAAAACCTCGCCCGGCGGGTCGACACGCCAGCCATCCGGGGCGTCGTCAACACCCTGTTGCAGACCGAGAAGTACGGAACGCCGCTGGCCCAGTCCCTGCGTGTGCTGGCCATCGAATTCCGCGAGGAACGCATGCTCAAGGCCGAGGAGAAGGCGGCCAAGCTGCCGGCCACCATGACGGTGCCGCTGATCGTCTTCATCCTGCCGACCCTGTTCATCGTCCTGTTGGGACCGGCTGTCCTGCGTACCATTGACGGGCTGGGGGGCCTGTAGATCACTGGTACGTCAATGACACCGGCTCTCAGCCCCGGCCGTCTCACTCGGGGTCGAACGGCGGGGCCGCGCCGGGCGAGGGGGGAAACCCTTTCGCCCGGCACGTCATTTCCGGCCGGATCGCAGGCTGATCAGGGCGCCTTCGCGGGACGGGAATCGCGCAGGCGGAGAAGCTCGGCGGTGCGTTCGCCAGCGGCCAGCCGGCGCAGGCGCTCATAGGCCGCGAGGTTGTTCCTCACCTCCGCCTCGCCCAAGTCCTGTCCCGCCGTTGTCGCCGCTTTTGCCGTATCTCCGGCAAGGCCGTAAGCCAGCGCCAGGTTCTGGCGGTTGCGCGCGGTGGCTTGGGGCAGGCTGGCAATCCGTTCGAAGCCGGCAACGGCACCGGCGACGTCGCCGGCGAGCAGCATCGAGAACGCCAGATTGTTTTCCAGGCCGGGATGGTCGGGAACGGCCTTCAGGCCGTCCCTGTAGGCCTGCTGGGCGGCGGCGTGATCGCCCGCCTGATCCAGCGCGACACCCAGTCCGTTGAAGGCGCGGCCGTCCTTGGGGGCCGCCGCGATCGCCGCACGAAACTGCTCGGCGGCCTCGTGCGGCCGGTTCAGGGCCATCAGCGTCCGGCCGTAGCCATACCGCAGATCGGCGTTGGCCGGTTCGCGCTCGATGGCCAGGGCATAGGCCTGCGCGGCATCGGAAAACGAGCCGAGGGCCGCCAACGTATCGCCCAACGCAATCAGCGGCGCCCCCCGCTCGGGCGCCATGTCGTGGGCGCGGCGATAAAGGCCGGCCGCCGAGACCAGGTCGCCGCCGCGCCGCGTGGTTTCGGCGATGCGCAGGATCTGGGCAACCTGGCTGTCACGATTCTCCTCGGCGATCTCGCCTGCGGTCGGCGGCATGCCGGCACATCCCGCCAGCCCCGCCCATATGCCGGCAACCATTCCCGCCAGCACGATCCGGCGGACTCGCTGGGCCATCCCGGTTCCTCCCGATGTTCGGCCGAATCTGGCATGCGACCCGCCATCACGCCAGTCAAAACGACTCCCCGGGGCCGCTTCTGTGACGATCATCATGGATTTGCACGTAAATATTTGCCAACGTCCGTTGAATCCGGGCAAACTGCGGTCGCTTCCAGTACGGGGAGGAATGGATGACTACGAATAACGAATATCTGGAACTGACTCGCCTGATCGAACGCCTGCACCGGCGCTTTCTCGACGTGATCCGCACCGAACTGACGCGGTTGGGATTCAAGAACATCAATGGCGTCCAGGCGTTGCTGCTGGCCAACATCGGCGATGAGGAAATCGTCATCCGCGACCTCGTCGACCGCGGCTACTACCAGGGCTCCAACGTTTCCTACAACATCAAGAAGCTGGTCGAGATGGGCTATCTCGAACAGGAGCGTTCCGCCCACGACCGCCGCTCGGTCAGCATCCGCCTGACCGCCGAGGCCCGCGAAATCGTCAAGGCCGTCCGCGATCTCGAGGAGCGGCAGGCCGCCGCCCTGGTCAACCACGACCTCGGCCAGGAAGAGGTGGAGGGGGTTTGCCGCTCGCTCCGCCGCCTGGAACGCACGTGGACCGACTACATCCACTACGGCCGGCTCTGATCGCTCCGGCCAGCCTCCCGATCCGTTCAGCGAAAGCTCACGCCCGGTAGAGCGGAAGCACACGCAGGGCCCCGACGATGGAGGTTCCGGTCAGCACCCGGAACCCGTCGTCGGCAAAGGCCAGCGCGCTCTCGCGCTGGCCGTCCTCGCCGCCGTGGCCGCTCAGCACATGCATGCCGCCGGCCAGCCCCGCATTCTTGGCGGCCTCGATGTCGCGGGCGTGGTCGCCGACGATCCACGAGCGGGCGAGGTCGATGGCCAGCCAATCGGCGGCGGCCAGCAGCATGCCCGGATTGGGCTTGCGCGACGGGTGGCTGGGATGGGCGTAGGGCCCGGTGGCCCGCGGGTGATAGGGGCTGGCGAAAACGCCGTCGACATGGGCGCCCTTGGCGGCCAGCAGTTCGAGCAGGCGGTCCTGCACGGCGGCGAATTCGGCCCACCCGAAATAGCCGAGGCCGATGCCCCCCTGGTTGGTGACGACGACGACCGGAAAGCCGAGCCGGTTGGCGCCGGCGATGGCTTCCGCCGCACCCGGCACCAAGCGCACGTCCTCGGTGTGGTGCAGATAGCCGACATCCTCGTTGATCACGCCGTCGCGATCGAGGAAAAGGGCGGGGCGCGGCTTCTGCCCCCGGTCGACCGGACACATGATCTGGGACCACACGCCGTCGGCGCGCACGAACGGTCCGAACGCGGTCGCGAAGTTCACGATGGACGAGCCTCCATATCTGACGATAACGACGGTGCCGTCAGGGCGAGCGGGCCGGCGGGCGACAGCGATATCTCCGCCGTCTTCAAGGCCGCCAGGGCCGCGCCGTTGACGGCGTATCGAACCTGAAAATACTTGCGGCTGGGAATCCATGCCCGAAGGCCGACGACAACGCCGCCGTAGGCGAAGTCCTGGACACCGACCTGCGGGGCCGGGTCCTGGCGCACGTCGGCGAAGCCGCCAAGCACGCCGCGCAGGATGCCGATCGCCGTCTCGGCGTCCTCGGCCTTCACGAACAGCCGGCTTTCCAGCACCCGCGAGACGTCGGAATTGACGATGACCTGGCCGACGATGTCCTTGTTGGGGATGGTGATCCGCTCGCCGTCCTCGCCGATCAGGATGGTCGCCGCCAGCTTGACCTCCTCGACCACGCCGAAGGTGCCCTGCACGGTGATGGTGTTGCCGACGACGAACGGCCGGCTGAGGATAATCGACAGGCCGGCGCCGTAGTTGGAGAGCGGCCCTTGGAGGGCCATGGTCGCCCCGAACGCCGAGGCGCCGGCCAAGGCGATCAGCGGCGCGATGGTGATGCCGAAATTGCCGAGCGTGATGATGACGAGCATCACCACCAGCAGAATTTTGACCGCGCTGCCCAGGAACCGCGCCAGGGTAAGGTCGATCTTGCGGGCCTGGGCCAAGCGGGACACCTGGCCGCCCACCCAGCCGGCGGCGAGGAGGCCGACCGCCAGGAACGCCAGCGCGCCCAGGATCTGGAACCCGTAGGCGACGACGAACGCCATGATGTCGTCGGCCAGTCTGGTTACCGTCTGGATTTCTTTTTCCATGTCCATCCCCCCCGTTTCACCCCGATACCGTCACCGCTCACAGGGCCGTCGACAGGCGGTCGCCCACGTGCAGGCCGACCACGCCGACGACGATCAGAACCAGCGAAGCCACCTTGAGAACGCCGACCGGCTCGCGGAAAAAGGCGATGCCGATGACGGCGACCAGCCCGGTACCGACCGCCGCCCAGATGGCGTAGGCGGTGCTGACCGGAATGGTCTTCAGCGCCAGGGTCAGCAGGGCCAGGCTGGACAGGTAAAGCGGCGCGATGGCCAGCGACGGCCCCAACTGGCTGAAGCCCTCGGAAAGCTTGAGGCAGATGGTGCCGGTGACTTCCAGCAGGATGGCGGCGCCGAGAATGAGCCATTCCATGGCGGTTCTCCCCACGATCAACGTTTCTGCTAGGCCATTGCCAGCGAAAAGACAAGGCCCGCCCGGCCGCATGGACGCCATTGCCGACAATTTTGCCGGGCCGCGAAAAAGCCCTGCCACAAGACTTTTTCCCGATTGCCACACCACGGCCGTCGTCTTTATATGGCTCTTGACCGGCGGTGCCGCGCGGGGAGGGCCCCTTGCGACGACGGCACCATCAACAACAGCAACCGCGTCCACGACCATTGATCTCTGTCCGCCCGGCGGCATGGATGCGCCATCGCGCCCCTGCCCAGGGGCCACTTGAAGGGGAGACCCGGATGATCGACCGCAGGACTTTCGTGACCGCCGTGGCCGCCATGGCCGCCATCGCCGCCGCCGTTCCCGCGCGGGCCGCCGGAGAGCCCATCCGCATCGGCGAAATGAACAGCTATACCCGGCTGCCGGCCTTCACGCTGCCGTACCGTAGCGGCTGGGAACTGGCGCTCGAGGAGATCAACGCGGCGGGCGGCGTGCTCGGCCGCCAAATCGAGGTCATCTCCAAGGACGACGGCGGCGAGCCGGGCACGGCGGTGACCATGGCCAACGACCTGCTGGCCCGCGAGAAGGTGTCGCTGATCTTCGGCGCGCTGCTGTCGAACGTCGGCCTGGCGCTGGCCGACTTCGCCAAGCAGAAGCAGATCCCCTTCATCGCCGCCGAGCCCCTGACCGACACCATCGCCTGGTCGCAGGGCAACGCCTATACCTTCCGCCTGCGCCCCGGCACCTACGTGCAGGCCGCCATGCTGGCCGAGGAGGCCGCGAAGCTGCCGGCCAGGCGCTGGGCCGTGGTCGCGCCCAATTACGAATACGGCAAGTCGGCGGTCGAGGCCTTCAAGGCGCTGCTGTCGGCCCGGCGTCCCGACGTCGAATGGGTGGGCGAGCAGTGGCCGGCGCTCTTCAAGATCGATGCCGGCGCCACCGTGCAGGCCTTGGCCCGCACCAATCCCGAGGCCATCTACAACGTCACCTTCGGGGCCGACCTCATCAAGTTCGTGCGCGAAGGCAAGCTGCGCGGCCTGTTCGAGGGGCGCACCGTGGCCAGCATCCTGGGCGGCGAGCCCGACTGGATCGACCCCCTGAAGGACGAGGCCCCCGAGGGCTGGATCGTCACCGGCTATCCCTGGTACGCGCTGGAAACCCCCGAGCACGTGACGTTCCGCGAGGCCTACCGCAAGCGCTTCAACGACTATCCGCGCCTGGGCTCGGTGGTCGGCTACGCGGCGATGAAGACCATCGCGGCGGCCATCGCCAAGGCCGGCTCGACCGAGCCCAAGGCCATTACCGCCGCGCTGCGTGGCCTGACCCTGGAATCGCCGCTGGGCCCCATCACCTACCGCGCCGCCGACCAGCAGAGCACCATGGGCACCTTCGTCGGCCGGCTGACCGTCAAGGACGGCATGCCGCGCATGGTCGACTGGCGCTACGGCGACGGCGCGAAGTACCTGCCCTCCGAGGTCGAGGCGGCCAAGATGCGGCCGGCCGAGTAGCCGCGTGTTCCCTCTCCGCCCTTTCAGGGGGGAGAGGGAGGGGCCCGCGCCTTGAGGCGCGGGAGGGTGAGGTGGGCCTTGCCGCCGCCGGAGAATCCCCCACCTCTCCCCGACCCTCTCCCCCCCAATGGGGCGGAGAGGGAGGACTAATGAGCGCCGCCCCGCCATTTTCCGGTTCCCCCGGCGGCGGCCATCGGCTACACGGACGGGCATCAGGGAGAGGGCGGCGGCATCACCGTGAGCTTCTATGGGGTGCAGTTTCTGACCGGGCTGGCGAGCGCGTCCTCGCTGTTTCTCGTCGCCTCGGGGCTGTCGATCATCTTCGGGGTCAGCCGGGTGGTCAATTTCGCCCACGGCTCGTTCTACATGCTGGGTGCCTACATCGCCTATTCCCTGACCCTGCGGCTGGGCGGCGGCGCCCTCGGCTTCTGGGCGGGGATCGGGTTGGCCGCCGTCGCCGTCGGGCTGATCGGCGCCGCCATGGAAATGGTCCTGCTGCGCCGCCTCTACCGCTCGCCCGAGCTGTTCCAGCTGGTCGCCACCTTCGGCGTCGTGCTGGTGGTGCAGGACCTGGCGCTGGCCGTGTGGGGGCCGGACGACCTGCTGGGGCCGCGAGCCCCCGGGCTGGCCGGCGCCATTTCCATCCTCGGCCACCGGGTGCCGCAATACGATCTGGCGCTGATCGTCATCGGCCCGGCCGTGCTGGTCATCCTGTGGGGGCTGTTGAACCGCACCCGCTGGGGCATCCTGGTGCGCGCCGCCACCCAGGACCCGGAAATGGCCGGGGCGCTCGGCATCAACCAGAAGTGGCTGCTGACCGGCGTCTTCTTCCTGGGCTCGCTGCTGGCCGGCCTCGGCGGCGCCCTGCAATTGCCGCGGGAACCGGCCAACCTCTTGATGGACATGGGCATCATCGCCGAGGCCTTCGTGGTGGTGGTGATCGGCGGCATGGGCAGCATCGGCGGCGCCTTTCTGGCCGCCGTCGTCATCGGCGAGTTGCAGGCCTTCGGCATCCTGATCTTCCCCGAGATCACGCTGGTGCTGCTGTTCCTGGTCATGGCCGTGGTGCTGGTCGTCCGCCCGTGGGGGCTGCTGGGCCGGCCCGAGGCGCTGGTTCCCAAGGCGGCGGCCCGCGACGTCGGCAGGCCGTTCCGGCCGGTGAAGGCGGCGTGGCGGCGGGCCGGGTGGGGCCTTCTCGCGCTCCTCGTCCTGCTGCCCCTGATCGCCGGCGACTACGCGCTGCAGGTGGCGAGCGAGGTTCTGATCTTCACGCTGTTCGCCGCCAGCCTGCATTTCCTGATGGGCATCGGCGGCATGATCTCCTTCGGCCACGCCGCCTATCTGGGCTTCGGCGCCTATGGCGCCGCCCTGGCGGTGCACCACCTGGGGGCACCGATGGAGGCGGCCCTGATCGCCGCGCCGCTGCTGGGCGGCCTCGGCGCCCTCGTCTTCGGGTGGTTTTGCGTGCGCCTGTCGGGCGTCTACCTCGCCATGCTGACCCTGGCCTTCGCCCAGATCGCCTGGTCGGGGGTCTTCCAGTGGACCGGCTTCACCGGCGGCGACAACGGGCTGATCGGCATCTGGCCGGCCCCCTGGGCGGCCGGCGCCGCCGGCTATTACTACCTGACGCTGGCCCTGGCGGTGGCCGCCCTCGCGGGCCTCAGGCGCGCCGTCTTTGCGCCCTTCGGCTTCGCGCTGCGGGCGGGGCGGGATTCGCGGCTGCGCGCCGAGGCGCTGGGCATCGACGTCAAGCGCGTGCAGTGGCTGGCCTTCGCGCTGGCCGGCGCCGCCGCCGGGCTGGCCGGCGGCCTTTACGCGTTTCTCAAGGGCAGCGTCTTTCCCACCGTCATGGCGATTCCGGTTTCGGTCGACGGCCTGGTCATGGTGCTGCTGGGCGGCGTGCATACCGTACTGGGCCCGCTTATCGGCGCCGTGGCCTTCACCGGGCTCAAGATCGGCATCGCCGCGGAGACGCATTTCTGGCGCATCCTGCTGGGCGGCCTTATCCTGGCCACCGTGCTGGCCTTTCCCAAGGGCATCGCCGGTTTCCTGAAAGACCGCCTGATGAGGCCGGAGCGATGAGCCCGCTGCTTTCCATCCGCAACCTGTCCAAGGCCTTCGGCGGCGTCGAGGCGGTGCGCGGCGTTTCCTTCGCCGTCCATCCCGGCGAGGCGGTGGCCCTGATCGGCCCCAACGGCGCCGGCAAGACCACCTGCTTCAACCTGATCGGCGGCCAGCTTCGCCCCGACGCCGGCGGCGTCGAATTCCGCGGCCGCGACATCGCCGGCTGGCCGCCGCACAGGGTGTGGCGCCTGGGCATCGGGCGCACCTTCCAGGTGGCCGCCATCTTCCCCTCGATGACGGTGGCAGAGAACGTGCAGATGGCGCTGGCCTCGCACGCCGGGAAGGGGCTGGCCCTGCTGGCGCCGCTGGCCCGCCTGGGCGCGCGCCAAGCCGACGCGCTGCTGGCGCGGGTCGGGCTGGCGGCGCAGGCCGGGCGCGCCTGCGGGCTTTTGGCCTATGGCGACCTCAAACGCCTGGAACTGGCCCTGGCCTTGGCCAACGATCCGGCCCTGCTGCTGATGGACGAGCCGATGGCCGGGGTGGCGCGGGGCGAGCGCGCCGAGCTGATGGCCCTCATCGGCCGCGTGGTGGCCGAGGAGGGGGTGAGCGTGCTGTTCACCGAGCACGACATGGAGGTGGTGTTCGGCCACGCCTCGCGCATCGTCGTGCTGCACCGCGGAGAAGTGGTGGCCGACGGCGTCCCCGAGGCGGTGCGGGCCGACGCGCGGGTGCGCGAGGTCTATCTCGGTACCGAAGCGGGGCAGGGGGCGGCGCCATGCTGAAGGTGACGGGCCTCGACGCCTTCTACGGCCGCGCCCAGGTGCTGTTCGGCCTCGACATCGCGGTGGCGCGCGGCGAGGCGGTGGCCCTGATGGGGCGCAACGGCGCCGGCAAGTCGACCGCGCTCAAATGCCTCATCGGCCTGGTGCCGCACGCGGCGGGCGAGATGACGCTCGACGGCACCGACATCTCGCGCCTCGATGCCTTCCGCATCGCCCGCCTGGGATTGGGCTATGTGCCCGAGGAGCGGCGCATCTTCACCGACCTGACGGTGGCCGAGAACCTGGAGGCCGGCCGCCGGCCGCCGCGCGAGGGCTTCCCCGAATGGACGGCCGAGCGGCTGTTCGCCCTTTTCCCCAACCTCGCCGACTCGCGCCGCCGGCGGGCCGCCCACATCTCGGGCGGCGAGCAGCAGATGCTCTCCATCGCCCGCACGCTGATGGGCAACCCGGCGCTGCTGCTCTTGGACGAACCCTCCGAGGGCCTGGCCCCGAAGATCCTCGACCAGATCGCCGCCACCGTGGCGGCGCTCAAGGCCGAGGGGCTGACCATCCTCTTGGCCGAACAAAGCCTGCGCTTCGCCGGGGCGATTGCCGAGCGCGTCGCCGTCATCGAAACCGGCCACATCCGCTGGCAGGGCCCGATGGCGGAGTTCGCCGCCGACACCGAGGCGCAGGCGCGGTACCTGCTGGCGTAGGGGCGGGGACGGAAAGGGGGCCGGTGCCGCGAAATGACGATTATTCGGTTTGGCTGATATGAATTAACGTATTGAAATATCGGATGAATCGGCGGATTCAGGAAAAAAAACATCGTCATTTCTCGTCATTTTGCCATTTCATCTCTTTATTTCAACGCGTTACCCCCCTTCCATGGCAAGAGGAGCAAAGACCGGGCGGTCTGCCGTGCCGACGTTCCGTCGCTCGTTCCCATCGTCATTCCCGCGAACGCGGGAATCCAGGAAAGCCGCCGCGTTCTGGATTCCGGCTCTCCGCTTCGCTCCGGCCGGAATGACGATGTAAGTGCAATGCTGCACCTGCGTGCCCGGCCTTTTGCCCCGGTTACCCTTCGATACACTCCCGATCCCTCTTGCTGCCGGAGAGCCGGCCCCACCCGG
Organism: Shumkonia mesophila; assembly: GCF_026163695.1. NCBI lineage: Bacteria > Pseudomonadati > Pseudomonadota > Alphaproteobacteria > Rhodospirillales > Shumkoniaceae > Shumkonia > Shumkonia mesophila. Next base: position 642,921 of record NZ_JAOTID010000002.1, on the reverse strand, counting down.
AAGGACAACGGATCTTCCGACCCTCCCGTCGCTTGCCATCGATAAGGGATAGGATCATATACCATTTTCTAGGAATTTTCAACTAGAATCGCGAGGCCAGTTCCGCAGCGATGAATCGGCGTACGCGCTGGCGGGCCTTGGCGGCGGAGCGGCGCGACCGCCTTGCGCCACCTGATCAGCGTCAGGGTGGGAACGGCAGAAAAGACAGCGACGGCACCGGCGGGTCACGGCGTCGGCGGGTAACGCTTCCAGAAGCCGGCTGCCGGATCGATCTGTTCGACGACATCGACCCACAGCCCGGAAGGATCGGTGAAGCCGAAGCGGCGCTGGCCGAAGGGTTCGTCCCTGAGGATCAGGCCTACCGGACCGCCCGTACGCTGGAACTCGGCGAAGGCGGCGGCCGCGTCCTCGACCTGCAACTCGAAGCACATGCCGACGCCGGGGAAGATCTCCGGCCCCGGCGGCGCCGACGGATGATCGGGATGCATGAAGGCGATGGTCGCGCTGGCCCCCTCGGCCTGAAGCAGAACAAACCAGCTTGCCTCGAACGCCACGTCGAATCCCAGGTGCCTTTCCCAGAAGTCTCCGCACGCGCCGAGGTGGGGCGTTACGATAATCGGGTAGCGGTCGATAAAGCGCATGCTTTTCGACATGGGAATCCGCAAACGGATTCCAACAGTTCTTCCAAAATATCCTGTCCCAGCCCATGCATCCTGGGGCCTGTCGCGGGAACGGTCGAGGATCGCTCTTTACCGAGGGGTTATGTGCATATACACTTATCATCATGACCACCGACACCCCCCTCGACCTCTCCCTCTGCCTGCAATGCCGCTGCCTGGCGGCGCGGCGGCGGGCGCGGGAATTGACCCGGCTTTACGAGGCCCGGCTGCGGCCGCATGGGTTGCGGGCCACCCAGTTTTCGGTGCTGGTCGCCCTGGCGGCGGCCGGGCCGGCGCCCATCGGCGCCCTGGCCGGGGCGCTGGGGATGGAGCGCACGACGCTGACGCGCGGCGCCACGTTGTTGGAGCGCAACGGCTGGGTCGAGGCCGTGGGCGCCGAGGATGGGCGGGAGCGGCATCTGCGGCTGACGCCGGCCGGCCGCGCCAAGCTGGAGGCCGCCTATCCGGCCTGGAAGGCGGCCCAGGACGCCGCCGAAAGGATGCCGCGCGCCGCGCCGTCCCCCTCGGCCAAACGCTAGACCCCGGCCCCCGGCGCCGGTGCGCGCGGGGTTTTTCGTCGTCCCATAGGTGCATATACACGTATAACCGCATGGAGGCCTGTCATGATCGATCAAATCGGCGCCATCCTTCTCACGGCGGCCGGTGCCGCCCTTGTCGGCGTGCCGGTCGCGCTGGCCCCGGCCGGCCCGCGGGCCAAGGGCCTGGCCCTCGCCGCTGCGGCGGGGTGGGGCGGGCTCGTCCTCGCCGCCGCCGCCACCGGCGGCTTCGCGCCCGGCGTCTTCGGGCCGGTGCCCGGCCCCGGCGTCGCCTTTCTGGGGCTGCTCGCCCTGCTGCTGGCCGGCTGGCGGGTCCTGCCCAGCTTTCGCGAGGCGCTGATGGCGGTGCCGCTGGCGGCGCTGATCGCGCTCAACGCGGCCCGCGTGTTCGGCGCCTTCTTCCTGCTGCTGGCCGCCCAGGGCCGACTGTCGGACCCCTTCGCGGCCAGCGCCGGCTGGGGAGACGTCGCCACCGGCCTGGCGGCCGTGCCGCTGGCCGTCCTGGCCTGGCGCCGCGCCGGACGTCCCGGCGGGCTCATCGCCGCCTGGAACGCCTTCGGGGCGCTGGACCTGTTTGCCGCCATCGCCTTGGGCGTGCTGTCGGCGCCGGGCACGCCGTTCCAGGTCTTCGCCGGCGGGCCCGGCACCGGCCCCATGGGCGAACTGCCGTGGGCCGTCGTGCCGGCGATGCTGGTTCCCCTCTATCTGCTGGTCCACCTGACCATCGCCGCCAAGCTGCGGGCGGCGCCCCGCCCGGCCGGCCGCGTCGCGACGGCGGGCTAGCGCCTCAGAAGGTGCCGTAGCGGGCCATCGCCGCCGCAAAGACCAGCACCGCCGGCACCAGGGCCAGTTCGGCGGCGACGAAGCGCCGCACCCGCAGGCGGGCCTCGGCGGTGGGGGCGAAGGCGGGATCGGCGGCGGCGGCCTTGCGCCATTTGACGAGCGTCAGGGTAGGTACGGCGGAAAGGCCGCCGATGGCGGCAAACGCCGCCATCTTGGCCCAGAACCAGGGGTCCGCAAGGTAATAGTCGGCGCCCCGGGCGCCCCAGGCGAGGCGGGCGATGCCCACTGCGATGAGGGCCGCCGCCGTGGCGCCGTAGGCGGCGTCCAGCCGGGCCAGGCGGGCGAGCTGCGGGCCGGCCAGCGGCGGGCGGACGAGGGCGAACTGGGCGGCCAGGATGGCCACCAGGCCGAAGGCCAGCAGGTGATGGAGGATGGCCAGGAAAAGATCGGTCATGGTCGGCCGGCTCTGTTAAGGGCGGGTTCCGGTTATCTGGGGCGGCGGGTGGCCAGGGGGAAGGGGCGGTATGGGAGGAAGGAAGGGAAACCACAGAGAACACGGAGAACGCAGAGGAGGCACAGAGGAAGACGATGGTGCGGGCTCCGCCCGCGCTTTCGATTCTTCCCTTCGCTGTGACCCTCTGTGAAACCTCTGTGTTCTCTGTGTTTCATTCTTCCCCTGAATCGGCGGGGATTGTGAATCACATTCAGTTACAAAAAACCCGGTTTCCGGACATCGGCCGGTTACAAAAGGGCGGTTAACTCCGCGTCGTGGAATTTTTCGCCCACGAGAGGAGCCCACCATGAACCGCATGTCCCGCAGCCTGATCGCCATCCTCGCCCTGGGGGCCGTCGTCTTCGCCACGGCCGCCCAGGCCGAGCCGCGCGCCGTCGCCCAATCCCATCGCCACGCCGCCATCCAGCGGGTCGACGACCGCCGCGGACCGGGGCCCGACGCCCACGCCGGCCCTGGCTGGCAGGGGCCGGTGCAGCGCGGGGCCGGTCCCGCCGTCGCCGTGCCCGCCCACCGGATGCACCAGTTCCGCAACGTCGTCGTGGTGCGCCCGTACGGCCACTGGTATCCCGGCTACGGCCATTTCGCGGCCGACGACGCCGCCTACAAGTGGCTGTCCTTCACCGCCATCACGCTCAAGGCCCTCGACCTGCTGAACGAGGCCCAGGAGCGGGCGCACGAGGCGGCCCAGGTGCGCGCCACCACCGCCCCCGTCGGCGAGACCATCGTGTGGAACCAGGGCGGCGCCACCGGCAGCGTGACCGCCGTGCGCGAGGGCACCAGCACCGCCGGACGCACCTGCCGCGAGTTCCAGCAGACCGTCACCATCGGCGGCAAGTCCGAGCAGGCCTACGGCACCGCCTGCCTGCAGGCCGACGGCGCCTGGGAAGTGGTCGCCACCAACAACTGACGTTGGGAAGGGAACCACAGAGAACGCAGAGAACACAGAGGGTCACAGAGAAGAGAAGATCGAAAGCGCGGGCGGTGCCCGCGCAACCTTCCTCCTCTGTGGGTCTCTGTGTTCTCGGTGTTCTCCGTGTTTCATCTTCCCTTCTTGCCCTTGACCCCACCCCCGAACGGGTGTGCAGTGAGAAGACGACCGCCGGGGCAACCGGCGGCGCATTCCGGGGAGCAGGGAGAGGAGTGTGGCCATGACGACGGCGACGCGGGCGTTTTTTTCCGAGCGCGCCTATGTGGTGACCGGCGGCACCCAGGGCATCGGCGAGGCCGTCGCGATGGCGCTGGCCCGTGACGGCGCCAAGGGCATCGCGATTTCCGGGCGCAACGCGGAAAACGGCAGGCGGGTGGCGGCGGCGCTGGAAAAGGCCGGGGCGGGGACGGCGCTGTTCGTCGCCGCCGATCTCGAAAAGCCCGAGGACTGCCGCCGCGTGGTCGCCGAGTGCGACAAGCGCTTCGGGCGCGTCGACGGGCTGGTCAACGCGGCCGGCATCACCGATCGCGGCACCATCGCCGACACCACGGTCGAACTGTGGGACCGCATCTTCGCCGTCAACGCGCGGGCGCCGTTCCTGTTGATGCAGGCGGCCATCGCGGCGATGCGCCGCGAGGGGCGGGGCGGGGCCATCGTCAACGTCATCACCATGTCGAGCCACGGCGGCCAGCCGTTCATCACCGCCTATTCGGCCTCCAAGGGGGCGCTGGCGACGCTGACCAAGAACGTCGCCCACGCCGTGCGCTTCGATCGCATCCGGGTCAACGGCATCAACATGGGCTGGGCCGACACGCCGGGCGAGCACCGCATCAAGGCCCTCGAAGGCCAGCCGGCCGACTGGCTCGCCCAGGGCGAGGCGGCGCAGCCCTTCGGCCGCCTGATCAAGCCCGAGGACGTCGCCAACCTGGCCCGCTTCCTGCTGGGCCCCGAATCGGGCGTGATGACCGGCGCCGTCATCGACCACGACCAGAACGTCATGGGCGCCTACGACTGAGGGGGACGGAAAGCGCGGCGACCCCCTCCCTGTCCCTCCCCCGCAAGGGGGGAGGGGACGCCGACACGGTATCCACATGCTCTCCCGCTCCTCTCGCGGGGAGGGGACGCCGACACGGCACCCACGCGCGCTCCCTCCCCCCTTGCGGGGGAGGGTTGGGGTGGGGGATTTTAGCGCATGGCATCGACCCACGCCCGCCGGTTGCGCCGGAACCTCACCGAAGCCGAAGCCCGGCTTTGGTTCCACTTGCGCCGCAAGCAACTCGAAGGCCACCGCTTCCGGCGGCAAGTCCCCATCGGGCCCTATATCATCGACTTCGTCTGTCTGGCCGAGCGTCTCCTTATTGAAGTGGACGGAGGGCAGCACGTCGAGGCGCGGAAGCGGGATCAGCGGCGCACGCAATGGCTCGAATCGCAGGGCTTCCGTGTGCTTCGATTCTGGAATCACGACGTCCTCGGAAATACGGATGGGGTCGTCGAGACGATCCGTCTGGCGCTTCGAAAAGACTGAGGTTCTCGACAGCGGCGGCCCCCACCCTGTCCCTCCCCCGCAAGGGGGGAGGGGACGCCGACACGGTATCCACACGCTCTCCCGCCTCCCTTGCGGGGGAGGGTTGGGGTGGGGGGCCTTCTGCCCTCTAATCCAGCCCCGTCAGGCGGCGCATGGCGTCTTCGAGGCCGGGGGCGGCGGCGGCCAGGGCGTTGCCGGAATGCAGGCCGTCGCCGGCCAGGAAGTCGCTGGTCCAGCCGCCCGCCTCGCGCACCAGGGCGACGCCGGCCAGGCAGTCCCAGGCATTGATGTGGGCCTCGTAGTAGCCGATGTAGCGGCCCGAGGCGACATAGGCGATCATCAGGGCGCCGGAGCCGGTGCGCTGGTACATGCCCTGCGCCGCCAACAGCCCGGCGAAGACCTTGAGCGTCGGCTCGGGCGGCCGGCGCAGCGAATAGCCCATGCCGACGATGCCGTCCCTGAACCCGCCCACCCGGCGGGGTTTCAAGGGAACGCCGTTCAGCGTGGCGCCGATGCCACGCCTGGCCAAGTAGAGCTCGCCGGCCAGCGGATCGCAGATGACGCCGATCTCGACCTCGCGGCCGACCACGAAGGCGATGGAGACGCACCAACCGGCGATGCCGCGCACGAAATTGTCGGTGCCGTCGATGGGATCGACCACCCACACGCCGGCCGCCGGGTCGGCGCCGTCGCCGCGCCCGCTTTCCTCGCCGAAAAAGGCGTCGCCGGGAAACTGGGCGGCGAGGCGGCCGCGCACGAGGGCCTCGATGTCGCGGTCGGCGTTGCTGACGACGTCCTGCACCCCCTTGGCGGTGACGGCCAGGCTGGCGCCGTCGCGGAAATAGCGCAGCCCCAGGGCGGCCGCCTCTTCGGCGATGCGGCAGGCCGCCTTCACGCGGCCCTCGAGATCCTGTGCGGTCGGCATCGCCATTCCTTTCTCTCCCGGGATTGAAAATTAATTTCTAATTTTTGCCAGAATAGAATACATTTTCTGAAAGGCAACGGAGATAATAGCAATTCGCACGCGCGACAAGAGCCGGAACCGGCCGTTCCCCGCGTGACGACGACGAAGCGCATACAGGGTGAGACAACAGGAGGACGGGAGATGAAGGGAAGATTCCATCTTGCAGGAACCGCCGCCTTGATCGCGGCGGCCATGATGCCGACGACGCAAGCCGGCGCCGCCGGCAAGCTGACGCTCTATTGCAGCCCGCAGATCGAATGGTGCCAGCTGGTCATCGAGGAGTTCCAGAAAGCCACCGGCATCGAAGTGGCGATGACCCGCAAGAGTTCGGGCGAGACCTTCGCCCAGGTCAAGGCGGAGAAGGACAATCCGAAGGGCGACGTGTGGTGGGGCGGCACCGGCGATCCGCACCTGCAGGCGGCCGAGGAAGGGCTGACGCTGGAATACAAGTCGCCGATGCTGGAAAAGCTGCACCCGTGGGCCCGCCAGCAGGCCGAGCAGGCCAAGTACCGGACCGTGGGCGTCTACATGGGCGCCCTGGGATTCGGCTATGACCCGGCGTTCCTGGCCAAGAAGAAGCTGTCCGAGCCCAAGTGCTGGGCCGACCTGACCAAGCCGGAATACAAGGGCGAAGTGCAGATCGCCAATCCCCATTCCTCGGGCACGTCCTACACCACGCTGGCCACCCTGGTGCAGATCTGGGGCGAAGCGAAGGCGTTCGACTACTTGAAGGCCCTGCACAAGAACATCAACCAGTACACCAAGTCGGGCTCCGCCCCCATCAAGGCGGCGGCACACGGCGAGACGGCCATCGGCATCACCTTCCTGCACGACGTGGTGACGCAGGCGGTCGAGGGCTTCCCGGTCAAGGCGGTGGCCCCCTGCGAGGGCACCGGCTTCGAGATCGGCTCGATGAGCATCATCAAGGGCGCCCGCAATCTGGAATCGGCCAAGAAGTTCTACGATTGGGCGCTGGGCCCCGAATCGCAGAAGCTGATGACCAAGGCCAAGGCCTATCAGGTGCCGTCGAACGCCAGCGTGACGCCGCCGCCGCAGGCGCCGAAGATGGAGCAGATCAAGCTCATCAACTACGACTTCGCCAAGTACGGCTCGTCGGAGGAGCGCAAGCGGCTGCTCGCCAAGTGGGACGCCGAGGTCAAGGACCTGCCGCGGTAAGGCCCCGATCTTGATCCCAAAGGCCAACAGACCCGTCGTCCTATGGCTTGCCGTGGGCTGGGCCGGCTTCGCCGTGCTGCCCTGGTACGCCATAGACGACGGGTTCTGGAGTTTCGCCTGGCTCGACGGCTACATTTTCGACGTCGGCTACGCCCCGGCGCTGTTCGCCGGCCTGCTGGCCGATCGGCCATGGCTGCTGCCGATCGGCCTTTTCCTGCTGGCGCCCGCCGCCATCCTCACGCGCCGCAAGACCGATCCGCTCTATGCCGCCGTCCTGCTGGCGGCCGGCGGCCTGGGATTGGCCTACGCCCTGATGCAGGGCTTCGCCGTCGGACTCCACGGCTGGAGTTGGAGTTTCATGGAGGCCGGGTTCGGCCCCATCGAGGTGCGCCAGTTCGGCATGGGCTATGGGGCGCTCTTCGTTTCCGCCGCCTTCCTGTTCCTGCTGTCGCAGGGCATCGCCGCCAAGGGCGCCGTCAACGGCGACGTCTTCGTGGTCGGCTCGATCGCGCTGATCGTCGCCCTGGTCGTCGCCTTCATCTTCTTCCCGGTGTCGCGCATCCTGATCAGCGCCGTCCAGGACAACGAGGGCGCCTTCGCCCCGGCGTCGTTCGTCACCAAGCTGCTGTCGCGCGACCTGTGGGGGGTCGGCTGCCTGACCGCCAGCGTCAATTGCGGCATCGCCTGGAACTCGCTGGGGCTGGCCATCATGGTCGGGGTGGGCACCGCCGTCCTCGGGCTGGCCTTCGCGCTGGCGGTGACGCGCACCGGCATCCCGGCCAAGGGGATGCTGCGCATCCTCACCATCCTGCCGATCATCACGCCGCCCTTCGTCATCGGGCTTGCCATCATCCTTCTCTTCGGCCGCGCCGGGGCGCTCAGCGTGTTCATGGAGTGGGCCTTCGGCATCGAGCCCAGCCGCTGGGTCTACGGCCTGGTCGGGGTGTGGGTGGCGCAGATGCTGGCCTTCACGCCGATCGCCTTCCTGGTGCTGATCGGCGTCGTCGAGGGGGTGAGCCCGGCCATGGAAGAGGCGGCCCAGACGCTGCGGGCCAGCCGCTGGCGGACCTTCACCACGGTGACGCTGCCGCTGATCCGCCCCGGGCTGGCCAACGCCTTCCTGCTGGGCTTCATCGAAAGCCTGGCCGACTTCGGCAACCCGATGGTGCTGGGCGGCGATTTCGAAGTGCTGTCGACGTCCACCTTCTACGCCATCGTCGGCGCCCAGAACGACCAGGCCCGGGCCGCCGTGCTGGCCATCGTGCTGCTCGGTTTCACGCTGTCGGCCTTCTACGCGCAACGCCGCTGGCTCGGCCGCAAATCCTATACAACCCTGACCGGCAAGGGCGATTCGGGTGTCCACCCGACGCTGCCGCGCAACCTGACCTGGATGGTCTACGGGACCGTCGTGCCGTGGGCGGCGCTGACCTTCGTCATCTACGCGATGATCATGTTCGGCGGCTTCGTCAAGCTGTGGGGGTTCGATCACAGCTTCACGCTGGATCACTACATCGAGGCCTTCGGCATTGCCTGGGGCCAGCACGGCATCGTGTGGGCCGGGGCCGCCTGGAACTCGTTCTCGACGACGCTCATGGTGTCGGCCGTCTCGACGGTGCCGACCGCCATCATCGGGCTCTTGACCGCGTACCTGCTGGTCCGCCAGCGCTTCCACGGCCAGGACGCCTTCGAGTTCGGGACCATGCTGAGCTTCGCCATTCCCGGCACCGTCATCGGCATTTCCTACATCCTGGCCTTCAACGTGCCGCCCATCGAGCTGACCGGGACCGGGGCGATCCTGGTCATCTGCTTCGTCTTCCGCAACATGCCGGTCGGCGTGCGCGCCGGCATCGCCGCCATGAGCCAGATCGACAAGAGCCTGGACGAGTCGTCCCTCACGCTGGGGGCCAACAGCTTCACCACCCTGCGCCGCGTGGTGCTGCCGCTGCTGCGCCCGGCCATCGTCGCCGCCATCGTGTTCAGCTTCGTGCGCGCCATGACGGCGATCAGCGCCGTCATCTTCCTGGTCAGCGCCCGCTACGACATGGCCACCTCCTACATCATCGGCCGCGTCGAAAACGGCGACTACGGCCTGGCCATCGCCTATTCCTCGGTCCTCATCCTGGTCATGGTGGTGGTGATCGCCGGAATTCAACTGGCGGTCGGCAAGCGCAAGCTCGGCCGCCGCGGCACCATCAAGACCGCGGGTCGTCCGGCCCTGGAGGTTGGCATTCCATGACGATCACCGGAAAGGCTGCGTCCGTCGAGTTCCGCAACGTCACCAAGGCGTTCGGCGCCGTCGTCGCGGTCAAGGATCTGACCTTCACCATCGAGGCCGGGGAACTGATCACCTTCCTCGGCCCCTCGGGCTGCGGCAAGACGACGACGCTGCGCATGATCGCCGGCCTGGAACTGGCGACATCGGGAAAGATCTTCATCGGCGATACCGACGTGACGACGCTGCCGGCCACCGACCGCGACGTCGCCATGGTCTTCCAGTCCTATGCGCTGTTCCCGCACATGACGGTGATCGAAAACGTCGCCTACGGCCTGGAGGTCGGCGGCCTCGGCAAGGCGGCGACGCGGGAGAAGGCGAGGGACGGGCTGCACCTGGTCGGCCTCGACGGGTTCGAGGAGCGCATGCCGAGCGAACTGTCGGGCGGCCAGCAGCAGCGGGTCGCGGTGGCCCGGGCCCTGGTGCTGGAACCCCAGGTGCTGCTGTTCGACGAGCCGCTTTCGAACCTCGACGCCAAGCTGCGACGCCGCATGCGCGAGGAAATCCGCGACCTCCAGCGCAAGCTGGGGCTGACCGCCGTCTACGTGACGCACGACCAGTCGGAGGCGTTGGCGGTATCGGACCGCATCGTCGTCATGAGGAACGCCGCCATCGCCCAGGTCGGCACCCCGCACGACCTTTACGAGCGGCCGGTCGACGCCTTCGTCGCCGACTTCATCGGCGACGCCAACCTGGTCGAGGCCGAAGTCGTGCGCGTCGAGGGCGCCGAGGCGGTGCTCCGGATCGGCGGCGTCGAAACCCGCCGGCCGCACCGCGGCGCCAAACCGGGCCCGGCCCATGTGGCCATCCGGCCGGAGGCCATCCACTTGGTCGAGGGCCCGGCGAATGGTGGGCTGGAGGGCAACGTGCTCAAGGCCGTCTACCTGGGCAGCCACCTGGAATACACGGTGGAATGCGCGCTGGGCGAGCTGTTCGTCATCGACCACGACCTCGATTCCCCGGTCCCCCAGGGCGCCACCGTGGCCATCCGCTTCACCGACCGCGGGCTCAACCTGGTGCGCGACGCCGGCTGATTGCTGCCGTCGACGCTCCCGCACGCATAGGTTTCGTGATAAAGTCTTTCAACTTCACACGAGCGGGAAGGACTTCGAACCATGCGTATCGGCGTTCCCAAGGAGATCAAGGTCCACGAGTACCGGGTCGGCCTGGTGCCGGCCGGCGTGCGCGAGCTCACCGCGCGGGGCCACACGGTGCTGGTCGAGACCGGGGCGGGGGTCGGCATCGGAATCGCCGACGCCGACTATCGGGCGGCCGGCGCCGAGATTGCCACCGACGCCGAAGAGGTGTTCGCGAAGGCCGAGCTGATCGTCAAGGTCAAGGAGCCCCAGGCCGAAGAACGCAAACGGCTGCGCGAGAACCTGGTGCTGTTCACCTACCTGCACCTGGCCCCCGACGCCGAGCAGACCCGCGACCTGGTGGCCGGCGGCGCCACCTGCATCGCCTACGAGACGGTGACGTCGCCCAAGGGCGGCCTGCCGTTGCTGGCGCCGATGAGCGAGGTGGCCGGGCGGATGTCGATCCAGGCCGGGGCCCACTGCCTGGAGAAGGAGAAGGGCGGCCGCGGGGTGTTGCTGGGCGGCGTGCCGGGGGTCGACCCGGCGAAGGTGGTGATCCTGGGCGGCGGCGTGGTCGGCAGCAACGCGGCGCTGGTGGCCCTCGGCATGGGCGCCGAGGTGGTGGTGCTCGACCGCGACATCGACGTGCTCAGAATATTGGTGAACCAGTTCGGGACGCGCCTCAAGACGGCCTTCTCCACCCACGCGGCCATCGAGACGCACATCGTGAACGCGGATGTGGTGGTGGGCGGCGTGCTGGTGCCGGGGGCGGCGGCGCCCAAGCTGGTCACCGAGGCGATGGTGCGCGCCATGGCGCCGGGCTCGGTGGTGGTCGACGTCGCCATCGACCAGGGCGGCTGCTTCGAGACCTCGCGGCCGACCACGCATGCGGAACCCACCTACATCGTCGGGGGCGTGATCCACTATTGCGTCGCCAACATGCCGGGCGCGGTGGCCCGCTCGTCGACGTTCGCGCTGACCAACGCGACGCTGCCCTTCGTGGCGGCGCTGGCCGACAAGGGCGTGAAGCGGGCGCTGGCCGACGATCGGCATCTGGCGTCCGGCCTCAACGTGCATCGCGGCCAGATCACCTGCGCCGGCGTCGCCGAAGCCCTCGACTATCCCTTCGTCGAACCGGAGAAGGCGCTGGCGGCGTAGGGCGCCGCCGACGGGAAGACCGCGAGCCCGGCGGACGGCGTCAAAAAACCGGCGCATTCCTATGGACGTGGCGGCAAAAACGCCTAAGTTTGGTCGATCTTTTGCCCCTTCCTGTCGGAGAACAATATGCCCGTCACCAACCGCATCGCCGATTTCCACGACGACATGATCGCCTGGCGCCGCGACCTGCACGCCCATCCCGAGATCGCCTTCGAGGAAAAGCGCACCTCGGATTTCGTCGCCGCCAAGCTGACCGAGTTCGGCATCGAGGTCCATCGCGGCCTGGGCAGGACCGGGGTCGTCGGCACGCTCAGGAACGGCGACGGTCCGGCCATCGGCCTTCGGGCCGACATGGACGCGCTGCCGATGACGGAGGCCAACGACCTTCCCTACAAATCGACCGTTCCCGGCAAGATGCACGCCTGCGGCCACGACGGCCACACCACCATGCTGCTGGGCGCCGCCCGCTATCTGGCCGAAACCAAGCGCTTCAAGGGCACCGTGCGGTTCATCTTCCAGCCGGCCGAGGAGGGCAAGGGGGGCGGCCGCGAGATGGTCCAGGACGGGCTGTTCGAGAAGCTGCCGGTCGACACCGTCTATGGCATGCACAACTGGCCGGGCATGAAAGTCGGGACCTTCGCCGTCAAGCCGGGGCCGATGATGGGGGCTTCGGACGATTTCGACCTGGTGATCACGGGCCGGGGCGGGCACGGCGCGATGCCGCATCTCTGCGTCGATCCGGTGGCGATCGGCGCCGAGATCGTCGGCGCGTTCCAGAAGATCGCCAGCCGCACCACCCATCCGGTCGACTCGGTGGTCGTTTCCGTCACCAATTTCCATGCCGGGGAAGCCTATGGCGTCATCCCCGAAACCGCCACCCTGCGCGGCACCGTGCGCACCTTCCGCACCGAGGTGCAGGACGCCACCGAGGCGGCCATGCGGCGCATCGCCGACGGCATCTCGGCGGCGCACGGCGCCACCGCCCGGCTTACGTATGTCCGCCGCTATCCGGCGACCCTCAACCACGAGGCGGAGGCGGCGATCGCCGCCCGCGTGGCCGACGCCGTGGTCGGGGAAGCCAATGTCGATCGCAACCCGACGCCGACCATGGGCGCCGAGGATTTCTCGTTCATGCTGAACCGGCGGCCGGGGTGCTACATCTGGGCCGGTTCGGGCGAAAAGACGCCGAACCTGCACAGCGCCAGCTACGACTTCAACGACGACCTGCTGCCGGTCGGCGCCAGCTACTGGGCGCAGTTGGCCGAGACCGTGCTGGCTTGAGTTAGGGCATTTTCCGCTCGGGCGGGATCATTCTTCATCGTCACTCCCGCGCAAGCGCTACGGGATGCACACATCTCGGACGCCGTGCTCATCTCCCTCTCCGCCCCCTGGGGGCGGAGAGGGTCGGTCCAGCGGAGCCGGATCAAGGGAGGTGAGGTGGGATTTCGGGCATCCCCCCCCACGAACACGACAACGGCACCGCCACCTCACCCTCCCCATCGCTGGCGCGATGGGTCCCCTCCCTCTCCCCCGTCGTGCGGCGGAGAGGGCGAATTTAGGAAATTTCGGGGACACCATATTTAATTCCCCTTTATTCACCTGCGGCTTTGGTGAACATGCGTGAATTAAATATGGTGTCCCCGAAATTAACGGTCAGGCCGCCATCCGCAGACGGAAGGTGGTGCCGGCGTCGAAGCCGACCAGGCCGTCGCCCCAGGCGCGGCGGAAGGCGTCGGTGTGCTTGTCGCCGGTGCAGTGGGACGGCCCCATGCGGCGCACGCCCAGCCCCTTGAGGCCGTCGATCACCCGCTCGGCGACGTCGGTTTCGGAATCCTTGAGGTGGAAGCCACCCAGCACCACGTCGATGGCCCCGGGCACGATCTCGCTGGCCCGCCTGACGATGTCGAGGACGTCGGGATGGGCGCAGCCGGTCAGCACCGCGGCGCCGGCCTCGCCCTCGAACACCAGGGCCTGCTCGCGGCGATCGACGGCCAGGTGTTCGCCACCCATCTCGCCGGTGGAGTGAAGGCCCTTGACGATTTCGACCGGCCCGTCGACCACCGTGACCTTGGCCCCCAGCAGGGCGGCGTGCTCGCGAAAGACGGAAGAGACGGCGCGCGGAATGAACGCCTCGACGCCCGGGCGCGCCCGGTGCAGGAAGGCGAACAGGCCGCCCGAATGATCCCAGTGGGCGTGCGAGAGGACCACCACCTCCACCGCCTTCGGGTCCTTGCCCAGGGCGGCCATGTTGTCGAGCAGGATGACGCCGTCGCCGCCGGTATCGAACAGGACGGTCCGGGACAGCCCCTCGATCAGGCAGGACAAACCATGGGCCGCCTTCAGCCTGGGGTCGCGGGTCGTGTTGTTGAACAGCACGGTGATGGTCACGTCGTGGGCCGGCATGCATTCCTCCTCGTGTGGCGTCTTGTTGCGGCGCTGGATCGTCGCCCGGCCGCCGGGAACTTCATAGGTTTTCGCAGTAGAAATAGCGGATTTCCTGGCGGATCTTCGAATGGACCAGCCCGTCGTTGAGCAGGAGCTCGAGGTACTTCAGCGTCTCGTTGCGGTTGACGCCGCTCAGGTGCGCGAGATCGTCCAGCGTCTTCGGGCCGCCCTGCAGAAGATCGAGGACGCGGGCCCGGCCGGCCAGAAACTCGTGCTCCTCCATGGTGCCGGAAAAGCCGCACACCACCTCGGTCTTCGGCCCGAACAGCGGGGCCAGTTCGGCCAGCCGCTGGCGCGACGGCGCCTTGGCGAACACCTCGGCCGGCGGCCGCGACACGGTATTGATCTGCACCTTGTCGGCGCGCACGCGGGCGGCGTGAAAAGCGATCTTGCGCGCCTCGTCCTCGGCCGCCGTCAGGTCGTCGAGCAGGAAGATCTCCAGCCACAGGCGGCCGGGAAAGGCGTGCGAAAAGGTGGCCAGGCCATCGACCATGGCGGTGAAATCGACGGCGGGATGGGGCCGGTTGACGGTGGCGAACATGGCGGCGTCGCCGGCGTCCAGTGACGGAATAACCAGATCGGCGGCCATCAGCTCGTCGCGCACCTGGGGATCGCCCAGCAGGGAGCTGTTGGTCAGCACCGCCACCGGAATATCGGTCAGCGTCTTGATCGTGCGCACGATGTCGCCGCAGTCCGAATGAAGCGTCGGCTCGCCCGAGCCGGAAAGCGTGATGAAATCGACCTTAACGCCCGACGCCAGCCGTTCCTCCACCTCCATCAGGATGTCGGTCATCGGCACGTATTCGCGCCGCTCGACCGTCTTGAAGGTGGTCCGCCCCAACTGGCAATAGATGCAGTCGTAGCTGCAGGCCTTGGTGGGCACCAGATCGACGCCGAGGGACCGCCCCAGCCGCCGCGAGGGGACCGGCCCGAACACGTTGCGGATGCGCATGGACGCTCTCGCCCCTTCTTGTTCTGTCGCAGGACCGCGGCCGGTCCGGTGGCCGCCCTTGGAAGGTAGGGCCGGATCGCCGTCCAGTCAAACGGCTTGCTGGATCTGCGGAATACTTCAAAAAATGTCTATAACCTGCTGGAATCGCGCCGCTTTTCGCAAATGCGAATGCCTCGCTGTCGCCGTTCAGGGCGTTGATCCCGGCATCAAAAGGAGGTATACAACCCGGACTCTAGTACGGATCCGCGGGTCCACGGCCCGGGTGATCGCGTGGGGGCGGCAGGCGTCGCCCTGCAGAGCGGAAGTTCGAGTTGGCTGAACTAAAGACGAGGAGTTCAAGAAATGGCCCTGATGATCAACGACGACTGCACGAACTGCGACGCCTGCGTCGAATCGTGCCCCAATGAAGCAATCAGCGAAGGCGACACCACCTATGTGATCGACCCCGCCAAGTGCACCGAATGCGTCGGCGCCGAGGACGAGCCCCAGTGCGCCCTGGTGTGCCCGGTCGACGCTTGCGTTCCCGATCCGAACCGCCGGGAATCGAAGGACGTGCTGCAGGCCCGTTACGAGAAGCTGCACGCCTGATCGCCAAGAATTTCGAGATCAAGCCCGGCGGGCCCTCCGCCGGGCTTTTTTTATGCGTGCGGCCGAGGCGGGTTAGCGAACGAGGACCGCCCTGATGGGCGAGGGGGTTCCGGCCTCGACCACGGCGGCCGGCGCCGTGGGCTGCGCCGCGGAAGGCTCGGCGCCTTCGGCCATGAACAGCGACTCGGCCGCCAGCAGGGCATCGGCACCCGCCGCCAGTACCGGCTCGCGCAGGAACCAGAAGCCGCCGGCGGCCGCCGCGCCGATGACGCCGATCAACCCCAGCGCCGACAGGGTGGCGCGCAGACGCGCCAGCCGGACGGCCCGCCGGATGACCCGCCGCGGCCGCGGACAATGGCGCCCGCGGGCGCGCCCTACAGGCAAAAAAGAGGGAAGGGGGAATTGGCGGGGGCGCGGCATCGTATCGCTACAGATAAAAATCGAAGACAATAGTATCTCTAATGTAAAAACTATTCTCAATTATTATAAAGGTCAACGTTTTTATTGATTCAAATTTGTCAACAATTAAGTCTAAATTTTCAATAAAATTTTATGCAATTTCCATTTTTCCCAAAAGGAAGGCCGGCACCATGCCGGCGCCGGCCCCCGTCCTGTCCTTCCGCGTTCGTCAGATGGCCTTCGGGCGCAGGTCGCGCACCCGGACCGCCTTGCCCTGCGAGCGCGGCACCTCGCCCGGCGTCAGCACCACGGCCCGGCAGGTGACGCCGACCATCGCCTTGACGTGGTTGGCGACCTTTTTGGCGATGGACGGGTATTGGTCGACCGGCACGCCCAACTTGGCCTCCACCTCGACCGTCATCGTGTCCATGGACCCCTCGCGCTGGATGACCAGCTGATAATGGGGCTCGATGCTCGGCAGGCCGAGCAGGTGGGCCTCGACCTGCGAGGGATAGACGTTGACGCCGCGGATGATCAGCATGTCGTCGTTGCGCCCGGTGACCCTGAGGATGCGCGCGTGGGTGCGGCCGCAGGCGCACGGCTCGTCGGTGAGCCGCGTGATGTCGCGGGTGCGATAGCGGATCATCGGCTGCGCCCATTTGGCGAGCGTGGTGATGACCAGTTCGCCCTGTTCGCCGTGCAGCACCGGATCGCCCGTCTCGGGATCGATCACCTCGAACAGGAAGCAGTCCTCCCAGCCGTGCAGGCCGGCCCGGGCCTCGATGCACTCGGCGGCAACGCCGGGGCCGATGATCTCGGACAGGCCGTAGATGTCGACCGCCTTGATCCCCAGGCGCGCGTCCAGCTCGTGGCGCAGGTTCTCGCTCCACGGCTCGGCGCCGAAGACGCCGACCCGAAGCGGGCCCCCCTTGATGTCGACCCCGGTCTTCTCGGCAACCTCGGCGATATGCAGCGCGTAGGACGGCGTCGAGCACAGGACCTGGGCCTCGAAGTCCTTCATCAGCACGATCTGGCGCTCGGTGTTGCCCCCCGATACCGGGGTCACCGTGCAGCCCAGCCGCTCGGCCCCGTAATGCGCCCCGAGGCCGCCGGTGAACAGGCCGTAGCCATAGGCGTTGTGCACGAAATCGCCGGGCCTGGCGCCCATGCAGGCGAGCGAGCGGGCCATCACCTCCGACCACACGTCGAGGTCTTCGCGGGTATAGCCGACGACGGTGGGCTTGCCGGTGGTGCCGGAGGAGGCATGGACGCGAATGACCTGCTCGCGCGGCACCGCGAACATGCCGAACGGATAGTGGCCCCTGAGGTCGTCCTTGGTGGTGAAGGGAAAGCGCTGGATGTCGTCCAGGGTCTTAAGATCGTCCGGGCTTACCCCGGCGGCGTCGAAGCGCTGCCGGTAATGGGCCACGTTGTCGTAGGCGTGGCGGACGATCTTTTTCAGCTTCTCCAGTTGCAGGGCGGCCAACTGGGGGCGCGCCATGGTCTCGATTTCGGGCGAGAACATGAACGTCTCGGTCGGTTTCGCGGTCATCACGTTTCCTCGGTCAGGCAAAGTCACGCCGGATGTTTCTTCGTCCGGGCAGCGTTGGCGGCTCACGATATTTCAATCGGCGACGGCAGACCATAAGAGTTTTGCGGTTGCTTCATCGAAGACGGTTGATCGAGATCTCCGGGTTCATCAACCGGCGGCGGTATTTCCCGTTTGATTTGTGTGGTTTTTATAGGCAGTCTGGACCCAATCGCGACGTTTGCTCGCCAAGGGTTGCCTAACCTGAAACCCACGAAAGGGGGAAAAACGATGTTTTCAACCGCACGATGGCGGGACCTGGCGGTCGCGGGGACGATTCTGGCGACAGCCGGGCTCTCCGCACCTCCGGGCCTGGCCGCCGAACCCATCCGGATCGGCACCTTCCTGTCGGTCACCGGCCCGGCCTCCTTCCTGGGAGACCCCGAACTCAAGACGCTCCAGATGTACGTCGAGAAGATCAACGCCGGGGGCGGCGTGCTGGGGCGCAAGGTCGAACTGGTCCACTACGACGACGCCGGCGACGCCAAGAAGGCGCAGACCGACGTCAAGCGCCTGATCAGCAGCGACAACGTCGACGTCATCGTCGGCGGCTCGACCACCGGCACCACCATGGCCGTGGTGCCGCTGGTGGAAAAGGCCGAGATCCCGATGATCTCGCTGGCCGGCGCCGCAGCCATCGTCGAACCGGTCAAGAAGTGGGTGTTCAAGACCCCGCACACCGACCGCATGGCCTGCGCCAAGATCTTCGAGGACATGGAGAAACGGGGCCTCAAGAAGATCGGCATGATCTCGGGCACCGACGGCTTCGGCAAGTCCATGCAGGACGAGTGCAAGAGCCTGGTCGCGGCCTATGGCATCCAGGTCCTGGCCGACGAGACCTATGGCCCCAAGGACACCGACATGACGCCCCAGCTCACCAAGATCAAGAACACGGCGGGCGTCCAGGCGGTGCTCAATCCCGGCTTCGGCCAGGGTCCGGCCATCGTGACGCGCAACTTCAAGCAGCTTGGCATCGGCCTGCCGCTTTATCAGTCGCACGGCGTCGCCTCGAAGAAGTTCATCGAACTGGCCGGCGACGCCGCCGAGGGCGTGCGGCTGCCGGCGGCCGGACTGGTGGTCGCCGACAAGCTGGCGGCCGCCGATCCCCAGAAGGCGGTGTGCCTGTCCTACATGCAGGCCTACGAGAAGGCCTTCGGGCAGGCGGTGTCGACCTTCGGCGGCCATGCCTACGACGGCCTGCAGATGGCGCTGGCCGCGATCAGCCGGGCGGGATCGACCGACAAGGCCAAGGTGCGCGCCGAGATCGAGAAGACCAGCGGCTACGTCGGCACCGGCGGCATCGTCAACCTGTCGGCCACCGATCACATGGGCCTCGACCTGTCGGCCTTCCACATGATCGAGATCCGCGGCGGCGACTGGACCATCGTCAACTGAACCGGGCGAAGCGGGACGGCGGCAGCGCCGTTCCGCGCCGCCCCGGCGCGCGCGATTTCGCGTTTGATTCGCCGCCGCGTCCCGTGCACTGTGGGGGCCGCGGCGCGTCGAGCCGCGGCCGCCGGACAGCGCATCGAAAACAGGGAAAGCAAGGGGGAAGACGTGACCTTCCGACACATCCTCGCCGGGTGCCGCTGGGCGGCGGCCGTGCTGATCGTCGCCGGCGGCGCCGCGGCGGCCGAGCCCATCCGCATCGGGACCTTCCTGTCGGTGACCGGACCGGCCTCGTTCCTGGGCGACCCGCAGCTCAAGACGCTGGAAATGTACGTCGAGACGATCAACAAGGCGGGCGGCGTTTTGGGCCGGCCCCTGGCGCTCGTGCACTACGACGTCGGCGAGGACGCCCGCAACGCCCAGACGGCGGTCAAGCGCCTGATCCAGAACGACAAGGTCGACGTCATCGTCGGCGGCTCGACCACCGGCACCACCATGGCCGTGGTGCCGCTGGTGGAGAAGGCCGAAATCCCGTTCATTTCGCTGGCCGCCGCGGTGGTGATCAGCGAGCCGGTCAAGAAATGGGTGTTCAAGATGGCGCACGCCGACAAGATGGCCTGCGCCAAGATCTTCGAGGACATGGAGAAGAAGGGCCTCCGGAAGATCGCCATGATTTCGGGCACCGGCGGTTTCGGCAAGTCCATGCGCGAACAGTGCCTGGGGCTGGTTTCCGCCTACCGCATCGAGGTGCTGGCCGACGAGACCTACGGCCCCAAGGACACCGACATGATGCCCCAGCTCACCAAGATGAAGGGCATCGCCGGCGTCCAGGCGGTACTGGTCGCCGACTTCGGGCAGGGGCCGGCCATCGTGACCCGCAACTACCGGCAGCTCGACGTGCCGCTGCCGCTTTACCAGTCGCACGGCGTGGCCTCGAAGAAGTTCATCGAGCTGGCCGGCGACGCCGCCGAGGGCGCGCGGCTGCCGGCGGCCGGTCTGGTGGTCGCCGACAAGCTGGCCGACGGCGACCCGCAAAAGGCCGTCGCGCTCGCCTACAAGAAAGCCTTCGAAACCCGCACCGGCCAGGCGGTGTCGACCTTCGGCGGCCACGCCTACGACGGCCTGCAGATCGCGCTGGCCGCCATCGTCCGGGCCGGCGGCACCGACAAGGCCAAGGTCAGGGACGAGATCGAGAAGACCAGCGGCTACGTCGGCACCGGCGGCATCGTCAACATGTCGGCGACCGACCACATGGGGCTGGATCTTTCGGCCTTCCACATGCTCGAAATCCGGGGCGGCGACTGGATGATCGTCGACTGAGACCCAAGCGCCCCGTCCTCGTTGCATCGGCCGGCGAGGGACGATATGAAGGGACGCCGCAGGGCGGCCAAGAATGGCGGCGGACGGAAAGCCGGCGCCGGACGCGGAAGGTCGAAGGGCCATCGCCGCGAACGATGAGGGGGGGCGTTTCCGTCGACACATGGCTGCTGAATTCCTCCAGTTCCTGTTTTCGGGAATCACCATCGGCGCGACCTACGCCCTGGTCGGCCTCGGCTTCTCGATCATCTACAACGCCAGCCACGTGATCAATTTCGCCCAGGGCGAATTCGTCATGCTGGGCGGCATGGGAACGGTGTTCTTCCTGGGACTCGGCCTGCCGCTGCCGCTGGCCATCCTGGCCGCCGTCGTCGTTACCGTGATCATCGGCCTGCTGCTCGAGAAGCTGGCCATCGAGCCGGCCCGCGACGGCTCGGTGGTCACGCTGATCATCATCACCATCGGCGCCTCCATCTTCCTTCGCGGCGCCGCCCAGGTGGTGCTGGGCAAGGAGTTCCACTCGCTGCCGCCGTTTTCCGGCGAGGTGCCCATCAATATCGGCGGCGCCGTCATCCTGCCGCAAAGCCTGTGGGTGATCGGCGGCGGCGCCGTCATGGTCTTCCTGATGTGGCTGTTCTTCGAGCGCATGAAGCTCGGCAAGGCGATGCTGGCCATGTCCTATAACCGGCTGGCGGCCCGCCTGGTCGGCATCAACGTGCGCATGGTGCTGATGCTGAGCTTCGTGCTGGCGGCGCTGCTGGGCGCCATCGGCGGCGCCCTGGTGGCGCCCCTTTCGGTGACCTACTACGAAGTCGGCATCATGCTGGGCCTCAAGGGCTTCTGCGCGGCCATCCTGGGCGGGCTGGGCAAGGGCTGGGGGGCGGTCGCCGGCGGCCTCATCCTGGGCGTCGCCGAGGCCATGGGCGCCGGCTATGTGTCGTCGGACTACAAGGACGCCATCGCCTTCGTCCTCATCCTGCTGGTCCTCTTCTTCATGCCGAGCGGCCTGTTCGGCCGCCGCGAAACGGAGCGCGTATGACGTCCCGCCTGATGACGCCCCGCGGCGGCGGACTGCTGGCGCTCGCCATCCTCATCGCGGCGACCCCGCTTATCCTGCCCAACGCCTTCTTCTTCGACGTGGCGGTCCGGGCCGGCATCAACGCCATCGTCTGCGTCGGCCTCAACCTCTTGATCGGCTATGCCGGGCAGATCAGCCTGGGTCACGCCGGCTTCCTCGGCCTCGGCGCCTACGGCTCGGCCGTGCTGACCGCCACCTACGGCTGGCCGCCGCTGCTGGCCATGGTCCTGGCCGCCGCCGCGGTGGGCGTGCTGGCCTTCGCCGTGGCCCGCCCGGTGCTGCGCCTCAAGGGCCACTACCTGGCGATGGCGACGCTGGGCCTCGGCGTCATCATCTCGATCGTCGTCAACAACGAAGCGGCCATCACCGGCGGCCCCGACGGCATGACGGTGCCGCCGCTCGACTTCGCCGGCTGGACCATCGACAGCGAGGGGGTGTGGTACTGGCTGGTCGGCCTCGCCCTGTGGGTCGCCGTCTGGCTGGCGCTCAACATCATCCATTCGCCGGTCGGCCGGGCGCTGCGTTCGGTCCACGGCTCGGAGGTCGCGGCCGAGGTGTCGGGCGTCGACACCACCCG
Source organism: Shumkonia mesophila (assembly GCF_026163695.1). Lineage (NCBI taxonomy): Bacteria > Pseudomonadati > Pseudomonadota > Alphaproteobacteria > Rhodospirillales > Shumkoniaceae > Shumkonia > Shumkonia mesophila. The sequence continues at coordinate 620,976 of NZ_JAOTID010000002.1, read as the reverse complement.
CTACAAGACCCTGGTCTTCGTCATCTCGGCCATCCTGGCCTCGCTGGCCGGCAGCCTCAGCGCCCATTACGGCGGCTTCATCACGCCGTCGGACGTCAGCTTCTTCAAGTCGATCGAACTGGTCACCATGGTGGTGCTGGGCGGCATGGCCTCGACCTTCGGGGCGGTGGTGGGCGCCGTCATCCTGACCATCCTGCCGCAGGTGCTGACGTGGTTCGCCGACTACGAGCACATGATCTTCGGCCTGATCCTGATGCTCACCATGATCTTCATGCCGAAGGGCCTGGTGCCCAGCCTGACCGCGCTGTTTCGCATCCGGCTGGGCGCGCGCGGCGGGAGCGCCCCGCGATGAGCCTGCTTCGGGTCGAAAACCTCAGCAAGGAATTCGGCGGCGTCCACGCCGTCGAGGACCTGAGTTTCGGCATCGAGGCCGGCACCATCCATTCGATCATCGGACCGAACGGCGCCGGCAAGACGACGCTGTTCAACCTGATCAGCGGCCTCTATACGCCAACGGCCGGGCGCATCCTGCTGGCCGGCGAGGATGTCGTCGGCCTGGCGCCCTACGCGCTGGCGGCGCGCGGCCTGTCGCGCACCTTCCAGAACCTGCAGATCTTCTTCAACATGACGGCACTGGAAAACGTCATGGTCGGCCTGCACCTGCACCTCGACCGCCGGTTCTGGCCGACCGTGCTGCGCCTGGGCGCCATCGCCCGCAAGGAGGAGGAGGCCCGCCAGCGGGCGGCCGAGCTGATGCGCTTCGTCGGCCTGGCCTCCTATCTCGACGCCGATGCCTCATCCATGCCCTACGGCGCCCTGAAGCGTCTGGAAATCGCCCGCGCCCTGGCCTCCAGGCCCAAGATCCTGCTGCTCGACGAGCCGGCCGCCGGGCTGAACGCGGCCGAGACCGAGGCCATCGACGCCCTCATCCGCAAGACCGCCGAGACCGGCGTCACCGTAGTCCTGGTCGAGCACGACATGCGCCTGGTTATGGGGGTCTCCGATTACATCCTGGTGCTGGACAACGGCCGCAAGCTGGGCGAAGGGGCGGCCGCCGAGGTGCGCGTCAACCCGGCGGTCATCCAGGCCTATCTGGGCGCCGCGTCGTTGGGAGGCGCCGATGTCGCCCGCTGACCGCACCGCGGAAACCCGCGCCGCGCCGCTGCTCGAGGTCCGCGAGATCGACACCCACTACGGACGCATCCAGGCCCTGCGCAAGGTCAGCCTTCACATCGACGAGGGCGAACTGGTCGCCCTGGTCGGCAACAACGGCGCCGGCAAGTCGACCCTGCTGCACACCATTTGCGGCATCCAGCCCGCGTCCTCGGGCGACATCCTGTTCGAGGGCCGGAGCCTCGCCGGAATGCCGGCCGACCGCCGGGTGCGGCTCGGCATCTCGCAGGTCCCGGAGGCCCGCCAGGTGTTCGGCCCGATGTCGGTCGAGGACAACCTGCTGATGGGCGCTTTCACGCGATCGCGCCGCGACGCGCTCGCCGACCTGGAGCGCATGTACGAGATGTTCCCGGCGCTCGCCGCCAAGCGGCGCCAGCCGGCCGGCACGCTGTCGGGCGGCCAGCAGCAGATGCTGGCGATCGGCCGCGGGCTGATGGCCAAGCCGCGCCTGCTGCTGCTCGACGAACCGAGCATGGGCCTGGCCCCCAAGGTGACGGACGAGACGTTCGCCACCATCCGGGCGCTCAAGGCCGCCGGCACCACCATCTTCCTGGTCGAACAGAACGCCTCCTCGGCGCTGGCCGTGGCCGACCGCGGCTATGTGCTGGAAACCGGGGAAGTGGTCCTCACCGACCGGGGTCCCGCCCTGCTCGACAACGAGAACGTCAAGCGCGCCTATCTCGGGATGTAGGCCGCCAAGGAGACCGCGAATGGCCATCAAGCGTCTGTCCCACCAGGACCTTTGCCGCCGCCTGGGCGGCGTGCGCCTGCTGTCGCTCGACGTCGACGGCATCCTGACCGACGGCGGCCTCTACTTCGCCGACAACGGCCTGACGCTGCGCAAGTTCAACGTCAAGGACGGCCAGGGCATCAAGCACGTGCTGGAGGCCGGCATCGGGATCGCGATCATTTCGGCGGGCACCCAGGAGGCCATCCGGCGGCGCATGGAATCGCTGGGGATTCCCCACATCTTCACCGGCGTGCCGGACAAGCTCGAGGCCCTGACCGCGCTGTGCGACCGGCTGGGCATCGATCTGGCCCAGGTCGTCCACATGGGCGACGACGTCAACGACGTGGCGGTCATGGAAAGGGTGGGCTTTCCGATCACCGTGCCCGACGCGGCGACCGAGGCCCTGGATTGCGCCCTCTACGTCACCACCCGCATGGGCGGCATGGGCGCGGTGCGTGAAATCTGCGACCTGCTGGTCGCCGCCCGCCGTCAGCCGTAAGGCAAGCCTTTCAGCCGCCGGCGGCGCGCTCGTTCTGCCGGGGAGGTAGATCCGGCGCATTCGACTGCGGCGGATGCTCTTTGAGATCGGCGATCAGCTGCTGCATCTCGGCGATTTCCCTGACCTGCGCCTCAATGATTTCGTCCGCCAGCTTTCGGACGCGCGGATCGCGGATGTGGGCCCGCTCGCTGGTCAAGATGGCGATCGAGTGGTGCGGAATCATCGCCTTCATATAGGAAACATCGGAGACGGTATCCTGGCTGCGGACAAGCCACAGCGCGCCCGCGAAGACCATCATGCTTCCAATGATGATCGCGACATTCGCCCGCCCGTTCTCGTACATCCCCATCATGAACAGCATCATGACGACCGCCATGGTCGCGCCCATCACCACCGCCATCCAGGCGCGCGTCTGGCTGAACCACACATGGTCGAGCGCAAAGGTGTTGAGATACATGAGGACGAACATGACGACGGTCGACGTTACGATCATGGCGGCGAAACGGGTATAGCTCATGACACCCCCTCGTCATCGGCGCGACTGCTCGGCCATTCCACGAGGCCGCTCAACTGCGTAGACGACAGGATGTTCCACCGAAGCGGCGTGGATTTCAGCGTCAGGCCGCCATCGTCCGCCGGCCGGCGGCGCGCCATGAGCGGATGTCGCCCGACACCCCGTCCAGCGCCCCCGCCGCCAGCGCCTTGACCATCAGCCGGTCGGGCTGGCCGGGCATGGCGATGCCGGTCCCTTCCGCCGCCTTGAACCCGAACCGCGTGTAGTAGTCGGCGTCACCGACGAGAACGGCGATCCGATGCCCTTCCCGGCAGGCCATGGCCAAGGTCCGGCGGATCAGCGTCACCCCGATGCCGAGGCCGCGCAGCGCCGGCTCGACCGCCACCGGGCCCAGCAGGAGGGCCGGAACCGCGGCCTTCCCGATGGCCACCGGCCAGTAGGCGATGGTGCCGACGAGATGGCCGTCCTGGCGGGCGACGAGGCTGAGCGAGGGCAGGGGGGCGACGCCTTCGCGGAAGCGATAGGACGTCTTTTTATGCCGGTCGGCACCGAAAGCCAGATCGAGAAGGGCCTCGATGGCCGCATGGTCATCAGGATTGGGATGCGCGTATTCGTACATGGTGCGGTTCTCTCGGATCAGGTTGGACAGACGATTTCGGGAGGCAAGTGCGCCCACCTGTCGATCCGAACCGATTGGCCGAGGAGAGAGGGATCCCGGTTGCGGACGGACTCAGACGGCGGCGCGCTTGGGAAGCGCGGCCCGGCGTCGTCGTCGCAATATCCGAACGAGGATCATACGGAAACCTCCGATTGAACAGACGTCGATTTAACTCATTCCGGAAAATTGTCAATGGGCAATTCGACGGGTCCCGGAAAATCGCCCGGCGGCGGCCGGCGCAAGGGCCGCGCCGCGATTGTCCGGCCCGGCGAAAACCGCTATAGAGGAAGCCATGCGATGGCAATGGCTCCTTTTTCTGGCGGCGGCGCTCGCCTTGACGGCGGAGGGATGCGCGTGGCCGGAGCCCTATGTCTACCGACTCCAGGAATTCGACCGCGGCCTGGAGACGTTCGGCAAGGAGCCGGCGAACATCAAGTCGGTCGGCATCTGCTACAACAAGAAGAACGCTACGCCCGAGCGGATCGCCGAGATGGCCAAGGCCGAATGCGCCAAGTCCGGCAAGGTCGCGCGTTACAGCCACCAGAAACGCCTGGAATGCCCGATTACGACACCGATGGAGGCGGTCTATCTTTGCGAGACGCAGTCGACCCTTTCGCAATGGCCTTTATCCCCGTCGCCGCTTCCGCGCTGACGTCGCCGGCCCCGCTTGCGGCAAAACCGGCGAGACGGGCCCGCATGCGCCGCACATGGCCGCCTTCCCAGTAGATCTTGTCGCATCGCGGGCAACGATGGAGCGGCTCCGGCAAATGGGCCATCGCGGGCGGCAGGGCGGCGCGGTCGACAGCGGTGGCCGGCACCAGCGACGCATTGCAGAGCAGACAGCGGCTGAACGGGCGGTACGACCAGTCGACGGGCAGGCGCGCCGCCAATTCGCGGGCGCAGCCGTCGGTGCCCTCGGCGGCCAACAGCACGACGCGGCCGGCCGCCGCCCGGTGCTCCAGCAGATGGCGGTCGCGGCTGACGACGATGCGCTCCTCGGCCGCCGCCTGGCGCAGCAGATCGCGGTCCTGGGCGCCGTCGCCGGCGATGGCCGTGTCGTAGCCGGCGGCGCGCAGCCAGCGTCCCAGTCCTTGCAGCATCTCGTCGCACAGGAATTTCATCGTTCCACCATGGACATCTCCTTCCGATATATGATGGCCGTCCTCCGTCCAGCCAACGATCGTGGAAGCGCGTGAACAAGGTGTTGGCATCGCTGGGCAGTATCGTCGCCGTCGTGGCCATCGCCTATCTGGCGCTGGTCGTCCTGTTGTTCCTTTTCCAGAGAAGCCTGATGTACCATCCGGCCGCCGCGGTGCCGACGCCGGCCGACAGCGGCGTCGGCGACATGCGGGTGGTCGACCTGCACACCGAGGACGGCCTGACGCTCAAGGCCTGGTATGCGCCGCCCCGGGCCGCCGACGGGCCGGTCGTCGTCTATTTTTGCGGCAACGCCGGGCACATCGGCTATCGGGCCTTCAAGGTCCGCCGCCTGCTCGACGCCGGGTTTGGCGCCCTGCTGGTCGGTTACAGGGGGTTCGGCGGCAATCCCGGCCACCCGACCGAGGCCGGGCTTTATGCCGACGGGCGGGCGGCCCTGCGGTTCCTGGCCGGCAACGGGCTGGCCGGCGACCGCATCGCGCTCTATGGCGAATCGCTGGGCTCCGGCGTCGCCGTCCGCATGGCCCGGGAACAGGCCGGGGTGGCCCCCGTCGCCGCCGTCGTCCTCGAAACGCCCTATACCTCGATCGCCGACGTCGCCGCCTGGCACTATCCCTTCGCGCCGGCCCGCTGGCTGGTCCGCGACCGCTTCGACGCGCTTTCCGCGATCGGCGCCATTCGCGCGCCCCTGCTGGTCTTCCACGCCAAGGACGACGGCATCATCCCCATCGATCTCGCCCGCCGCCTGTTCGCCGCCGCCACCGAGCCCAAGGAAGCGCGATGGTTCGATGCCGGCGGCCACGGCGGGCTGTTCGAAGCCGGCGCCGGCGATCTCGTCATCGACTTCATCCGACGCGCCGCCACCGCCGGCCAAACCGGCCGGAATCCGCCCTTGCCCCGCTGACGCCGCCGCGTGTGCCCCGGGATTGGTTGAAAAGCCCCGGGGGAAGGTCTATGCTCAGTAGTGCGGAAAGCCCCCTGTGGGGCAAATGGCATCGGCTTTCGGTGCCCTGGGTTTGGGACATATGGCGCAGATCGGCAAAACCGTGCCGACTTCGTCCACGACTACGGTTGTCGGCGGCCGCTTGGCGGCGGGCGCCAGCAACGTGGCGACGGTGGACCGTGCCCCCATCGAGGCGCTCAATCCCAAGATGGGAACGCTCCTCGACAATGGGGCGTCCCTTTTCCATGCCTATCAGCGCGATGACCCGCCGCCCGAACGCGAAGGCCGGAGCGACGTGCACAGCCCGGGCCTCGTGCGCTCGACCAGTCAGGCCTTCGCCGCTTTCCTCGAATTCGAGGGCGGCGGCGACACCGGCGACGCGACACGCAAGGGCGGCATCCCCATTTTTACCGGCGTGCTGTCCCGGGCGATCACCACGTACGAGACCAATGCCCGCGTCATCAGCGGCACGATGGTGCCGCTCGGCGCCACCCTCAGCCTCAGCCTGTGATTCCCCATTTTCTCGGCGGCATTTCGGCGCGGGCCGCTTTTTTGCGCCCCTCGCGACAGCGGAGGAGTGCATTTTTGCGGTCGTGCCCCTAATATCGGGACAGGGAAGGGAGAGAATGTCGACGGAAAAGGCAACCCCAGCGGAACGCCGCCTTCGCACGGAGCGGGAAATGGCCAAGCCCGCCGCCGTCGAATCGGCGTTCGACGTGGCGTTCTGGTTCAACGACACGGCGCTCAACAACAACGAATACCTGCAGCCGCAGAAGCTGCACCGCCTGCTGTTCCTGGCCCAGGCCTATTACGCGGCGATGCACAAAGGCCGCCGCCTGATGCCGGCGGTGTTCGTCGCCTCCGAGATGGGGCCGATCGAACCCAACGTCTACACCGCCTTCTCGAAGGGCCGGCCGGACATGGAGGTCAACCTGTTCATGGCCGACGGCGTGGAGGAGTTTCTCGACACCGTCTGGCGCCGTTTCGGCCACCATTCGGCCGACCGCCTGACCCAGATGACCAAGGCGACGCTGGCCTACAGGGCGGCCCACAAGCTGGGCGTGCGCGCCGAGATCACGCTGCTGTCGATGTTCGTCGCCTTCAGCCGGGGCGGGGACACGCCGGCCATCGACCAGGTCTTCAGGCCGAAGGTGATGCGCTCGCAGACCGGCCAGCCGGTCGCCGTCAAGGCCTGGGTGCCGGGCAAGCCGGCGAAGCCCGGTTCCTGAAACACAAGGCGAAGGAATCGCACGCCGGCGCCTGGGACCTTCCGTCGCTACCGTCTCTCCTTCCCGTCATTGCCCGGCTGCGCCCGGGCAATCCATGCTCGGCGGACTGGATACCCCGGACTGACGCCGGGGTATGACGGAAGGAGACAATGCGAACCGCCTTCTTCCGGGCCGCCGTCAGCTGACGAAGTAGAGCAGCAGGAAGATCGCCAGCACCGAAACCACGCCCAGCACCATGGCGCCGGAAGGCATGGTCGCCGCCAGCACCCCTTCGGGCCCGTGATGACGGAAGATCCATACGATCACCCGCTGGGTCCCGCGCATGGCCAAGTGGCGCACCGCGTGATCGATGGGGCCGAAGGTGGCGATGAAGGCGCTGACCGCGCGGGGCAGCAGCCGGCGATACGACCACTCGGCATCGACGTTGACCCCCACCATTTCGGGCGGATAGAGGCCCGAAAGCTTGAGGTAGGTGAAGGCCAGCGCCGAGAAGAACAGGAGTTGCGCCTGGGCCAAGACGTGGCCGGCCGTATAGGGGTCGAAGTTCACCTCGAAGGGCAACAGGCTGTACAACGGGGCGGGATAGACGCCGATGGCGATGCACAGGAACGCCGCCACGGCCATCGCGGCCAGCATGTTGAACGGCGCCTCCTTGCAGCGGATGCCCGAATCGTGGGCGAAGAAGGCGAAGAACGGGATCTTGATTCCCGAGTGGTGGAACACGCCCGCCGAGGCGAACAGCAGCACCATCCAGACGATGGGATGGCCTTCCTCGACGGCGGCGGCCAGCACCATGGACTTGGCGACGAATCCCGAGAACAGCGGGAACGCCGAAATCGAGGCGGCGCCGACGATGCAGAAGATCGAGGTCAGCGGCATCGACTTGTAGAGACCGCCCAGATCGGTGCCGTTGATCTTGCCGGTGCGGAACAGCACCGCGCCCATCGACATGAAAAGGAGGGCCTTGTAGATGATGTGCGCGAAGGCGTGGGAAACCGCGCCGTTCAGCGCCAGCGTCGTGCCGATGCCGATGCCGGTGACCATGAACCCGACCTGGTTGATCAGGCTGTAGGACAGCACCTTGCGCAGGTCGTTCTCGATGACCGCGTAGAAGATCGGAAAGGCGGTCATGGTGGCGCCGACGTAGATCAGGATCTCGGTGCCCGGGAAACCGCGGGCCAGCGCATAGACGGCCAGCTTGGTGGTGAAGGCGCTGAGGAAGATGGTTCCCGTCGGGGTCGCCTCGGGGTAGGCGTCGGTCAGCCAGCTGTGCAGCAGCGGGAAAGCGGCCTTGATGCCGAACGCCAGCAGGATCAGGGCGCCGCCGGGGCCGTCGAGGCCGATGAAGGTGAACTCCACCGAGCCCGTCTGCTGGTAGCGCACGAGCACGCCGGCCAGCAGGATGACGCCGGACATCACCTGGATGATCAGGTAGCGCATGGCGGTGGCCTGCGAGCGGGAGCTCTTGCGGGCAAGGATCAGGAAGACCGAGGTGATGGCCGTCATCTCCCAGAAGATGAAGAGGGTGATGAGGTCGCCCGCGAAAACCGCGCCGATGGAACTGCCCGCGTAGAGGATGCCGCTGACGTGCTGCGTCGTGTCCTTCACATGCAGGGCGAACACGATCCCGAGGAAGGCGGCGATGTGGAAGACGATGGAGAACAGGAAGCTCAGCTTGTCGACCCGGAGCAGGATGAGGTCGTAGTCGAACAGCCCGAAGGCGACGAGATCGCCCCGGCCGAGATAGAAGAGGTTGATGCCGCCGACCAGCGGGATGGCCATCAGCAGGACCTGGCGAAGCCGGCCCCGCGTGATCGCCGCCAGCCCGGCGCCGACATAGAAGATCAGGAAGGGGGCGAGGCTACTTGTCATCGTAGTAGGTCTCCCGGCGCCTTACGATCTTGCGCATTTCCTTGGCGGCCAGCACCAGGAACACGCACGCCACGAAGCCGTAGATGCCGTAGAAACCGTACCAGGCCTCCAGCGCGTACTCGGAGTGGCGGTGGATGACGAAATCGAGCCCGACCAGGACCGCACAGACCACGTAAAGGGCGTAGATCAGGACCTTCACGTTCCGCGGGTTGTCGAAGATGTAGCGCTTTTCCTTCGAGTTCATGACGCGATCCCTAGCGAACGAACATGCCGGCGAGCAGGTTGTAGACGGGCTCCGGGAAAAAGAACAACGCGAGACAGCCGATGGCCGAGATGGAGAGCGCCAGGACGCATGGCCACGGCGCCTCGCGCACGCCCGCCCCATGACCCGGGTTGTCGTCCGGTTCGCAGAAGAATCCCCGGATGGGGATGGGCAGCAGGTAGGCGATGTTGAGCAGCGAACTGATCATCAGCACCGCGACCATGACCTGCTTGCCGGCATCCAAGGCCCCCAGGGCCAGATACCACTTGCTCCACATGCCGCCGAACGGCGGCAGGCCGATGATGCTGAGACTGCCGATCAGGAAGGCGAAGGTGGTGATCGGCATGACCCGGCCGATGCCCCGCATCTGGCTGATTTCGGTCTTGTGGGCGGCCACCAGGATGGCCCCGGCGCAGAAGAACAGCGTGATCTTGCCGAAGGCGTGCATGGCGATGTGCATGCCGCCGCCGACGACGCTGATCTCGGTCGCCAGCATCGCGCCCAGCACGATGTAGGAAAGCTGGCTGACCGTCGAATAGGCCAACCGGGCCTTGAGGTTGTCCTTGGTCATGGCGACCAGCGAGGCCAGCACGATGGTGGCGGCGGCGGCGTATTGCAGCCACTGGCTGGCCGCCAGGCTGTGCAGGAAGTCAACGCCGAAGATGTAGACCGCCACCTTGACGACCGAGAAGACGCCCGCCTTGACCACGGCCACCGCATGCAGGAGCGCGCTGACCGGCGTCGGCGCCACCATGGCGGCCGGCAGCCAGCGGTGAAAGGGCATCACCGCCGCCTTGCCGATGCCGAAGACGTAGAGCGCCAGCAATACCCCGGCCACCCCGTCCGAAACCTTGCCGGAAAGGATGCCGCCGTCGGTGAAGTCGAGCGTGCCGGCGGCCAGCCACGTCCACACGATGGCGAACAGGAAAAAGCCGATGGAGGTGGTCAGCAGAATGCCCAGGTAGACGCGTCCGCCGCGCTTGGCCTCGGGCGTCCGGTGGTGGGTGACCAGGGGATAGGTGGAGACGCTGAGGATTTCATAGGCGAGGAACAGCGTCAGCAGGTTGCCGGAAAAGGCCACGAACACCGCGCTGAACAGCGCGACGGCGAAGAAGGCGTAGAACGGCGTCTGATTGAGCTCGTGATGGCCGCGCATATAACCGATGGCGTAGATCGAGGTCACGATCCACAGGAAGCTGGCGATCAGGGCGAAGACCATGCCCAGAGGTTCGAGCTTGAGCGCGATCGGCAGTCCGGGCAGCATTTCGCCGAAGACGACTTCCGGCCGGCCGCCGGCCATGACTTCCGGCACCAGCGAGGCGACCAGCAGGAACATCGCCGCCGCCGTCACCAGGGTCACCGTCTCGCGCAGGTTCGGCCGATGGCCGGTCAGCACGATGAGCGCCGCGCCGAGAAGGGGCGCCGCCAGCGCCAGTTGCATGGTCACCTGCGGCGTCATTTCCCGCCTCCGATCAGCAGGGTGGCGGCGGCTTGCGCCACCTCGAACGTGCGGCTGGCGTCAACGCCGAAATAGACGCTGGCCAGGGCCATGATCCAGGTCGGCACAAGGAGGGAGAGGGGCGCCTCGGCCACCTCGGGCGCCCCTTCCGGCACCGGGCGGAAGTAGGCCACCTCGATGACCCGCCAGATGTAGATGACGGCCAGCAGCGAACTGGCCACGATCAACGCGGCGATCGGCCACCAGCCCTTCTCGAGGGCGGCCAGCACCAGGTACCACTTGCTGACGAACCCGACCGTCCCCGGCACGCCGATCAGGCTGAGGCCGGCCACCACGAAGGCGGCCATGGTCAGCGGCATGCGTTTGGCGAGGCCGGCGAAGTCGGCGATCTTCACCGAATTGAGACGATAGAAGATGCAGCCCATGACCAGGAACAGCGCGCACTTCATCAGGGCGTGATTGAACAGGTGGATCATGCCGCCGGCCAGCCCCGTTACCGTGGCGAAGCTGATGCCGAGCACCATGTAGCCGATCTGGGCGACGCTCGAATAGGCGAGCAGGCGCTTGCAGTTTTCCTGGAAGATGGCGACGAACGAGCCGGCGAACATTCCGGCGATGGCCAACACCATCAGCGTCTCGCGCACCGGGAACAACTCGAAAATCTCGGCCCCGGCAAAGACCGTGAAATACATGCGGATCAGCACGTAGACGGCCACCTTGGTCGCCGTCGAGGCGATGAAGGCCGTCACCGTGGAGGGCGCGAAGGTGTAGGCGTTGGGCAGCCACATGTGCAGCGGGAACATCGCCACCTTGAGGCCGATGCCGACCGTCAGGAAGGCGAGCGCCGCATGGATGGTCCGGGTGTGGGCGACCGCCGGAATGCGGGCCGCCAGATCCATCATGTTCAGCGTGCCCGTCATCATGTAGAGCATGCCGATGGCGATGACGTAGAAGGTGGCGCCCACCGTGCCCATCAGCACGTAGCGATAGGTTGCGGTCAACGCCCGGCGGTCGCGTCCCAGGCTGATCAGGGTGTAACCCGAGAACGCCGAAATCTCGAGGAAGACGAACAGGTTGAAGGCGTCGCCGGTGACCGTGATGCCGAGCAACCCGGCCAGGTTCAGGCAGAACATCGTGTAGAACAGATAGATGCGGCGCGGCGAAACCTCGCGGATCACGCTGGCCCGGGCATAGGGCGTCACGACGGCGCCGATGGCGGCGACGATGACCAGGACGAAGGCGTTCAGCAGGTCGATGCGGTACTCGATGCCCCACGGCGCCGCCCAGTTGCCCAGCAGATAGCTGATGGTGCCGCTATCCAGCACCCGGAGCAGCAGAGAAACCGCCACGTACAGGCAGAACCAGCTGACCGCCGTGGCAATCGCCCACGTGGCGCCCGGAAGGCGGCGGAAGAACATGCAGACGGGCGCCGCGATCAGCGGCACCAGGACCAGGAGGACGGGAAAATGGACCGAGATCACGATTCCGACTCCTGCGCGTTGATCTCATCCTCCTCAATGGTGCCATAGGCATCGTGGATGCGCACGATAAGGGCCAACGCCAGGGCCGTGGTGGCGACACCGACGACAATGGCCGTCAGGATCAGAACCGAGGGGAGAGGATTGCTGTAGACCTCGAAGCCGGATTCGAGAATCGGCGCGGTGCCGCCCTTGATCTTGCCCATCGAGATGTAGAACACGAAGACCGACACCTGAAAGACGTTCAGGCCGACGATCTTCTTGATGAGGTTGCCGTGCGCCATGACCATGTAGAAGCCGGCCATCATCAGCACAATGGCGATCCAATAGTTGAAAAGGCCTGGAAACGGCATGGCGTCAGCGGTCCTGGCCCGCGAAGATGAGGAAAATGGTGATCATCGAGCCGGAAACGGTGATGCCGACACCCAACTCCACGAGGAAGATGCCGATGTGTTGGCCATGCACCGGGTCGTGCAACAGGACTGAGTAGTCGAGATAGTTGCCGCCCAGCAGCAGCGCCGCCACGCCGGTCCCCGCATAGATGAGGACGCCCGAGGCCATCATCGCCCGCCGCACCCAGCCGCGAATGACGACGCGGGTGTTGTCGACGCCGAAGATGAGGGCGTAGAGGATGAACGTAGCGCCGAGAATGACGCCGGCCTGGAAGCCGCCGCCCGGGCCGAAGTCGCCGTGGGCCTGGACATAGAATGCATAGATCAGGATGGCGGGGATCAGCAGCTTGGCCGTCACCCGCAGGATGGGATGCGGCTTCATCGACGAGTAGCCGTGGCTGGGCGCGCCGTCGGGAATGCCGTATTTGATCTTCTTGCGGCCGCGGCCGATCAGGGCCATGACGCTGGCCGCGGCGGTGAAAATCACCGTCGTCTCGCCCAAGGTGTCATAGCCGCGGTAGCTGGCCAGCACCGAGGTGACGACGTTGGGCACGCTGGTCGCCACGATGGAGTCGCGCAGATACAGCGGCGCCACGTGAAGGTGGATGGGGGCCATCGGATCGCCATAGAACGGCATATCCAGCGTGCCGTAGATGAGCACCGCGCCGGCGATCAGGACGACGACCAGCGCGCTCATGTTGCGGTGATCCTTGATCGCCTCTTCCGTCGTCGTGAGGGCCAGGGTGCTCAGCATCAGCACGGTGGCGATGCCGGCCCCGACGGACGCTTCGGTGAAGGCGACGTCGACGGCGTCCAACACCACATACAGTGCGGCCGCCGAAAGGCTGAAAATCCCCGACAACATGACGACGGCGAACAGATTACGCAGACGAATCATGCCGATCGCCGATGCCGCCATCAGGGAAAGCAGCACAGTGTTGATTAGGTCTTCGATGGCTCGTCTTCCTTGGCTTTTTGGTTGTTCGCGCCATCCGCGAGGAGCGGCTTGACCCCGGTGCTCACGGCCGACTGGGCCAGGGCGTGGGTGGACATCGGGCTGGTGTAAAGGACGAAAACGAGGATCAGGGCCAGCTTGACCATGACGAGGGTGAAGCCGGCCTGCAGCATGAGACCGATGAGAATGAGGCCGAGACCGGCCGTATCGATGATGCCTGCGGCGTGCATGCGGGTGAACACGTCGGGCATGCGCAGCATGCCGACGGCGCCAATGACGCAAAACGCGCCGCCGCCGACGATCAGCGCCCAGCTCAGGATATCGACGATGAGCGCCGCCATCACAGGCCTCCCAGGTCTTCGCCCGAGCGGCGTCCGATACGCTTGTATTTGAAGAATTTCATGATGGCGATCGTGGTGATGAAGTTGATCAGCGCGTAGACCAGGCTGATGTCCAGGAAGGCGGGACGGCCGCTCAGGAACCCGACCACGGCGATGAGGATAACGGTCAGTGTGCCGAACGAGTTGACGGCCAGGATGCGGTCATAGATGGTCGGGCCGAGGAGGGCGCGCGCCAAGGCCATCGCCATGCTCACGAGAACAGCCAGAGTACCCGCGGCGAACATCATTCGGCGTCTCCCCTGGCGGCTTTCGCGGCGAGCAGGCGATCCAGGGCGCCAACCCCCTCGATGGCGGTGACCCGCCGGTCCATGTCGCCGGTCAGCAGGCCCTCGGCGGCCTCCTTGGTCAGGGCATGAATCATCATGTCGCCGTTTTCCAGCGTCACGGTGATGGTTCCCGGCGTCAGGGTGATGGAATTGGCGTAGATGACGTGCCCCATCTCGGTGCGCTGGGTTGCCTTGATGGGCACCATGGCCGGATGGATCGGCATCTTGCGCTTGAGAATGACCTTGGAGACGTCAACCGCGGACTTGAAAATTTCCTTGAGCAGCCACGCCCAGTAAAAGCCGATTTTCCAGCTGAGATGGAGGGGTTGCCCCTCGTGGTCGATGACGTCCATGCGCCGCGAGATAAGCACCGTCGCGATGACCGAGGCGACACCCAGGCTGAGTATGAAGGGGACCCAATAGCCCGACATCAGCCACCAAAGAAGGGCGAGGACGAGCCCGAGACTGAGCGCGTGTAGCAACGGTTTCCCCTTCCGCTCCGGCTTATTCGCCGCGTTGTTGCCCGCAGGTTGAAATTTTTTTCATTGGCGCCAAACGAGGGCGCCCGCACTTTCTGGCGTCCGGAATCCATTTCGTCAAGCTTTAGGATGAACCGTAGACCGATTCGGCCCGGAAAATGGATTTCATTTTCGAATGGTGGACGGATGGTCTCCGGCGGGCCGGAGAAGCATCGCTTTCGGCCCGGTTTTGCAGTCGATTCTCAACGAATCGCCCACACGAAAAAGGGCCCCGGCGGGGCCCTTCCGTGCGCGTCGGCGGGGCGTCGGCGGCGGTTAGCGGATTTCCACCGCATAGTCGGCCAGCGCCGGCAGTTTTTTGATGACGCCTTCCGTCTTCAGATAGGCGGCGAAGCGGTCGTAGCGCGTCGAATCGAGGGCGGCCGGCCGCAACGCGAAGCGGGGCAGGGTATCGCGCCAGGCCCGTTTGTTGAGCTCGTCGTCGAGGTCGGGATAGGCCTTGACGAACAGCGTCCAGCTGTCGGCCGGGTGATTGATCAGGTACTGGACGCCCCGCTCCAGGCCGTCGAGGAAGGCCCGCAGGCGCTTGTCGCCCAGCTTGGCCTTGTTGGCGATGAAGATCAGCTCGTCGTAGGGCGGCACCCCTTCGTCTTCGGGGAAGATGGCGCGGCCGGGCTCGCCGGCCAGTTCCAACTGGTTGATCTCGAAATTGCGGAAGGCGCCGATGGTCGCCGCCACCTGGCCGCTCAACAGGGCCTGGGACAGGGCGAAATTGATGGCCACCGTCTCGACGTCGGCCAGCTTGAGGCCGTGGCGGGCCAGCATGGCCGGCAGCAGGGTGTCGCGATAGAAGCCGACCGAATAGCCGATCCGCTTGCCCTTGAGGTCGGCCAGCGTTTTGACCGGCCCGTCGGGGGTCACCATCAGGGCGACCAGCGGTGTCGCCACCAGGGTGCCGACTCGCACCACCGGCAATCCCTCGTCGACCTGCATGTGCAGCTGCGGCTGGTAGGAGACGCCGATGTCGGCCTGACCGGCCGCAACCAGCTTCGGCGGATCGTTGGGATCGGCCGGCGCCACCAGGTCGACGGCCAGCCCGGCCTCGGCGAAGAATCCCTTCTCGCGGGCGACCACCAGCGGCGCGTGGTCGGGGTTGACGAACCATTCCAGGATGACCGTCAACTTGTCGGCGGCTTGCCCATCAATTGGCATTAAAATCAACATACTGAAAACAAGTCCTGACAAACTACATAAAATTCTACGCATGGGATGCCTCTCAGTCGATGGCGGGAGACGTGTCGGGTTGCCAGGGCAGGGCGCGCCGCAGCAGGGTATCGATGGCGAAGTAGAGGCCGACGGCCAGCGCCGCCAGGGTGACCAGGGCGGCGAACATGACATCGACCTGCATGCGGGCGTTGGCGTGCAGCATCATGAAACCAAGCCCGGCGCTCGATCCCACCCACTCGCCGACGACGGCGCCGATCGGCGCCACCGCGGTGGCGACGCGCAGGCCCGAAGCCAGCGCCGGCAAGGCGGCCGGCACCCGGACATGGCGCAGTACCGCCCAGCGCCCGGCGTTCATGGTGCGGGCGAGGTCGAGCCAGCCGGGTTCGGTGCGCCTGAGCCCATCGTGGAAAGCCGCCGTCACCGGGAAATAGATGATGAGGGTGGCCATCGCCACCTTGGAGGCCATGCCGTAACCCAGCCACAGCACCAGCAGGGGCGCCAGCGCGAACACCGGCACGGCCTGGCTGACCACCAGCACCGGCATCAGCCAACGCCGGGCCGGGCGGAAATAGGCCATGGCGAGGGCACTGACCGAGCCCAGCACGGTGCCGGCCAGCAGACCCAACAGGATTTCGGCGGCGGTCAAGGCGGCATGGCGCAGCAGCGTGCCGCTGTGCGACACCCAGGCCCTGGCGACGGCGGCGGGGGCCGGCAGCATCCACGGCTTGGCCTCGGTCAGCCACACCACCGCCTGCCACAGGACGATCAGACCGACCAGAACGACAAGGCCGCGCACCAGCTTCATCGCGCCGCCTCCGTCAGACGGCGCAGAAGCACGGCTTGCGCCTCCAGCACGGCCGGATCGGCGGCGTCACGCGGCGGCCGGCCGGCCGGCTCCAGCGGCTCGTCGAGGCGCGCCGGCCGCCCGGCCATGACGTGGATGCGCTCGCCCAGCCGAATGGCTTCCAGCGGATCGTGGGTGACCAGCAGCACGGTGCGGCCGCTGAGCGTTTCGGCGGCAAGGTTCTGCAGCCGTAGACGGGTGACGACGTCGAGCCCCGAGAACGGCTCGTCCATCAGCACCACGGGGCGATCTTCCATCAGGGTGCGGGCCAGGGCGGCGCGCTGGCGCATGCCGCCCGACAGGGTGTCGGGCATGGCCCCGGCCCAGCCTTCCAGCCCGACGTCGCGCAGCAGGCCGTGGGCGCGCGCCCGGCGGGCGCCGTCATCGCCGGCCTCGCCGCGCAGGCGGCTGCCGAGCAGCACGTTCTCCAGCACGCTGAGCCAGGGAAACAGCAGGTCGCGCTGCGCCATCAGGGCAGCGCGGCCGGCCAGCGGCTTGCCGTCCGAGCAGGTAACGACGGAACCGTTGGTGGTGCCGGTCTCCAGCCCCAGCAGAAGGCGCAGAAGGGTGCTCTTGCCGACGCCGCTGGGACCCAGCAGGCAGGTGGTGTGCCCCCCGGCCAGGGTGAAGTCGAGGTCGGCGAACAGCGTCATGCCGCCGAATTCGACGCTGCCGGCGTCGACCGAGACGGAAAACGGAGAGGTGGAATCGTCGGGTACCATGGCCTCACGCGTCCCTACGCCGGCATTAACCGGATCAGGTTCTAGGGGTCGCTCCTGACGCGGAGACCTCTCAGCCGACGAATCGGCTCCCCCCGGTGACGAG
>NZ_JAOTID010000002.1:327510-603512 GCF_026163695.1 Shumkonia mesophila | reverse complement strand
ATGACCCCTTTATGCCGATGGCCGGGGGACTTGGCAAGGGTGGGCGAGGGAGAGGGGCAGGGAATTGCGCATACCGGTGACGAGATGACCCCTTTATGCCGATGGCCGGGGGACTTGGCAAGGGTGGGCGAGGGAGAGGGGCAGGGAATTGCGCATACCGGAAAGACAGGCTATGCAGGGATCATGGTGGATCTTCGTGCCGTCCTTTTGATCGTCGGGGGGGTGCTCCTGCTTCCCGTCGCCGCCGGGTTGGCTCCCGGCGGCCCGTCGTCGTGGATGGGCGAGGCCAGCGCCGCCGAATTCGAAACCGGCGTCCTCACGCTGGTCACGCCACGCGGCCGCTTTCCCTTCAGGATCGAACTGGCGACCAACGAGGATCAGCGCCGCCAGGGCCTGCAGTTCCGCCGCTCGCTCGCCGCCGACGCCGGCATGTTGTTCGATTTCGGCGAGACGGCGCCGGTCAGCATGTGGATGCTCAACACGCCGATTTCGCTCGACATGGTGTTCTTCGACGCGGCCGGGCGGGTCACGCAGGTGGTCGAGGACACGACGCCGCTGTCCACCGACATCATCGCCTCGGTCGGCCCGGTGCGCGGCGTTCTCGAAGTTGCCGCCGGCACCGCCCGCCGGCTGGGCGTCCACAAGGGGGCGCGCATCCTCCATCCCCTGTTCGGCGATCGGTGAGCGGCCGTATCGCCGAAAGACCGGCGACTGTCAGCTTTCCTGGCCGACCGCGACCTTGAGGGCGGTCTGCCAGTAGGCGCCGGCCGCCATCAGGCAGCTCGTGCCGCCGGGATCGGTGACGATGATGGTCCAGGTATCGCCCTCCGGAGAGGCCAGGACCTCGACCACGCCGCCGGTGTTGGTGAGGCCGATGGCCACCGGCGCCTCCGAGAATTGGCCCTTGAGATTGACGAGCAGGTCGGACCGCGGGGCGCACATCGTCTGGGCCGGCGCCGCCGAGGGAAGGACAACACTTGCCGAAACCAATAAAGCCCACAGCGTTCGTTTCATGTGCCATCTCCTTGCCAGCTTACGTCAAGGTCTCCCAGCCTCCTTTCATGAGACTAATGAGCAATCTCCGTGCCAAGCCGCCCCTCCTTTCCCCAAGCCGGCCCCAAATCCGCCGATGGCCGCGGTAAAACCTTTTCGTCTCTTCGCAAAATGCCCCCATTCGGGCCAGTTGCCGAAAAAATAGGCGATAGCGCCCGACCGCTCGCCCCTCGGAAGCGAATCGCCGCTGTACGACCGGCCCCGCGATGGCGAGCAAGCCAGGCTTGCGGACGCGCCCGCGAGGTCTTACTTTCCGGCCGTCGGGGCGTAGCGCAGCTTGGTAGCGCATCTGCTTTGGGAGCAGAGGGTCGCTGGTTCGAATCCAGTCGCCCCGACCAGTATCCGTTCGTCACACTTGTCGGGGTTTCGCCATGCCTCAGGTGCGCATCTACCGGCCGGCCAAGACCGCCATGCAGTCGGGCCGCCGCAAGACCGGCAAATGGGTTCTCGAGTACGAGCCGCCGGCCCGGGGCATCGATCCCTTGATGGGCTGGTCGAGCACCGCCGACACCCGGGGCCAGGTGCGCATGCTGTTCGACAGCAAGGAGGCGGCGCTGGCTTTCGCCAGGAAGCACGGACTGGCCGCCGACGTTTTCGATCCGCAGGCGCGCAAGATCCGGCCCAAGAGCTATGCCAGCAACTTCACCGGCCGCCATCCGATGTGAGGGGGCGAAGCGGCGGCTGGCCTCTCCGCCCCGGTTGTCCTATCTTGAGGCCGTACAGCGCGCCCGTAGCTCAGGTGGATAGAGCACGTGCCTTCTAAGCATGGGGTCGCAGGTTCGAGTCCTGCCGGGCGCGCCATTCCTTCCAAGTCGTTCAGGTTTCCGAGTGCGGCCACAGCTTGATCACTGGCGTTGGCCGGTCCACCCATCGTAAGGCCAAATCAGGATGCGCGACCGGGGCACAGAATCGCCGGCGCGCGATGGGGCTTCAACGTAGGGGGCGAACCCGGGACAATGGAGATCATCGATATCTCGACCTCGGTATGCGACGAGGTCGCTACGGTCCGCGTTTGCGCGCGGCCGCGCGGCGCGATGGAATGCTTCGAACTGTGGTACCGCTTCGAGGGCCTGGACCAACCTTTGGACGGCGTGAACGAGGCCGCGGCGGCGGCCCTTGTCGTTCCCTGCATGGTCGAGGGCGAGCCTCTGTCGATGCCGGGGCGGGTTTCGCCGGTTTTCCTCGCCAACATCGCCAAAGCCCAGAGCGTGCTGGCCGGATGGTACGACGATCTCCATCCCGTCGAGGTGCGATGTTCGGGCCAAGACGACGCGCCACCCCGGCCGGCCGACGGGGTGATCTGCTGCTTCTCGGCGGGCGTGGATTCCTGGTACTCGCTGCTGAAGCACGAGCCGAGGGTGACCCATCTCCTTTTCGTGCGGGGCTTCGACATCGGCCTCGACAACGATGTCCTGTGGCAGGCGACGCGCGACAACGCAGCAACGGTGGCAAGGCGGCTCGGGAAACGGCTGATCACCTGCGAGACCAACCTGCGGGATGTCTGCGACAAGCGCCGGGGCGGCTGGGGAAAGACCTTCGTCGGCGATTTCTGGGGCGAACGCCTGCATGGCGCCGCCATCGCCTCGGTCGCCCTGCTGCTCCGCCGGACCATCGGCGAACTGATCGTACCGGCAACCCATTCCTACGCGCAGGTCAAGCCGTGGGGTTCGTCGCCACAACTCGATCCCCTGTGGTCGGACGGCTATCTGGAGATTACGCACGACGGATGCGAGGTTGACCGCGTCGCCAAGGTCCGCCGTCTCGCCGCCTCGGATATCGCCTTGGCAACCTTGCGGGTCTGCTATGGCGACACGCCGGACATCAATTGCGGCCGATGCGAAAAATGCCTGCGCACCCTCATGGCGCTGCGGCTGTGCGGCGCCGTGGGCCGGGCGAAAACCTTCCCGCGCGCCGTCGCATTGTCCGAGATCCATGCCCTGATCGTTCCGCCCCACGTGCGCCACCACTATGTGGCCCTGCAAGAGGAGGCGCGTCGCGTCGGGGACAGCGAAGTTGTGGAGGCGACGGAAATCGTCCTGCGCGAGCGGCTGTCCGCCGCCCAGACCGCGGCCCGCCTTCGGCGTGCCTTGCGCGGGACGGTGCTCGGCAAAATCGTGCGCAGGGCGAAGAGGGCCTGGGCAGCGGCGGCGATTCCGCCCCTGGAGCCCCATCGCGATGGCGGCGCGGGCGGAACCACGCCGTCCATCGGCTAGCGGCCGGACGTCCCCGCCGTTGCTCAGCTTGCGACCGTAACGGAGAAGGACGCGGTGCGCGACAGGCGGCGCAACAGGAAGTCGATAAGAACGACCACGCCCAGCATTTCCAGCAATTCCTCGGCGTGCGCCAGGAGCGCGTACGTGAAGGAAACCTTGTAGGACGGATCGGAGGTCGTATAGAGGGCCGCCGTGGCCATCTCCACGCCGATCGCGCCGCCGACGAACAGGGCCGCCGCCCAGAAGACCTGCCAGCGGTCGTCCCGGGGCAGGTACAAAAGGAAGCGCAGGAAAGCCGCCGCAAAGGCAACTACGGCGGCGATGCCCAAGATCACCCAGACCGGCTGCCAGACACCGGGAAGATAGCCGACAACGCGCTGCAGGGGCTCCATCGTGGCCTCGTGGATGCTGGCGGCCTCGTCGAGCGACAGGAACACGAACAACAGCGAAAGCGCCAGCCAGCGTCCAGCGAACGGGGCGCGCATATGGCGCGCCGCGACGGCCAGCCCGGCCAGCAGCACGGACGCGAAGGCCAGCGCCAGCGTCTGGTACCATGTCGGCAGGTTGTTCTCGAGATCGACGTAGAAGAACGGCACCAGGCCCAGCGCGTTGGGCAGGCCGAGATGAAATCGGGCAACCTGACCGGCGAGGCTGAGGAAAGTCAGCACGGCCACGATGCCAAGCAGCACGCTCACCACCTTCCGTCGTTGCAAAACAAGAGGCACCCTTTGCGGCACTGGGTGGAGCGCATTCGGGACCGAGACGGCCGCGACGTTCCTAAACGTCCGGGTCATGTTATGCGATTGAGAACGAATCGCCATGCGTAACAAATTCGTCACATTGGACGCGGGATGCCCGTGATTTTTTTGTGATGGGGAAGCAATTCCGGGGTATGTCGATTGGCATATGGGCACCGCGTTTGCGCCGCCCGACCCCGAGGCCGTTTGGATCCGTCGTGAAGACGCCCGCCACGCTCTCACGGCATGGTGCGAAACGCCTTCGTGAAGAAGTCGGCGTCGCCGAAGTTGCCCGACTTGAGGGCCAGCGCCATGGGGGTTTCGCCGAGCGACACCGTGCACGGCACGCCCGGCGCGATCTCGCGGCCGATCCTGAGGCCGCGAATGCCAAGGGCGCCCACCACCGCGCCCGCCGTCTCGCCGCCGGCCACCACCAGGCGCCGCACCCCGGCGGCGACCAGCCCCCGGGCGATGCCGGCCAGCGCGCGCTCGACCAGTTCGCCGGCCGCCATGACGCCCAGGCGTTTCTGGACCTCGGCGACCGTGGCGGCCGGCGCGCTTGCCGAGACGAGAAGGGGGCCCTGTCCCAGCCGCCCGCGCGCCCAGTCGAGCGCCTCGCCCACCAGGTCGCGGCCTTCGGCCAGGGCCAGGGGATCGACCGGGAAGACCGGCCCGTCTTCGGCGAAGCGGGCCACCTGGGCCAGCGTCGCCGGCGAGCAGCTTCCGGAAATCACCGCCTCGGGGCCGGTCACGGCGGGCAGGGCGTCGGCCACGCGATCGCCGGTGAGGAGGCCCCGCCGGCGAAAGTTTTCGGGCAGGCCAAGGGCGACGCCGGACCCGCCGGTGACAAGCGCCATGCCGGCGCAAGCCTCGCCGATGGCCGCGAGGTCGCGGTCGGTGACGGCATCGACGATGGCGATGCGGGTGCCCTCGTCCTCCAGCATGCGGAAGGTGCATTTCACGGCTTTCGCCCCGGCCTCGACGATGGGGAAGGGCACCAGGCCGACCTTTCCCTGCGTCTGGCGGCCGAGGAAACGCACCAGGTTGGCGTCGGTCATCGGGGTCAGCGGATGATGGCGCATGCTCGAATCGGAGAGCAGCAGGTCGCCGACGAAGAGATGGCCCTTGTAGAGGGTGCGGCCATTCTCGGGGAAGGCCGGGCAGGCGATGGTGAAGCGGGTCCCCAGGCGCGCCATCAGGGCCTCGGCCACCGGTCCGATGTTGCCCTTCTCGGTCGAATCGAAGGTCGAGCAGTACTTGAAGAAAAACTGGCCGGCGCCGGCCGCCCGCAGCCAGTCGAGGGCGGCCACCGACTGGGCGACGGCGTCGGCCACGGCAATGGTGCGCGACTTGAGCGCGACGACCACGGCATCGGCCTCGGGCACCGCGGTGGCGGCATCGGGCACGCCCAGCAGCTGGACCGTCGTCATGCCGTTCTTGACCAGGGTGTTGGCCAGATCGGTCGCCCCGGTGAAATCGTCGGCGACGCAGCCGAGAAGAGGTACGCCGCCGCCCGAACCGGTTGTCGCCATCGCGCAGCCTCCTTCGCCCCAAACCCGCCGTCCACTGTATGCCGCGCCGGCGAAACCCGGCAAGACCGCAGGTGGAGGGCAGGGCAACGCGGCCGTTCTAGAAGTAGTGGGGATACCGTTCCCGCAAGGTTTCGATGACCGACAGCGTCCCCGACAAGTGCTGGCGCAAGGCGGCCTCCGCGGCCGCGGCGTCGCGGGCGCGGAGGGCGTCGAGAATGGCCCGATGATCGACGAGGACCCGGTTCATCTTGCCGCCGACCGGCATGTGCATGAGCCGGAGACGGTCGATATGCACGCGCATCGAGCCGATCTTCTGCCACAGGCCAGCGACCCCAACCATGCGGTACATGGCGGCGTGGAAAGCGGCGTCGTCGCGCGAAAATCCGTCCTTGTCGTCGGCTTCGTATTCGATCTGCTGGTGGGCGAGGATGCGCTCGAGTTCCTGGATCTCCGCCTCGGTGATGGCCTTCACCAGATGGCGGACGACCTCCACCTCGACGCCGATGCGGAGGAACTGGGCTTCCTTGGCCCACCCGACGTCGATGGTGGTGACATAGGTTCCCGACTGCGGCTTGATCACCACCAAGCCTTCCTCTTCGAGCTTGCGCAAGGCTTCGCGCACCGGCATCGAACTGACCCCGAAAGCCTTGGCGACATCGTCCTTGGAAATGACGGTGCCGGGTTCGAGTTCGAGTTTAAGAATCATGTCCCGCAGCACGGCGGAAATCTGCACAGCGACGGGCAGTCTGCGATCCAGTGAAAATCGGCGATCCCCGACGGCGATACCGGTGAACGCGCCTCCCGGCTTCTCGCGGCCGGAGGTGGCGGCGTTCAGGCTGGCTGGGCGCCTTGGCATGGTGATTCGCGACTCCCGATCCGACGGCAACTCATACAAAAAGCAGTTGCGTTCTTCAACTGAGATCTTAGTATCTGAGAAACTGCCGCGCCAGTCGGCAATGCGTCTGCAATGGTCGTTGGGGAGCGAATCACATCATGAAATTCCTTCGCGAGCGGGTCCTGAAGGGCGAAACCATGTTCGGCGTTGCCGCGCAGCTCGGCTCGGCCCTGACCGTGGAAATGATCGGGCGGGCCGGGTTCGACTGGACCTGGATCGATTGCGAACACGGGTCCGGCGACTACAGCGAACTCATCCACCAGATCCAGGTCGCCCGCCTGGGCGATTCGCCGGCCGTGGTGCGCATCGCCTGGAACGAACCGACGCGCTTCAAAAGGGTTCTCGACCTTGGCGCCGCCGGGATCATGGTTCCCTATGTCAACACCGCGGCGGAAGCGCACCAGGCCGCCCAGTCCATGCGCTATCAGCCGGAAGGCATCCGCGGCGTCGCCGGCTCGCCCCCGGCCTGCGGCTTCGGCCAGGGCTTCGACGACTATTACGCCAAGGCCAACGACAATCTGTTGACCGTCGTGCAGATCGAAACCGTCGAGGGCGTCAAGAACGCCGACGAGATCGCCGCGGTCCCCGGGGTCGACGTGCTGTTCGTCGGGCCGATGGATCTTTCCATCAACATGGGCATGCCCCGCCAGTTCAAGGATGCCGCCTTCGAAGCGAACCTGGAGCGGGTGGTCGCCGCCTGCCGCAAGCACGGCAAGGCCGCCGGCATCCTGACGCCGACGCTCGACTACCTGGCCCCGTGGAAGGCCAAGGGCTACTCGTTCTTCGTCGTGGGGTCCGACAGCACCAACCTGGCCAAGCTGCTGGTCGACCTTCACGCGAAGTGCGCAGAGTTGAAAGGGTGACGGCGTCCGCCGACAGCCGGGCGCCGTGACACCTTCAAGGTTCGCCGCCGAACCGTCGGAAACAACCGGCGTCGGGCGGCGGACTTACGGGAGACGTACCAACAAACCAGACAAGGAGGACACACGATGAAAAGGCTACTGGGCGCTATGGCCGGTCTTGCCGTTGCCGGCGCGGCTTTCTCCGTTGCGGCCGCCGGATATCCGGAAAAACCGATCACCTTCGTCATTCCCTATTCGGCGGGCGGCAGCTCGGACATGCTGGTCCGCGGCCTGCAGCCGTACGTGGAAAAAAGCATGGGCGTCAGCCTCGTGCCCAAGAACGTCGAAGGCGGCGGCGGCGCCGTCGGCATCTCGCAAGCCGTGTTCTCGTCGAAGCCCGACGGCTATACCGTCACCCTGCCCAGCAATGCGATCTTCGGGCTCCAGGCCCTCGGCAACGTGCCGTGGAAATACCAGGACTTCGAGACCATCGCGCGCATCATCACCGAAGACTACACGATCACGGTGCGCGCCGACTCCGACTGGAAGACCCTGGACGACTTCATCAAGTATTCGAAGGCCAACCCCGGCAAGGTGAAGATGGGCTTCTCGGGCTTCGGCTCGTCGACCCATGTCGTTGCCGCCGCCTTTGCCGAAAAGTTCGGGCTCGAGTTCCAGTATGTGCCCTACCAGGGCGGCTCCAAGACGGTGGCCGCGACCATGGGCGGCCATATCGACGCCAACACCCACCATCCGGCCGAGATCAAGTCGGGCGTCGACGCCGGCAAGATCCGCGTGCTGGCCGTCATGGGCGACAAGCGCTCCAACCTGTTCCCCAACGTCCCCACCCTGAAGGAACTGGGGCACAACTGGGTGGTGTCCCAGTGGCGCGGCATTTCGGTCGCCAAGGGCGTGCCGGCCGAGGTCAAGGCCAAGTGGGAAGAGGCCATCAAGAAGGCCTCTGCCGATCCGGCGTACCAGAAGTTCGTCGTCGAGCAGATGGGCGGCACCGTGGCACCCTTGTTCGGCAAGGACCTCGACACGTACGTCAAGGAGATGGCCGACATCTTCATTCCCACCACCGAGCGCCTCAAGGCGGCTCAGAAGAAGTAGCAGGGTCGATCGAGGCCGGGCCCGGCGCCCGGCCTCGGCCTTTCGGCTTCTTCCTTCAGGAGTAGGGATGATGAAAGTGAAGGGCGATGCCCTTTTTGCCCTCGCCTTGTTCGCCATCTTCTCGTTCGGCACTTACCGCAGCCTGGTGATGGACGACCCGGCCGGCGGCCCGAACGACGTCGGCGCGGCGTTTTTCCCTTTCTGGATCTGCGTGTTCATCCAGGTGTTGACCGCCTTCGTCTTCGTCCAAGGCGTCGTCCGTGCCCGTGACGAGGGAGCGCCGCAGACCGGCGCCGCCGGCTCGCTGATGCGCAAGCGCATCGTGCTGCTGGCCGGCATCCTGGCGCTGCTGTTTTTCTACATCATGGTCATGGAGACGGCAGGTTTCATCGCCTCCAGCACGGTTTTCCTGATCCTCGTCCATCAGCTTCTGATCTTCTCGGAAACCGGCCGGCCTTCCCCGCCAAAGGGCGTCGCCATTTCGGCGGCTTTTTTCGCCGTTACCGCCGGCAGCCTGTTCTTCGTGTTCAACACCGTCTTCCACCTGGCCCTGCCGTGACCGCAACGGGACGATACGCATGATCGATTTTACGCATTACGCGGCCGCCCTGGACCTGGTGTTCCAGGTCAAGGTGATCGTCGCGATCGCCGGCGGCACCATTCTCGGCATCATTTTCGGGGCACTGCCCGGCCTCACCGCCGCCATGGGCATCGCGGTCCTGTTGCCGTTGACCTACGACATGCCCCCGGTCATGGGCTTCGGCATGCTGCTGGGAACCTATTGCGGGGCCATTTCGGGCGGCTCGATCGCCGCAACCCTGCTCAACATCCCCGGCACGCCGGCCTCGGTGGCGACGTGTCTCGACGCCTATCCCATGGCGAAGAAGGGCGAAGCGGGCAGGGCGCTCGGCCTCGCCATCGCCGCCTCCTTCATTGGCGGCCTGTTCAGCTCGGTGGTGCTCAGCCTCGCGGCGCCGCCCGTGGCCGAAATGGCCCTGAAGTTCGGGGCGGCCGAATATTTCTCGTTGGCCGTTTTCGGCCTGACCATCATCGCCTCGGTATCCGGCAAATCTCTCGCGAAAGGCGTCGTCGCCGGTCTCATCGGGGTCTTCGTGTCGCTGGTCGGCCTCGATCCGACGACGGGTTCTCCCCGTTATACGTTCGGCGAGATGTCGCTGTTGTCGGGCGTCGCCTTCCTGCCCGCCTTGATCGGCCTGTTCGCGGTCGGCCAGGTGCTGACCGACGCCGAGGAGGCCCTGCAATCGAAGGTGGTCCGGGTCCAGCAAAAGGTGGGCACCGTCGGCCTTCCATTCGCCGCCGTCTTCAAGCGTTGGAAGATCGTACTCTCCAGTTGTCTCATCGGCACCACGGTCGGCGCCATTCCCGGTGCCGGCGGCAGCGTCGCCTCGTTCCTCGCCTACGACCAGGCGCGACGGCTGTCGAAGACGCCGGAACTGTTCGGCACCGGCCATGACGAGGGCGTCATCGCCTCGGAAACCTCCAACAACGCGATGACCGGCGGCGCCATCATCCCGACCATCACGCTGGGCGTGCCCGGCGAGGCGGCGGCGGCCGTGCTGATGGGCGGGCTGATGATCCATGGCCTGAGGCCGGGCCCCCTTCTTTTCACCGAGCAGGCCGACATCGTCTACGGCATCCTGATGGCGTTCTTCCTCGCCAACATCTTCATGATGGTGTTCCAGTTTATCGGCATCAAACTGTTCGTGAAGGTATTGGGCGTTCCGCGCAGCTTCCTCATTCCGGTCATCCTGCTGTTCTGCGTGATCGGCTCCTTCGGGGTGTCGGGCAACCTGTTCGACGTATACCTGCTGCTGGTTTTCGGCGTCCTCGGGTTTTTCCTCAACAAATACGGATACGGCACGGCGCCGGTGGTGCTCGGCATGATCCTGGGAACCATGGCGGAAACCGAATTCCGCAAGGGCCTGATCATGTTCGAGGGCGACGGAACGGTTTTCTTCACGCGCCCGATCAGCGCGTTGTTCCTGGCGTTGGCCCTGATCTCCGTGCTCATTCCGCTCTATCAGAAATGGCGCGATGGCCGGGCCAAGCCTGCCGCCTAGGCGGCGCCAACCCGCCTCGCCCCCCGTTGAACAAGGAATCGGAGATATCGATGGCCAAGAAGAAGCCCGAAGAACTGAGAAGCCACCGCTGGTTCGGGCCCAACGACCTGCGCTCTTTCGGGCACCGCTCGCGCATGCTGCAAATGGGTTTCGCCCGCGAAGACTTCATGGGCAAGCCGGTGATCGCGGTGATCAACACCTGGAGCGAAATCAACTGCTGCCATACCCATCTGCGCGACCGCGCCAACGAGGTCAAGCGCGGCGTCTGGCAGGCCGGCGGCATTCCCATCGAGATGCCAGCCATGACCCTGGCCGAGGCGTTCGAGCGGCCGACCCCCATGCTGCACCGCAACTTCCTGGCCATGGAGGTCGAGCAGATCCTGCGCCACCATCCCTTCGACGGCGCGGTGATGCTGGGCGGCTGCGACAAGACGACGCCGGCCCTGCTGATGGGCGCGGCCAGCATGAACATCCCCGCCGTCTTCGTGCCGGCCGGCCCGATGCTGCGCGGCAACTGGCACGGCGAGACGCTGGGCAGCGGCAGCGATTCCTGGAAGTACTGGGCCGAACTGCGTGCCGGCACCATCACCCAGAAGGATTGGCAGGAGATCGAGGAGGGCATCGCCCGCTCGCCGGGCCTGTGCATGACCATGGGAACCGGCATGACCATGACCTCGTTGGCCGAGGTGCTGGGCATGGCGCTGCCGGGCTCGTCCTCGATCCCGGCCCCCGACGCCAACCATCCCCGCATGGCCAGCGCCTCGGGCCGAAGGATCGTCGACATGGTGTGGGAGGACCTGAAGCCCCGCGACATCATGACCGCCAAAGCTTTCGAGAACGCCTGCGTCGCCCTGATGGCGCTGGGCGGCTCGACCAACGCCTTCGTTCACCTGGTCGGCATGGCGGGACGGTGCGGCGTCGATCTGTCGCTCAAAAGCTTCGACGACGCCAGCCACAAGGTGCCGGTGATCCTCAACCTGCGGCCGTCGGGCAAGTATCTGGCCGAGGACTGGTATTATGCCGGCGGCCTCAAGGCGGCGTTGGGCGTGATCCGCGATTCGCTTCACCTCGACTGCCTGACGGTCAGCGGCCGAACCCTGGGCGCCGACATCGAAGGGGCCAAGGTTTACAACGACGACGTCATCCGGCCGCTGGACAACCCCATCTACCCCGAGGGCGGCACCGCCGTGCTCTATGGCAATCTCGCCCCCGACGGCGGTGTCATCAAGCCGGCCGCCATGGACCCGCGCTTCCTCAAGCACGCCGGCCCGGCCCTGGTCTACGAGGACTACAACCACATGGCGGCCGAGACCGACCGCGAAGACCTGGAGGTCACACCCGACCACGTCATCGTGCTCCAGAACGGCGGTCCCAAGGGCGGCCCGGGCATGCCCGAATGGGGCATGCTGCCGATCCCCAAGAAGCTTCTGAAGCAGGGGGTGCGCGACATGCTGCGCATTTCGGATTCGCGGATGAGCGGCACCAGCTACGGCGCCTGCGTCCTGCACGTTTCGCCGGAATCCTATGTCGGCGGGCCGCTGGCCCTGGTCAGGAACGGCGACATCATCGAGATCGACGTCGCCAAGCGGCGGCTCGATCTCCGGATTTCCGAGGCCGAGTTCGCCGCCCGCCGGGCCGCCTGGACACCGCCGGAATCCCAGTTCCCGCGCGGCTACACCCGCATGTACCAGGAGCACGTCACCCAGGCCGACAAGGGCTGCGACTTCGACTTCCTGGAATTCACCGGCCGGGAAGACCCCGAGCCCGAAATCCATTGATATCCACTCGGTGAGTCGACTGCGGGAGGCGGCATGGCCGGCCTCTCGCCTTTTTTGATCGGTTCCGGACAAACGGGCGGGATCCTTCCGGCCCGTGTCCAGTTACGATGGAAATCGCCAATCCGATGTGCTAATGCGGCGTCCGCGCGGGCGCCCAGCTTGCGTTTTCTTGGACCCGCTAGGAAACGAAAAAAAACGATGATCACTGGTGAGGAAATCGCCGCCTTTTTTACGGTCATCGGCATCGACCTCGTGCTGTCGGGCGACAACGCCATCGTCATCGGAGCCGCCGCCGCCGGCCTGCCGCCCCATCAGCGCCGCCGGGCCATCACCATCGGCATCGTGGTGGCTGCGCTGACGCGCATGGGCTTCGCGATGGTCGCCTTTTACCTCCTCAAGATCGTCGGTTTGCTTTTCGCCGGGGGCCTGCTGCTCCTGTGGGTGGCCTGGAACCTGTGGCGCCAGATCCGCGCCGAATCCAAGGAACGCCGGGCCGCCGAGAAAAGGGGCATGGGCGGTGAAGATATCTCTCCGCTGCCCCAGTCCAGAAGCTTCCGCAGTGCGCTGATCGCCATCGTCGTGGCCGACGTTTCGATGTCGCTCGACAACATCCTGGCGGTTACCGGGGCCGCCCATGAGCATCTGATGATCCTGATCTTCGGGTTGGCCCTTTCCATCGCCCTCATGGGGATCGCGGCCAACTTCATTGCCGGGCTGATGAACCGCTACCGTTGGATCGTCTATGTCGGCCTCGTCCTCATCGCTTACGTGGCGCTCGACATGACGTGGCGGGGTTTCCACCAGCTTGCCAACCATCTCGCCTGGTTCGGAGGCGCATGACGCTGCCCGACCTCCGCCAATCGAAAACCCATCGCAACAGACTAGGAACGTGGACGTCATGAAATACGCCCTCGGCGAAAGCCGCGTCGTCACCGAAGGCGACGACTACTGGATCGCCCCCAACGCCGCCGTTCTCGGCGACGTGCGCCTCGGCAGGAACGCCAGCATCTGGTGGAACGCCACGGTACGCGGCGACTTCGCGCCGATCACCATCGGCGAGAACACCAACATCCAGGACGGCTCGGTCCTGCACGTCGACTTCGACCTGCCGCTGGTCATCGGCGCCAACGTGGTGGTCGGCCACATGGTCATGCTGCACGGCTGCACCATCGGCGACGGCTCGCTGATCGGCATCGGCGCCACCGTGCTGAACGGCGCCAGGATCGGCAGGGACTGCCTGATCGGCGCCCATGCGCTGGTCACCGAAGGCAAGGAGATCCCCGATCGCAGCCTGGTCATGGGCTCGCCCGGCAAGGTGGTGCGCGAATTGACCGACGAGCACATCGCGCGCATCCGCAAGGGGCCGCTGGAATACATCAAGGCCTGGCAGCGCATCAAACGGGAGCTGACGGCGCAGGATTAGGCCGAGGGCGAGGATTACTTCCGCGTCCGGCTGCCGCGCCGCCCCAGGCTGGGCCGGTCGACCGCCACCGCCTTGATCAGCACGTAGATCCGAACCCCGGGCCGCAGCCCAAGGTTTTCGGCCGAACGCCGGGTGATGCGGGCGATGATCGGCGCCCCCACGTCGATGCGTACGTCGACCTGGGGCTGCTCGCCGATGTCCAGTTCCTCGACGGTCCCCTCGAGCACGTTGAGAATGCTGATTCGTTCGGGCGGCGTCAGGCTCAGCGACACGTCCCGGGCCCGGATGCGCACCCGCAACGGCGTGCCGACCGGCAGGTCGACGCGGGGCACCCACAGGCGCCTGTCGGCAAAGGACAACTCGGTCAAGCCATAGGCCAGATCGGCCCCCACCACCGTCGCCACCAGCACGGCGCCGGTTTCGTAGCGGCCGGTGAGGGGATGAAGGTCGAGGCGGCTCATGATGGCCTCGACCGGACCGCTGGCGGCGACCTGGCCGTCCGACATCACCACCATGGTATCGGCGAGGCGGATGACCTCTTCGATGGCGTGGCTGACGTAAACGACCGGCAGGCGCATCTCGTCGCGCAGGCGTTCGATGAAGGGCAGGATTTCGGCCTTGCGGGCAGCGTCAAGCGAGGCCAACGGCTCGTCCATCAACAGGATGCGCGGGCTGGCCAGCAGGGCGCGGCCGATGGCCACCCGCTGTTTCTCGCCGCCCGAAAGGGTCGCCGGCCGCCGCCGCAAGTGAGCGCGCAAATCCAGCAGATCGACGACACGGTCGAAATCCTGATGGCGCTCGGCCGGGGGCGTCAGCTTCATCCCGTAGGTCAGGTTGCCGGCAACGCTGAGATGGGGAAACAGCCGGGCCTCCTGAAAGACATAGCCCAGCCGGCGCCGTTCGGGCGGCAGATCGATGCCGGCCTTGGAATCGAACAGCGTGTGCCCGTCGATCACGATACGCCCCTCGTCGGGCCGGTTCAGCCCGGCCAAGGTGTCGACCAGCGAGGTCTTGCCCGAGCCCGAGCGCCCGAACAGCGCGGTCAGCCCGACATCGGCGCAGAACCGCGCATCGAGAAGGAACGAACCAGCCCGCCGGCGGACGTCGACTTCCAGCATGTCCCGCTACTCCCGCGTCCGCGCCGCCACCCGGCGGGCCAGGATTTCGGAAAAGACGAGAGCGATCAGGGCGAGAACGACCGAGATCGCCACGATGCGCAGGGCCGCGGCATCGCCATCCGGCGTCTGGACCAACGAATAGAGGGCGAGGGGGAGGGTGCGCGTCTCGCCCGGAATGTTGGACACGAACGTGATGGTGGCACCGAATTCGCCCAGGCAACGGGCGAAGGCCAGCACGGTGCCGGCCACCACGCCGGGCAACGACAGGGGCAGGGTAACGGTGGCGAAAACACGCAGCCGCCCGGCCCCCAGCGTTCGCGCCGTCTGTTCCAGGCGCCGGTCGACCGCCTCGACCGATAGGCGGATGGCCCGCACCATCAACGGAAAGGCCATCACCGCAGAGGCGATGGCCGCCCCCTTCCAGGTGAACGCGACGGTGATGCCGAAAACGTCGAACAGCCAGCCGCCAACGGGACCGCGCCGCCCCAGCAGCACCAGCAGCAGATAGCCAACCACCACCGGCGGCAGGATCAGCGGCAGGTGGATCAGGCCGTCGAACAGCGTCTTGCCGTAGAAGTCGCAACGGGCCAGCACCCACGCAACGGCGATCCCAAGCGGCAGGCTGCCAACCACCGCCCAGCTCGAAATCTTGAGGCTGAGACGGATGGCCTCCAGTTCCAGGGGAGTCAGGGTCAGGAGCGCCGGTACATCCATCATGCTTACGGTTTAGCGCGTTGCCGGCGCCGACGCCAAGCCGAAGCCGTAACGCTGATAGATCGCCCCGACCTTCTCCGACATCAGGAAGTCGAAAAAGCGCCGCACCTCGGCCGTGTCGTGCCCCGCCACGATGGCCGCCGGATACCGGATGGGGGGGTGGCTGGTTTCGGGAAAGACGGAAACAATCCTCACCTTGGGCGTAACCGCCGCATCGGTCGAATACACGATACCCGCCACCGCCTCGCCGCGTTCGACCAGGGCCAGGGCCGCGCGCACGTCGGCGGCGCGCGCCACCCGGCCGGCAACGGATTCCCAGACGCCCAGTTGGGTGAGGGCCTGCCGCCCGTAAATCCCGGCCGGAACGTGGTCGGGATCGCCCATGGCAAGGTAGCCCTCGCCCAGCACGCCGGCCAAACCGAATCCGGGCACGGCGTCCAGCGACCACCGGCTGTCGGCCGGTGCCACGAGGACCAGCCGGTTGTTGAGCAGATCGCGTCGGGTCGAGGCCTCGATCGCTTTCTTTTCGATCGCGTAGTCCATCCACTGCCCGCTGGCCGAAATGAAGATGTCGGCCGGCGCCCCGTTGACGATCTGCTTGGCCAGGGTGGAACTCGACGCGTAGGACGCGACCACGCGATCCGGTCCCTGCGCCGCATAAAGGGTGGCGATTTCATCAAGAACGGTCGTCGTGCTCGCCGCCGCGAAAAGGCGCACCTCGGCGGCACCGGCGGTACCGACCAACAGCGGCAGCAATGCCAGGCCGAGCATCGCGGCCCATCGCCGGCACCCTTGCGA
The DNA here is from genome assembly GCF_026163695.1 of Shumkonia mesophila. Taxonomy (NCBI): domain Bacteria; kingdom Pseudomonadati; phylum Pseudomonadota; class Alphaproteobacteria; order Rhodospirillales; family Shumkoniaceae; genus Shumkonia; species Shumkonia mesophila. The sequence goes on along the minus strand of NZ_JAOTID010000002.1, from coordinate 587,215 downwards.
TTGCCTTGTTGTCATGGATTCGTTTCCCCCTTCTCGTCAAACTTGCATGGCGCTCAAAGCCGTTATGACAAATATGACATAACGATCCTCTCAGCAATGGCCGATTGCGACCGGCCGCGAAAATCAGTCGGCCAGACCGCGCAGGGCGTCGAGTTCGGCTTGCGAGGTTTCGTTGAGCTTGGCTTCCAGTTCGCCATAGCGGGCGACCAGAGCCTCGCCCAGGGGCGTCAGGCGGGCGCCACCGCCGCCCTTGCCGCCGACGGCGGCTTCCAACACGGGCTTTCCGAAGCCGCGGTTGAGGGAATCGATAAGCAGCCAGGCCCGCTTGTAGGTCAAACCCATGGTGCGCGCGGCGGCGCTGATCGATCGGCTTTCGGCCACATGGCGCAGCAGGTCGATCTTGCCGGGGCCGATGGCGATCGATTCCCCGATGGTGACGCGCGGGCGCACCATCATGGCTTGCCGTTTCTGCAAGGCGGCTTTCATGCCGAGCAGCCTAGCCGAAAAGGCGGCGCATTCACAAGGCGGCCGCCAGGAATTGCCGGGCTTTCGGCGTCAGCAGGGAACGCAGCGGGCGTTGATGATCGCCCCGGGATCGACCTTGAGCGTGCCGTACTCGACCTCGCCCTCGATGCGACCGGTCGCCCGGACGCGCACGGCACCGCCGCGGACATAGCCGCGAACCAAGCCATAAATCTCGATGGTGTCACCGCCCAGTTCGCCGGTGATCGAGGCGCCCTGGACCACGGTAACCGAGCGGCCGTCGAAGGTACCGTCCCGGTCGCCCTCGATCGTGACGTCCGGCCTCTCGGGTGACGACGGAACGGCCGGCCCGGACAGCGGCCGCGCCGAAGGCCTATACGCAATAAACTCGCCCATTATAACTCCCCTCCAGGCGTTATTTTGTCGGCATTTTGCCTGGAAACATCGACTAAATGCAATGGAATAAGCGAACGCCGAGGAGGGTTTCAGGCGACGGCCCGCCAGGCGGCTTCGACGGCGGCCTGTCCGAGGTCGCGGGTGATGAAGACGACGCGCGAGCGATGGTCCGCCGACGGCCAGGCGGGAAGAACGGCCGGCGGATGGAAGACGTGCTGGACGCCATGGATGGCGACCGGACGGTTTTCGCCCGCCACGTCGAGGATGCCCTTGATGCGCAACAGGCTTTCGCCGCGCGCCGATTGCAGGATCTCCATCCAGCGCAGGAAGCGATCCCAATCCAGCGGCGCCTCGAAGGTCAGGCAGAAGGCGCGGATGCGGTCGTCGTGGCGATTGACGTCGTGATCGTGTCCGTGGTCGTGATCGTCGTCTGCGTAGGCTTCGGCCTTCAGCCAGCCGGCGACGTCGGACATCTTGGTGGCGGGATCGTAGAGGCCGGCCGGGAACAGGGCGGCGGGCGGCACGTGGCCGTGGTCGGCCCGAAGCGGCACCGCCGCCGGATTGAGCCGCCGCAGCCGCGCCTCCAGGGCGACGACCGCCTCGGGGGCGGCCAAGTCGCATTTGGTGAGCACCAGGCGGTCGGCCATCGCCGCCTGCTTGACCGCTTCCGGATGGCCGTCGAGCTGGCCCTCGCCGTGCACGGCATCGACGGTGGCGATGACCCCGTCCAGGCGATAGCGCGCGCCCAGCAGCGGATCGCTCATCAGCGTATGGATGATCGGCGCCGGATCGGCCAGGCCGGTGGTTTCGATGACGGCGCGCCCAAACGGCGGCACGTCGCCCTTCACCCGCTTGAGGAAAAGGTCGCGCAGCGCCGTGATCATGTCGCCCCGGACGCTGCAGCACAGGCACCCGGAATTGAGCAGCACGATGGTTTCGTCGATCTTGCGAACCAGCAGATGATCGAGCCCGATCTCGCCGAACTCGTTGATCAGCACCGCCGTCTCGCCCATGGCGGGATGGGCGAGAAGCGCGTTCAGCAGAGTCGTCTTGCCGCTTCCCAGGAAGCCGGTGATGACCGAAACCGGCAGGGCCGTGGAATCGGGCACCGCGGTTTCGCTCATTGCCCGTAAAGTTTCTCAGGGGCGATTTCGACCTCGGCGATGACGGCCGGCTTGCCGTCGCGCCACGCATTGTAGAAGCAGTTGCGCCGGCCGGTGTGGCAGGCGACGCCGATCTGGTCGACCAGCAGAAGCAGGGTGTCGCCGTCGCAATCCCAGCGGAAATCCTTGAGGGTCTGCACCTGGCCCGAGGATTCGCCCTTGCGCCACAGCTTGGAGCGCGAGCGCGACCAATAGCAGACGCGCCCGGTGGCCAGCGTCTCGGCGATGGATTCGGCGTTCATCCAGGCCATCATCAGCACTTCCCCGGAATCGAACTGCTGGGCGATGGCCGGCACCAGGCCGTCGGCGTTGAACTTGAGGCCGGCGGGAACGGCGCCCGGCGCGGCCTTTTGGGTGTTGTCGGTCATGAATTCCTGTCTCCGGATTGAAAGGGCCCTTTACATCGACCGTCGGACCCTTCCTGTCAACCGGCCGGCTTGCCCTCCAGGCAGGTGCGGAGCGCCTCGGCGTCGGATTTCAGCAACTGGAAATAAAGATCCGGCCCCGCCTTCAGCCCGGCCCCCAGCGGATCGAGCACGCCGATGCGGGCCGGCGTGCCGTCGACCAGGGTTTCGGCCAGCTTGGGCGCAAACTGCGGCTCGCGGAAGACGCAACGCACGCCGGCCGACGTCAGCCGCTCGCGCAACTCGCCCAACCGCTTCGCACCCGGCAGCCGCTGGGGAGCGACCGAAAGGGCGCCCGCCGCCTTAAGTCCGAAGGCCTCTTCGAAATACTGGTAGGCGTCGTGGAAGACCATGAACGGCTTGCCGGCGACCGGGGCGAGGGTGGCCTCGATCTCGCCTTTCAGCCCGTCGAGGCGCCCGCGCAGGCTGGCCCCGTTGGCAGCGTAGGCCTGGGCGTTGGCGGGATCGCGCCGGCCGAGCGCGGCGACGATGGCATCGACCATGGCCTCGGCATTGGTGGGGTCGAGCCACACGTGCATGTCGTGGGCGCCATGTTCCTCGTGCCCGCCTTCGGCCTCGTGCTCGTGCTCGTCCTCCTCCCACACGCCCCCTTCGCGGGTGGCGAGCAGCCGCAGCCCCGGCGCCTCCGACAATGCCACCACGTCGGCGCCGCCGCCCAGCGCCGCCAGCGGCTTGACCAGGAAGGCCTCCAACTCGTCGCCCATCCAGAAGACGACGTCGGCGCGGCTGAGCAGGGTGGCATCCGACGGGCGCAGCGCGTAGGTATGGGGCGACGCGCCCCCCTTGACCAGCAGATGCGCATCGCCGATACCTGCCATCACCCCGGCGACCAGGGAGTGGATCGGCGGAATGCTGGCCACCACGGTCGGGTCCGCCAGGGCGGCACGCGGCGCCAGGGCGAGCGTTCCGATGGCAAGGAAGGCAAGGGACGACTTGGAAAGAGCGGCGAGACGCATATTTTCGGGCTCCGGGCGATGACAAACGAAAATGATATATTATATCACCTTGGCGGCTATATGAGGGCGGGCTGCCGCTTCGTCAAGCGCCGGTGAGGACATTGTGACCCATCATCATCAGAAACGGGCCGACGGCTTTCCCGAGGCCAACCACGACCACGCCACCTGCGTCGAAGAGGCGTTGGAACGGGCCGGCGAGATCTGCGAGCGGCGCCAGGTGCGCCTGACGCCGCTGCGCCGACGGGTCCTGCAGGCGGTATGGAGCGGCCACAAGCCGATCGGCGCCTACGACATCCTGACCATGCTGACCAGCGAACGCGGCATGACGGCGCCGCCCACCGTCTATCGCGCCCTGGAATTCCTTCTGGAAAACCGCCTGATCCACCGCATCGAAAGCCTCAACGCCTTTGTGGGCTGCACCAAGCCGGGGCGCGACCATGCCTGGCAACTCCTGATCTGCCGCTCCTGTGGCCGGGTCGCCGAGATCAGCGACACCGAACTGGAAGACTCCATCGCCGGCGCCGCCGCGCGCGCCGGATTCACCCTTCAGCGCCGCGTCATCGAACTGGCCGGTCTGTGTTCCGCCTGCCAGGACAGCCAGCCGGCGCAAAGAGGTGACGATGGCGCCCTCGTCTGATCCGGCCGGCTTCCTCATCGAGGCCCATCAGGTTTCGGTGACCTTCGGCACCCACACCGCGCTCGCCGGCGTCGACGCCACCGTGCGCGAAGGGGAGGCCTTGACCATCATCGGCCCCAACGGCGCCGGCAAGACCACCCTGCTCAAGGTCATGCTGGGCCTCATCGCGCCCGACGGCGGCACGGTGCGCCGCCGGCCCGGCCTCAGTATCGGCTACATGCCCCAGCGCATCGAGGTCGACGCCACCCTGCCGCTCACCGTGCGCCGCTTCCTCGCCTTCGCGGTACCGCGCAACGGCCGTCCCTCCGAGGAACGCCTTCGTTCCGTGCTGGGGGAGGTGGGGGCCGAACACCTGCTGAAAAATCCGTTGCAGGAGGTGTCGGGCGGCGAGATGCAGCGGGTGCTGCTGGCCCGCGCGCTGCTGCGCGATCCCGACCTGCTGGTGCTGGACGAACCGGCCCGCGGCGTCGACGTCGGCGGCCAGGCAGACCTTTACCAGCTCATCGGACGTATCCGGGACGAGCATGGTTGCGGCGTGCTGATGGTGTCGCACGACCTGCACCTGGTGATGGCGGCGACCGACCGCGTCATCTGCCTCAACCAACGGGTCCAGTGCGCCGGCCACCCGGAAGCGGTATCGCGCCATCCCGGCTACACGGCCCTCTTCGGCGACTATCCGACGGCGCGGGCGTTCGCCATCTACCACCACCATCCCGGCCACGCGCAAGGTCCGGACGGCGCTCTTGTGCCGCTGACCCCGACCGGCGGCGACGCAGAGCCCCCGGCGGCCTGCGGCTGCGGATCGACGGAGCCCCACGACCATGGATGATTTCGCGCTGCGCGCGCTGGCCGCCGGCATTGGCGTCGCCCTCATCAGCGGCCCCCTGGGATGCTTCGTCGTCTGGCGGCGCATGGCCTTCTTCGGCAGCGCCCTGTCGCATTCGGCGCTGCTCGGCGTCGCGCTGGGCTTCCTGCTCGGCATCGACCTCACCATCGGCACCGTCGCCGTCTGCGTCGCCGTCGCCCTGCTGCTGGTCTTTCTCGAACGGGGCCGGGCGCTGAGCGGCGACACCCTGCTCGGTATCCTTGCCCACGGCGCGCTGGCCCTGGGTCTGGTGGCGCTGTCGTTTCTCGATACCGTGCGGGTCGACCTGATGGGCTATCTGTTCGGCGACATCCTGGCCGTCACCGGCGCCGACATCGCCTGGGTCTACGGCGCCGGCGCCGCCGTGCTGGCCGTACTGGCCTTTCTTTGGCAGCCGCTTCTGGCCATCACCGTGCATGCCGACCTCGCCTTCGTCGAGGGGGTGCCGGTGACGCGCGTGCGCATCGCCTTCGTGCTGCTGCTGGCCGTGGTGGTAGCGCTGGCCATGAAGGTGGTGGGCATTCTGCTCGTCACCTCGCTGATCATCATCCCGGCGGCGGCGGCCCGCCGCTTCGCGCGCACCCCCGAACAGATGGCCGGCTCCGCCGCCGTCATGGGCTGCATCGCGGTGGCGGCCGGCATCTGGGGATCGTTCGCCACCGACGTGCCGACCGGGCCGGCCATCGTGGTCGCCGCCTGCGTCCTCTTCGCGGCCTCGGGCGTCGCCTCGGCGCTCAGCGGGCGGCGGTGAAGCGGGCCAACCCCTTTTCCAGGTCGGCGATCAGGTCCTCGGCATCCTCGAGCCCGGTGTGGATGCGAATGCTGGGGCCGGCGTAGGGCCAGGGGGTGACGGTGCGCAGTTTCGCGGGCTCGGTGGGAATGATCAGGCTTTCATAGCCGCCCCAGCTGTAGCCCAGCGCGAACAGTTCCAGTCCGTCCAGGAAGGCGGCGACAGCGCCCTCGGCGGCCGGCCTCAAGACCACGCCGAACAGCCCGCAGGCGCCGGTGAAATCGCGCTTCCACAGGTTATGACCCGGGCAGCCGGGAAGGGCGGGGTGCAGCACCGCCTCGACCTCGGGGCGCGCCTTCAGCCAACGGGCGAGCTTGAGGCCGTTTTCCTGGTGGCGGGCCATGCGCGGGCTCAGGCTGCGCAGGCCGCGCAGGCCGAGGTAGCAGTCGTCGGGCCCGGCGCAATAGCCGAAACCGTTGGCGGCGCCCCGAATGCGCTCATAAAGCCGGGCCGGTACGGTGACGGTGCCCAGCATGGCGTCGGAATGGCCGACGATGAACTTGGTCGCCGCCTGGACCGAGACGTCGACCCCGTGGGCGAAGGGCTGGAAATAGAAGCCGGCGCTCCAGGTGTTGTCCATGACGACGGCAACGCCCTTGGCATGCGCCGCCTCGGCGATGGCGGGGACGTCCTGCACCTCGAAAGTCAGGGACCCGGGGGATTCCACGAAGACGACCTTGGTTTGCGGGCGGATCAGTTCGGCGATGCCGGCCCCGATCAGCGGGTCGTAATAGGTGGTCTCGACCCCGAAGCGCTTGAGCGGGCCGCCCAGCAGGCGTCGGGTCGGGAAATAGACGCTGTCGGCGACCAGCACGTGATCGCCCGCCTCCAGGAAGGCCAGCAGCGCGCAGGCGATGGCGGCCAGGCCGGAGGGCAGGGTGACGGTGCGCTCCCCGCCTTCCAGGGCGGCCACCGCCTCTTCGAAAGCGAACGTGGTGGGAGTGCCGGTGCGGCCGTAGTGAACGCCATCGAAGGGCGCCGCGTTTGACGTCTCAAGCGCCGCCAGCGTCGGGAAGGTAACGGTGGAGCCGTGGTAGACGGCAGGGTTGACCAGGCCGAAATTCTCCTCGGGCCGGCGGCCGGCATTGACCAGCAAAGTGTCTTTCTTGGGCATCGGATTGTGTTTCCTTGGGGTCCGGTTTTACCAGGACTGTTCAGTTTTCGGCCGGGGTGTCGTCGCGAGCGCCCCATTCCGACCATGAGCCATCATAGATGGCGGCCCGCTTATGGCCAATGAGATAAAGTCCGAGCGTGACGACGGCGGCCGTCACTCCCGAACCGCAGGAGGAAACGATCGGCCGGTCGGGATCGATGCCGGCGGCGGCGACCATTTCGGCGATTTCCCCGGCCGGACGCATGGCGTTGGCCCGTTCCGGGTCCATCAGGCGGCCGAACGGCAGGTTGCGGCTGCCGGGGATGTGGCCCAGCTTCTTCACCGGCCAGGGTTCCGGGTCGGTGCCGGCGAAGCGGCCGGGGCTGCGGGCGTCGACCACCTGTTCGGCGCCGGTCTTGAGATTGTCCAGAAGCTGCCCGGCCGAGCGCACCAGTGCCAGGTCCGGCCGGCCGTCGGCGGTGCGCACGGTGAAGCGCTTGCCGGCCGGCCGCGCCGGTCCCCCCTCGGTCGGCCGGTTCTCCTTCAGCCATTTGGGCAGGCCGCCGTCCAGCATGGCGATGTTGGCGTGCCCGAAAACGCGGAACATCCACCAGGCGCGGGCCGCCGCCGCGGCGCCGCCGTTGGCGTCATAGGCGATGACCCGGTCGGCATCGCCGATGCCCAGCGCCCCCACCTTGGCGGCGAAAGTGGCGGCATCGGGCAGCATGTGGGGCAGGGAGGTTTTCCTGTCGGCGATGTCGTCGATGTTGAAGAAGACGGCGCCGGGAATGTGCGCCTGCTCGAACTCGATGGCCGCCTTGCGCGGCGAATGCTTGGGAAACCACGTGGCATCGATAATGGCGATGCCCGGCTTGCCTAAGCGTTCGGCCAGCCACTCGCCGCTGACCAAGGCGTCGGGATTTGCGTAGTTCATGCCGATCTTCCCCCTGCGTAACTGCCGAACCGTCCTTGACGGGCCGCCCCCGCCCCGTGGTAGGGATGTCGCCCGCAGACCAAAAAGAAACCGCCGCCCCCCCGACGGCCGCACCATCCGGGAAGGAAACGCCGCGAATGAAACTCATTGACATTCTGCCCGTCGAAATCTGGCGCGCAATCGAAAAAGAGGCGAACGAGAAGTTCGGCCTCAAAGCCTCGGTGTTCGATGCCGACGGCAAGCGAATCACCGGCGAAGCGGTGCGCGCCAACCGCCTGTGTCCGGCGATCGCGGCATCCAAGGACGGACAGACCCACATCTGCGCCAGGGCGCATCAGGACATCGTCGCCCGGGTCCGCCGCGAGGGCGCGCCCGTGGTCGGGGAATGCGACGCCGGCATGGTCAAGATCGTCGTGCCGATCACGGTGGACGGCGAGTTCCTGGGCGCCTTCGGCGGCTGCGGCCGGCCCCTCGAAGGGGACGGCATCGATCCCTTCTACATCAGCAAGGTGACCGGCATCCCGGAAGCCGAGGTGGCGGCCCTCGGCCACGACATTCCCGCCCTCACCGAGCGCGAAACCCGCGAGGTTGCGGCCTTCCTGGCGTCCCGCGTGGAGGGCGTGTTCAAGGCTCTCCAGGACGACTGACGCCGCCGCCATCTAGGCCAGCCAATCGGGCACCGGCAGGTTCTTCTCGCGCAGGAACGCCGGGTTGAACAGCCTGCTCTGGTAGCGGGTGCCGTAATCGCAAAGTACGGTGACGATGGTGTGGCCCGGCCCCATTTGCCGGGCCAGGCGGATGGCGCCGGCCACGTTGATGCCGCTGGAGCCGCCCAGGCACAGGCCCTCGTGTTTCAAGAGGTCGAAGATGAGCGTCACCGCCTCGGCGTCGGGAATCTGGAAGGCCTCGTCGATGGGCGCGCCCTTCAGGTTCTCGGTGATGCGGCCCTGGCCGATTCCCTCGGTGATCGACGAGCCCTCGGCTTTCAGCTCGCCGAACTTGTAGTAGTGGTAAAGGGCGGCGCCCATGGGGTCGGCCAGCGCGGCGACCACCTTGGGATTGCGCGCCTTGAGCGCCATCGCCACGCCGGCCAGGGTGCCGCCGGTGCCGACCGCGCAGACGAAACCGTCGACCTTTCCCCCCGTCTGGTCCCAGATCTCGGGGCCGGTGCCTTCCTCGTGCGCGCGGCGGTTGGCGACGTTGTCGAACTGGTTGGCCCAGACGGCGCCGGCGGGTTCGCTGGCGGCCAGTTCCTCGGCCAGGCGCCGCGAGACGTGGACGTAGTTGCCGGGATTCTTGTAGGGAACCGCTGGCACCTCGCGCAGCTCGGCGCCGCACAGGCGCAGCATGTCCTTCTTTTCCTGGCTCTGGGTGTCGGGAATGACGATCACGGTGCGATAGCCCCTGGCGTTGGCCACCAGGGCGAGGCCGATGCCGGTGTTGCCCGCCGTGCCCTCGACGATGACGCCGCCGGGCTTGAGCTGGCCGCGCGCCTCGGCGTCCTCGACGATGAAAAGCGCGGCGCGGTCCTTGACCGACCCGCCGGGGTTGAGGAATTCGGCCTTGCCCAGGATCTCGCAGCCGGTTTCCTCGGAGGCTTTTCTCAGGCGGATGAGGGGGGTGTTGCCGACTGTTTTTACAAATCCGTCACGTATATCCATAATCAAATACCTTGCATTTACGGATTATTCACCCGCAAAGCTGGCGAGCCGGCAACCCGCTTTCAAGGGCCGCCGGCCAAACGAACCGGAAGAAGGCATGGGAAACGGTCGGCTAACGGGCCTTGCCGCGCCAGGCGGCCCGCAGATGGCGATGACGCTGGCGGAACCAGTGGACGGCAATGATCGTGATGGAATGCACCAGGCGCCCCGATTCCAGCCATTCGAAGGCTTCCGCCGCCGGCACGACAACGACGCGGATATCTTCGTGCTCGTGGTCCAACCCGTGGATGCCGCCGGCCTTCGAGGCGTCGACCTGGCCGCAGAAGGCGAACACCGTCTCGCTGCAGCCGCCGGGGCTGGCCATCACCCGCTGGATCGGCATCAGTTCGCGGATTTCGCAGCCGGCCTCTTCCACGGCCTCGCGGCGGGCCACCTGCTCGGGCGTCTCGCCCTCGTCGATGATGCCGGCGACGCATTCGACGAGCCAGGGCGAAAAGTCCGGCTCCCACCACGAGGTCGAGGACAGGGCCGCATGGGCGCCGATGCGGAACTGCTCGACGAAGACCAGGCTGTCGAGGTCGGCGTCATAGAGCAGGACCACCGTGGCGTGGCCGCGCTCGAACACTTCGCGCGTGAAGGGCTCGCTCCAGCCGCCCTCGAACAGGCGGTGGCGGACGGTGTAGCGGTCGATCTTGAAATAGCCGTCGAACGGACGGGCCTTGTCGATCACGGTAACGTCGGTACGCTTCATCGGGTGCCCGTCCCTAGGCTGGCGGCGGCGCCCCCTCGGGCGCCGGCGCGCCCTTTTTGGGGGAAGCGCCCCGGTTTGTCCAGAGGATCGTCGGACGGCACAACCGCAATGTCCGTCATTATGTCCTTTATTTCAATCAATTAGAATGAAATTTTAATCCAATTTATCGGGATTGCCGTCCTAGAGAAAGCGGCCGGCCGACCCCGCCACCACGGTGATCAGCCCGAGGATCAGGTTGATGCCGATGATGCGACGGATGCGCGGCAGATGGCGCGCCGCCTGCGGCCAGTCGGCGGCGGCCACCGCGCGGCGGAAGGGCGGGTAGGGACCGAAGACCATATAGACGAAAAGGGCGATCATCACCCAGGCCAGCCCCTGCATCAGATGGATGTGGCCGCCGGCCCCGGCGAAGCCGTTATAAAGCGCGAACAGGACCACATAACCCGTCACCGGCAACACCACCACGGCATGCCACACCCAGATGAAGAAGCGGCGGAACACCGCGGCCAGCAAGGAGAGCTTGTGCGGCGGCTCCATGGCGTCGACGGACGGCCGCAGCACCATGTAGGCGAAAAACATGCCGCCCACCCACACCACGGCGCCCAAGGCGTGCAGCGCCATCAACACGGCGTTCACTGTCGTCATCCTCATCCCCCTTCTTTCCCGGCCGCCCGCGGCCGGTTTCGCATATGTCGGCGATGGAACGCGGTTACGCCAGCGGTTTTCCGCGACGGGGCGGCCCAGCGATGCTAGAAGGTGCCCCGCAGTCGCAAATTCGTCAACTCATGGTCATTTCCGTGCGATGATCGCTTTCGATTTTTCCTCGGTCGACTGGCTGGTGGTAGCCGTGGTGGTCGGCGCCTTCCTTGCCGCAGGCACGGTCAAGGGCGTGCTTGGGGTCGGCCTGCCGATGATCGCGGTTCCCCTCATCGCCGGCGTTACCAGCCCGGCCCACGCCATCGCGCTCGCCTCGGTACCGGTGGTGGTGTCGAATGCCTGGCAGGCCTTCCATGGCGGCCATACCAAGGACTGCGCGCGCCGCTTCTGGCCGATGCTGACCGGCGTCGTCGTCGGCGCCGTGGTCGGCGTGCAGATCCTGGCCACCTTCGATCAGCAGCTTGTGTCGGGAATCCTCGGCATCGTGCTGGTGGTGTTCACCGGCCTGCAGGCGATGCCCCGCACGCTGGCGCTCGATGCCCGCGGCGAACGCTGGCTGGGCCCACCGCTCGGCCTGGTGGGCGGTGTGCTGGGCGGCATGTCCAGCCTGTTCGGGCCGCTGCTCATCCTCTATCTGGTGGCGCTGCGGCTGCCCAAGGACGTGTTCGTCGCCGCCGTGGCGCTGCTTTTCTTCGTGGGTTCGCTGCCGCTCTTCCTCGGCCTCGTCGCCCACGGCATCCTCAGCCCGCCGCAGATTGCGCACTCGGCGCTGTCGTCGCTGCCGGTGATCGCCGGGCTGGTGATCGGCCGGCGGCTGCGCCGGCACGTCCCCCAGGCGCTGTTCGAGAAGGCGCTGTTCGTCGTCCTCATCGTCATCGGCCTCAACCTCGTCCGCCGCGCCTTCTTCTGAAAACATGGGATTTGCCGCTATCCCTGAAAGGCCTATCCTTGCCGGCCTTCGACCCGGCAGACCGCGAGGCCATCATGCGCCGTCGTGCATTCCTGGGAGGCACCGCCGCCGCCCTGACATTCGCTCTGGCTCCCCATTCCCTCCGCGCCGCACCGGCACGGTTCGACATTGCCACCCTGCGCAAGGGCTGGCAGGGCCGTTTGCGCGCCATTGCGGCCAAGGGAACGCTGCCGATCATCGACATCGAAAGCTGCTACAACCCCGGCAAGATCAACCTGGCCGAATTCGCCGGCCGCATGGACGAGGCCGGGGTCGCCCAGGTCTGCATGTCGCCGCAGATCGGCAAGGGGGGCTTCGACTCGGGCAAACTGTGGAATGACGGAGCGCGCGACGCGGTCGCCGCCTTCCCCAGCCACTTCATCCCCGCCTCGACGGCCGGCATCTGGCCGGCCTGGTCCGAAAAGCCCAAGGAATTCCTCGACATCCACCTGCGCCGCGTCGTCGAGGACGGCTATCCGCTGCTGGGCGAGTTCGAGTTCCGCCACTACCCGTCGCCACCCGAATGGCAACGGGGCGAAATGTTCCGCGACATCGCCATCCCCATCGATGGCGAGCACGGCCATCGCCTGTTCGCGTTCTCGGCGGAGACCGGCCTGTCGTTCCAGATCCATTACGAGATCGAGGACGGCCTGCTGGCGCCGCTCGAAAAAATGCTGGCGGCCTATCCCAGGGCCAAGGTCATCTGGTGCCATCTGGCGCAGGTCCGCTATCAGGGCCGCAGCACGGTCTATGGCCCCGCATACCTGCGCAAGCTGCTGGAGACGCATCCCGGGCTCTATGTCGACACCGCCTTCGGCGGTCCGAAATCGGTCTATCCTGGCAGCCGCGAGAACCACGCCCGGGTCTGGGAGTCCGACGGCCGCGTGCGGCCCGACTGGGCGGCCCTCATCGAGGACCACCCCTGGCGCTTCCTGGCCGCCCTCGACCTCGGGGGCGATCGCATGGACGAGATCGGCGACAAGGTGAAGACCCTGCGCCGCTTTCTGGCCGGGCTGAAGTCCGAGGCCGCCGGCACGGTCGCCTGCCGTTCGGCCTGGAAACTGTTATTCGACGAACAAATCGCGCTCTAGGCTGGCCAGAACGGCCTGCCTACATGTAGGGTGCCGCCCCCCGACACTTTCAGGCCTCGCCCCGATCCATCCATGCGCCACGTCGAATTCATCGTCCTGATGGCTCTCATCATGTCGTTGGCCGCCCTGTCGACCGACGCCGTCATGCCCGCACTGCCGATGATCGGCCAGGAGTTGGCCACCACCGACGACAACCGCCGCCAGCTGGTCATCGGGGCCTTTCTGCTGGGCATGGCCCTGGCGCAGGTGCTGTTCGGGCCGTTGTCCGACAGCCTGGGCCGCAAGCCGATCCTGCTGTTCGGCATCGCGCTGTTCGGCGCCGGCTGCCTGATTTCGATCTGGGCGCCGACCTTCGAGACGATGATCCTGGGCCGCCTGACCCAGGGCATCGGCGCCGCGGCCCCGCGGGTGCTGGCGGTCGCCATCGTCCGCGACCGTTTCGAGGGCCGGCAAATGGCCAAGACGGTGTCGATGATCATGACCGTCTCGATCCTGGTGCCGGTGTTCGCCCCGCTGGTCGGGCAGGGAGTCCTGACCTTCACCGGCTGGCGCGGCATCTTCTGGCTGGCGCTCGTCCTGGGTGGCATCATGGCCGCCTGGGCCGGGTGGCGACTGCCCGAAACGCTCTCGGACGCCCACCGCCATCCGCTGTCCTTCCGCCGCGTCGGCCGCGCCCTGATCGAGGTCGTGACCCACCGTACGGTCATCGCCTATCTGATGGCCACCGCCTGCCTGTTCTCGGCCTTCGTCGGCTATCTGACGTCGGCCCAGCAGGTCTTCCAGGAAACCTATGGGCTGGGCGGCCTGTTTCCGTTCGCCTTCGGCGGGCTGGCCGGATCGATCGGGCTGGCCGCCTTCGTCAATTCGCGTGTCGTCGTGCTGCTGGGCATGCGCCGGCTCGTCTATATGGCGCTTTTCGGCATGATCGGGCTGGCCTTGACCTTCGCCGGCATCGCCTTTGTGTTCGAGGGTATTCCGCCGTTGTGGCTGACCTTCCTGGTGCTGGCGCCGATGTTCTTCTGCCACGGCATGCTGTTCGGCAACCTCAACGCGATGGCCATGCAGCCGATGGGCCACATCGCCGGGTCGGCCGCCGCCGTCATCGGCACCGTGGTGACGGCCATCTCGGCGACCGTCGGATCGCTCATCGGGCAGGCTTACGATGGAACCATCCTGCCGCTCGCGTTTGCCTTCGCCGGCTTCGCCGTCCTCGCCCTCGGCTTCTGCCGCTGGGCCGACCGCTGACGGGCCTTACCCGGCTTTCGGCGGCGACGGCCGGACGACGGTGGGAGCGAGCCTCGCCGTGACGTCGCGCGCGTCATAGGCGTTGGGCTCGGTCGGCGACTTCGCCCCGCGGTAAACCACGATGTCGGCGTAGGCCCGGTATTCGGTGATCGCCCGTCCGCTGCCGGCCCCGATGAAGGAATGCCGGTGCCCCCATGGGCCGTAGCCGCCATATCCGCCATAGCCGCCGAAGCCGGTGTCGTATTGACTGCGCGCCTCGGTCTCGCGGTTCACGACGACGAAATAGTCGCCGCCCTGGGCCAGCGTCAGTTCGGCGGCGCGATAGAGCAGGTAATTTTCCACCGTCTCGCGGGCGGTCAGCGAATTGCCGGAAAACGACACCCGGAAGCGGTTGCCCTCGATCTGCTGCTGGGAGAAGCCGTACCCGTCGGTGGCCGGCTGATAGAGGGTGGGCAGGGCGCAGGCGCTGAGCCCCAGAAGCACAACGATCAGGACGACAAATTTGCGGGCCATGCGGAAGATATAGGCGCCGCCGGGGCGGTCTCAATACCCGGCCCGGCCACCGCCGGTTCCGACCCGAACATGAAACGGTGAAATAGAAGGCCGCCTCGCGAAGTCTACCCACTGTGAGACGGCAGCCTGTCGCCCGTAACGGATTTTGCATCCGACGGGAATTCGGCCTGATCCTCCCCCTGCCGCGCCGGGCTCCCACTCCCGGACGATCGGTCACGCCGTCGCGCCGCCGCTCCTGAAATTGCTCGTTGAGAGGACCCATGACTGCATCCGACGTTTCCGGAAAGATACTCGTGATGGGATTGCCCGGCAGCGGCAAGACCACGCTCGCCAAAGTGCTGGCCCGGCGGCTCAACGCCATTCATTTCAATGCCGATGAGATCCGGCATAACATCAACAAGGACCTCGGTTTTTCCGTCGCGGACCGCATCGAGCAGGCGCGCCGCATGGGCTGGCTGTGCGATCGGGTGATCGAGGCGGGCAATCTTGCGGTCGCCGACTTCATCTGCCCGACGCCAGAGACCCGGAAAGCCTTCGGCGAGGCCTTCGTTGTGTGGGTCGATCGCATCAGGGAAAGCCGCTTCGAGGACACCGACCGCCTGTTCGTGCCGCCCGACCGCTGCGACGTGCGGGTCACCGCCTCGGGCACCCCCGAATACTGGGCCGAACAGATCGCCCAGCGCCTGCGGCCCGTCTTCGACCCCCGGCGGCCGACGGCGCTGTTCGTCGGGCGTTGGCAGCCCTTTCACGACGGCCATCGGGCCCTGATCGAAAAGGGCATCGAGCGGGCCGGCCAGGTATGCATCGCCGTGCGCAACACCCATTCCCGCGACGACGCCAGCAATCCGTTCCCCTTCGAGGAGGTCAAGGAGCGCATCGAGACCGCGCTGTGGCGCCACAAGGGGCGGTTCAGCGTGATCGACATGGCCAATATCACCCACATCTTCTACGGCCGCGATGTCGGATATGCCGTCGAGCGGCTCGAGCTTTCGCCCGAGGTCGAGGAGATCTCGGCCACCGAAATCCGGCGGCGGATCGGCCTCGATGCGTCCGCCGATCGGCGTGAAATCCGGGCGGCAGTCAAGCCGCGACCCGCCGCGAAGCCGCGCCCCCAAGCCGCGGGAAGTTCCCGCGCAGCTTCGCAGTAATCCGCACCCAGGAGGATGCCGATGGAATCGAGTGGGTTTCGAACGTGGAGCCGGGCCGAAATGAGCGCGACAAAAGTCGTCTTTCCATCCCGCCGCAAGCCGGATCGCGATCGGGTCGGCGGAATCCTGGAACGGGCCGGGCAGGGGCTGTTCTTCCTGGCGATGGGGTTCCTGGCCTTCGCCGCCGGCGCGTTCGCGGTCCTCAGCCAGACCTTCCCCTCCCAGCCGTTGCGCGACGCCTACCGGGCGGCGGTCGCCTACATCGACAAGGTCGAGATGTCGAGCGACCCCCTGGCCACCGATCAGTGGCGGAAAGCCCGCACCGCTGCCCTGGGCGTCACCGCCTACGAGGCCGGGCGCGCCTTTCCCGGATACACCCTCTACACCTCCGGCGACGGCCCGTACGCCCGCCTCATCACCATGGATGGCCGCACGCTCCACGAATGGAATCGGCCCTACAGCACGGTCTGGAACGAACAGGCCGCCATCAAGAATCCGCAGCCGGACCCCCTGATCTTCATGACCAAGGCCGAGGTCCTGCCGAACGGCGACCTGCTGGCCATCTACGAAGCCGCGGGCGACACCCCGTGGGGCTACGGCATGGTCAAGCTGAACAAGAACTCCGAGGTGATCTGGAGCTATCTGCAGCCGGTCCATCATGATTTCGACATCGCCCCCGACGGTCGCATTTTCACGCTGACCCAGGAATTCACCTCCGAGAAGATCAAGGGCTTCACCACCTTGGGAAGCCCGCGCCTCGACGACTTTCTGGTAACGTTGTCGCCCGACGGCCGCGAGTTGAAGAAGATTTCGCTGACCCATGCCCTGGCGCAGTCGCGCTACGACGGCTTCGTGCACGCCACCCCGGCCTTTTCGACCGAAGACCCGCTGCACACCAATGCCGTCGAATACATCGACAAGGCCAAGGCCCGGCGCTTCGCGGTCGGAGGCGAAGGACACGTCGTCGTGTCCTTCCGCGACATCGGCGTGCTCGCCGTGATCGACCCGGAAAGCGGGGAAGTCGAATGGGCGACGCGGGGCCCATGGGTCGGCCAGCACGATCCCCGCGTGCTGGATAACGGCGACATCCTGGTGTTCGACAACTTCGGCACCTTCGATAAGGGAAACGATTCCCGCATCCTCGCCTTCAATCCGAAGACGATGGAGGTGACGTGGCGATACGAGGGCGACGCCGAACGTCCCTTCTCGAGCGAAATCCGCGGCTCGATCGAACGGCTCGCCAACGGCAACACGCTGATTACCGAGTCCGACGGCGGACGCCTTCTGGAGGTCGCTCGCGACGGAACCATTGCCTGGGAATACGTCAATCCGGTGCGAAGCGGCGAGGGGAACCGCTACATCCCCGTCGTTTCCGGGGCGCAACGCGTCATTCCGGGCCGCCTGGAGCCGGCGTTCCGGGACAGCATCGAACGAACGCTAACGGAGAAAGCACGATGAGACGCATGACAAGAGAACGCCTCTTCCTTTGGACCGTCGCCATCCTGCTGCCGGCGGTCGTGACGACGCCCGCCGCCGCCTATGTCGGACCCGGCGCCGGACTGAGCCTGCTGGGCGCCCTGTGGGGCGTCGTCATCGCCGTCGGGGCGGCCATCGGTTTCGTCGTCCTGTGGCCGCTCCGCCGTTTCCTGCGCAAAAGCCGCACCGCCGCCACCCCGGGCGCGCAGGCCGGCGGGGATTCGGTGTCCCCGCCACGGGCCTCCCGCCCACCGCAAGAGGACGTATCGCGTCATGGGGCTGTTTAACCTTCCCGGCCCGCTCTACGACCTGGTCGACCGGGCGGTCTTCGCGGCGGCGCCGGCCCCCTGGCGGCTGGTTTTCTGGGCCGTGGTGGCGGCCGTCTCCAGCCTGCTGATCTACAAATGGCTGTCGCCCCAGGCGAAGATCGCCGCGACCAAGGAACGGGTTGCGGAATTGCGCCGCCGGATGCTCGACCACGACGGCGAGGACTTGGCCAGCGCCATGCCGCTGATCCGCGCCCAGCTGGCGATTGCTTTCCGCCATCTCGGCCTGGTGCTGCCGGCGACCCTCATCGCCTCGCTGCCGGCGTTGACCCTGATGATCTGGCTCGACACCTCCTACGCCCGCTTCCTGCCGGACAGCGCGCCGTTCATCGAGGTGGTGCCGGCCGGCTTCGAGGGCACGTGGCGGACCGAAGCCGACGTTCCACGCATCACGGTGCGCGAGCGGACCGGCCAAGCCGTTGCCGACATCCCCGTTCAGAAGCCCATCCCGCAGATCGAGAAACGGCATTGGTGGAACGTGCTGCTCGGCAACCCGGCCGGCTATCTGCCCGACCATGGGCCGGTCGAGCGGGTGACCGTCCACCTTCCGGAACAGGCCTATCTGCCGTTCGGCCCCGGCTGGGCGCGCTCCTGGATGGCGCTGTTCATCCCGGTCTTTTTCGTCACCTCGCTGTTCTTCTACCGCATCGCCCGCATCCAGTAAGGCCATGTCCATGGAGGCGAAAAGCGCCAATACAAAGGCGGCCGGGGGCGACGGCTTCGCGGTCGCCGGCTGGATGGACAGGGTGGGCGAATTCGTCACCCGCCACCGGCGCCTGTGGATTTCGCTCGGCAACATCGAGACGAAGGCGGTATTGGCCGAGCGCGCCGGGGAGGCGATCGACCGGCCCATCTACATCGCCGGCCTGGCGCGTTCCGGCAGCACGATCCTGCTCGAAACCCTGGCCCGCCACCCCGAGGTGGCGACGCATCGCTACCGCGACTACCCGCTGATCTTCACGCCTTATTGGTGGAACCGCTGGCTCGACCGCGTGGCGCGGCAAGACGAACGGCCGGTCGAAAGGACCCACAGGGACGGCATCGCCATCACCTCGAACAGCCCGGAAGCCTTCGAGGAAATGCTGTGGATGGCCTTTTTCCCGGGGCTGCACGATCCGTCGCACCGCGCCTCGCTTGACGATCCGGCGGCCGACCATCGGGGCTTTGCGCGGTTCTATGTCGATCACATCCGCAAGCTGCTGGCGGTGCGCGGGCGGCGCCGCTACGTCGCCAAGGGCAACTACAACGTCACCCGCCTGGGCTATCTGCTGCGCCTGTTCCCGGACGCCCGCTTCGTCGTGCCGGTGCGCGATCCGGTCTGGCATATCGCGTCCCTCATGAAGCAGCAGGCGCTGTTCGCCAAGGGACAACACGACAATCCGGCGGCGGTGCGCCACCTGCAACGGGTCGGGCATTTCGAATTCGGCCTCGACCGCCGGGCCATCGCCATCGGCGATCCGCGCCGCGTGGCCGAGGTCACGGCCTTGTGGCAGGGCGGCGCCGAGGTCGAGGGGTGGGCCCGCTACTGGACGCTGATCCACGATCACGTCGCCGACGTCCTGGCGGGCAGCCCCGAAATCCGCGCGGCGACCCGCGTGGTCCGTTACGAGGATCTGTGCCAGACGCCGCGCCAGACGATCGCCGAGGCCTTGAGCCACTGCGGACTGGCGGCCGGCGAGGGGTTCCTCGCCGAGGCGGCCGAGCGCATCCGCTTTCCCGGCTACTACAAGCCGAAGTTCACCGACGCCGAGCTGGCCGTGATCGAGCGCGAGACGGCGCCAACCGCCCGGAAGTTCGGCTACGGGAGCCCGGTGAACGACAGCCGGCCAATCGCTAGGCGTTCGCAATAGACCGCTTTCCGTTCGGCAAAAACTGCGATACATGGGGGCTGTTCCAGCAGCGACGATAGGACAGCCATGCTTCGCGGAGGACAACGCCTGACGTGGATCGCCGCCAGCTTCATGGCGGCTTCCCTGGCAACGCGGGTCGGCCTGGCGCTTTTCAGCGGCGAGGGGTTCCAGGGGTCCGAGTGGTCCCGCTTCCTCGCCGTCGGCGTCGCCTTCGATGTCGCCGTCCTCGCCTGGGTTCTGCTGCCGTGGGCGGTGTACGACGCCCTCCTGCCGGCCTTTGCCGCCACCGGCCGGCCGGGCCGGGGCGAACGCCTGTGGGCGATGCTGTGGGCCGCCATCTATCTCGGTTCGTTCCTCATCCTGGCGGCGGCCGAGTTCGCCTTTTGGGGCGAGTTCAACAGCCGGTTCGACTTCATCGCCGTCGACTATCTCATCTACACGCACGAGGTGCTGGGCAACATCTGGGAAAGCTATCCGGTCGGCCTGGGACTGGCGGCCATCCTGGCGGTTTCCCTGCTGGTGGTCTGGCGCACCTGGCCGCGCGGCCGCTCCGTGAACCATGGGCGGTGGACCCAGCGCTGGCGCCGCGTCGCCCTGGTGGCTGCCACCGCCGGGGCCGGCCTTTTCGTCCTCGACCCCAGGCTGGCCGACTATCCGGCCAACACCTTCGTCGAGCAGTTGTCGACGAATGGCATATTCGCCTTCGTCCATGCCTACCGGAACAATGAACTGGACTACGCCCGTTACTACCCGACCCTCGGGCAGGCCGACCTCCAGGCGGAAATCCGCTCGCTGCTGCAAGAACCGCACTCCAACTTCACGGGCCCTTCGGGCATCGAGCGCCAGGTCAGCGCCTATCACCCGCCGCAAGAGGCCAACGTCGTTCTGATTTCGGTGGAAAGCCTGTCGGCGGATTTCCTGGGGCATTTCGGCAACACGCTCGGCCTGACGCCGGAACTGGACCGGCTGGCCGAGCAGGGTTTGCTGTTCACCAACCTGTTCGCCACCGGCACGCGCACGGTTCGCGGGCTGGAGGCGCTGTCGGTCGGCACACCGCCGACGCCCGGCCAAAGCATCGTGCGCCGCCCCAACAACGACGATCTCGAAAACCTTGGCGAGGAGCTGGGCGAGCGGGGCTGGACGCCCTATTGGATCTACGGCGGTTACGGCTTCTTCGACAACATGAACGCCTATTTCGCGGCCAACCACTACCAGGTGGTCGACCGCTCGGCGATGGGCGCCGAGGGCCTGCCCATCCACCACGAAAACATCTGGG
Organism: Shumkonia mesophila; assembly: GCF_026163695.1. Lineage (NCBI taxonomy): Bacteria > Pseudomonadati > Pseudomonadota > Alphaproteobacteria > Rhodospirillales > Shumkoniaceae > Shumkonia > Shumkonia mesophila. The sequence goes on along the minus strand of NZ_JAOTID010000002.1, from coordinate 566,530 downwards.
GGATCGCCGACGAGGACCTGTACTCCCTGGCCCTCGCCAATCTGGACCGGGAGTTCGCCCAGGGACATCGCTTCTTCGCCCACATCATGACGACGTCCAACCACCGACCGTTCACCTTCCCGGACGGTCGCGTCGACCTGCCCCAGAAGCGCCGCGAAGGGGCCGTGAAATACACCGACTGGGCGATCGGCGACTTCATCCGGCGCAGCGCCGCCAAGCCGTGGTTCGACGACACGCTGTTCATCATCCTGGCCGACCACACGGCCAAGGCGGCGGGACGCGCCGACCTGCCGCCGGAACGCTATCGCATCCCGATGATCTGGTACGCCCCGAAACTGCTGGCGCCCGGCGTCATGGCCCGCCTGATGAGCCAGATCGACGTCGCGCCCACCCTGATGGGCTGGCTGGGCCTCGACTACGAAAGCCGCTTTTTCGGCTACGACCTCTTCGCCCTGGAGGCGGGCCGGGAGCGGGCCTTCATCAGCACCTATCAGAAGCTCGGCTACCTGAAGGGCGGCCGTCTGCTGGTGCTCGATGCCCGCCATCGGCCGACGATGGCGGCGGGGGTACAGACCCCTTCCGACCAGCCGTTGGAGGACGGGCGGTTGGCGCGGGAAGCAATGGCCTGGTATCAGGCGGCAAGCGGCATGTTCAAGGCCGGCCAGTTGAAGGACATCCACGAGGGCGACGGTCCGGCAAACCCGGCTCAGTGAAAATCGTGGGACTCCACCCGGATCGACGGCCCGGCCTCGGCGGTCAGCCGGCCGAGCAGGGAGGTGAGATCGACGAGTTGGCGGGCCAGCACGTGGATGACCGCGCCCTCGCGCTGCACCCGGCCGACCACCCCCAACAGGCCGGCTCCCAGCAGCGTCCGGCGGTAGCGCTCGAACACCTGGGCATGGACGATCACGTTGGCGATGCCGGTCTCGTCCTCCAGCGTCACGAAAATGACGCCGCTGGCGGTGCCCGGCCGCTGGCGGGTGACGACCAGCCCGGCCACGCGGCTCGATGCCTCGTGCCCCAGGTCCTTGAGGCGCGCGCACGGGCTGTAGCGTTCGGCCGAAAGCTTGTCGCGCAGCAGGGCCGCCGGATGGCTCTTGAGCGACAGGCGCAACGCCCGGTAATCGTCGGTGACGCTTTCCCCCGCCGTCATGGCGGGCAGCGCCACGGCCGGCTCGCGGGCGGTTTCGCGGGCCTCGGCGGCGGCGAACAGCGGCAGCGGCGCCTGCCCCTTGAGGCCGCGCACCGCCCATAGGGCCTGACGGCGGTTCAATCCAAGCGAGCCGAAGGCGTCGGCCCGGGCCAGGGCTTCGAGCGGCGCCGGGACGAGGCCGGCCCGGCGGTGGATGTCCTCGACATCGGCGTAGCCGGCGCCGCGCGCCTCGACCAGCGCCTTGCCAGCCGCTGCCGGGAACCCGCCGACTTGGCGCAGGCCGAGGCGCAGCGTGGCATGGCCGGCGCCGTCGCCGTCCTCCAGCGCATGGTCCCAGTCGCTGAGATTGACATCGACAGGGCGCACCGTCACGCCGTGGTCGCGGGCGTCGCGCACGATCTGGGCCGGCGCGTAGAATCCCATCGGCTGGCTGTTGAGAAGCGCCGCCGCAAAGGCCGCCGGGTAGTGGCGCTTGAGCCAGGCCGATACGTAGACGAGAAGCGCGAAACTGGCGGCATGGGATTCGGGGAAGCCGTAGTCGGCGAAGCCCTCGATCTGGCGGAAGCAGCGCTCGGCGAAGTCGCGCCCGTAACCGCGCGCCACCATGCCGTCGATGAAGCGGACCTCGAACAGATGGATCTCGCCGGAGCGGCGGAAGGTGGCCATGGCGCGGCGCAGGGCATCGGCCTCCGACGGCGTGAAGCCGGCGCCGACGATGGCGATCTTCATGGCCTGCTCCTGGAACAGCGGAATGCCCAGGGTCTTGCCCAACACCGCTTCCAGGTCCTTGGAAGGATAGGAAACCGCCTCCTTCCCCTGGCGGCGGCGCAGATAGGGATGCACCATGTCGCCCTGGATGGGGCCGGGCCGGACGATCGCCACCTCGATGACGAGGTCGTAGAAATTGCGCGGCTTGAGACGCGGCAGCATGGCCATCTGGGCGCGGCTTTCGACCTGGAAGACGCCCACCGAATCGCCTTCGCACAGCATGTCGTAGACGGCCGGGTCCTCGGCCGGCACCGTGGCGAGCGCAAGGGACCGGCCGTGGTGGCGGGAAACGAGGTCGAAGGCCTTGCGGATGCAGGTCAGCATGCCGAGCGCCAGGACGTCGACCTTGAGCATGCCCAGGGTATCGAGGTCGTCCTTGTCCCACTCGATGACGGTGCGATCCGCCATGGCAGCGTTGGCGATGGGCACCGCCTCGCAAAGCGGCCCTTTGGTCATCACCATGCCGCCGGTATGCTGCGAGAGATGCCGGGGGAAGCCGCGCAGCTCGCCGGCCAGCGCCAGGGTCAGGCGCACGGTGCGTTCGTCGGGGTCAAGCCCGGCCTCGCGGATGTCGGCGGGCCGGATATCCTCCCAGTCGCGCCGCCAGGTCGCTCCCTGCAAGGCGACGATGGAATCCTCCGATAGCCCCATCGCCTTGCCGACCTCGCGCAGCGCGCTTTTGGTGCGATAGGTGATGACGGTGGCGGTCATGCCGGCCCGCTCGCGGCCGTATTTGGCGTAAAGGTACTGGATGACCTCCTCGCGCCGCTCGTGCTCGAAGTCGACGTCGATGTCGGGCGGCTCGTCGCGCTCGGCCGAGACGAAGCGTTCGAACAAAAGGTCGACGCGGCTGGGATCGACCGCTGTGATACCCAGCGCATAGCATACCGCCGAGTTGGCGGCCGAGCCGCGGCCCTGGCACAGGATGCCGTGGCCGCGGGCGAAACGGACGATGTCGTGCACGGTGAGAAAATAGGGGGCGTAACCCAATTGCTCGATGAGGGTCAGTTCGTGCTCGATCTGGCCCAGCACCTTGGCGGGGACGCCTTCCGGAAAGCGCTCGGCGGCGCCGATCCAGGCGAGGCGCGCCAACTCCTCCTGCGGGGTGCGGCCGTCGGGCACCGGATCGATCGGGTACTCGTAGCGCAATTCGTCGAGGCTGAAGGCGCAGGCCTCGGCGATCTCGACCGTGCGCGCCACGGCGTCGGGGTGGTCGGCGAACAGCCGCGCCATCTCGGCCGGCGGCTTCAGGTGGCGCTCGGCGTTGGCGGCCAGCCGGAAACCGGCTTCGCGAAGGGTGCAGTGCTCGCGGATGCAGGTCAGCACGTCCTGCAGGGGGCGGCGGGCCGGCGTGTGGGCGTGCGCGTCGTTGGTGGCGACAAGGCGCACGCCGGCCTGGCTGGCCACCTCGGCCAGCCCCGCGATCCGCTGGGCATCAGCGCCTGAATAAAGATAATTTACAGATAGATATAACTTATCCTTGAAGTAATTTTTAAGCATCTTGAGAACATCGCCGAAGGCCGGGTCGGCCTTCGCCGGAGGCAGGACGACGACGATCTGCCCTTGGCCGTGCGCGAAGACGTCGGTCAGGCCCAGTTCGCAGCCGCCCTTGACGGCGCGCCGCTTGCCGACGGTCAGCAGCCGGGCCAGCCGGCCATAGGCGGCGCGGTCGGTGGGCAGGCACAGCAGCGACGGCCCGTCCGTCAGGTCAAGGCGCGCGCCCACCACCAGCCGAATGCCGGCTTTCTTGGCGGCGGCATGGGCGCGCACGACGCCGGCCAGGCTGTTGCGATCGGTGATGGCAATCGCTGCATGGCCGAGGGCGGCGGCGGCAAACACCAGCTCTTCCGGGTGCGAGGCGCCTCGGAGGAAGCTGTAGTTGCTGGTCACCTGAAGCTCGGCGTAGACAGGAGAGGGGCCGCTCATGGGAACACCCCGTGCAGATACCAGCGCGGCGCCCCGTCGGCCCTGTAAAGCCCCTGGCGGTAGAGCCAGAAGCGGCGGCCGTCGGCATCTTCCACCCGATAGTAGTCGCGGGTCGCCCGCTCGGCCGCCTCGGGGTCCAGCGGCTCCTCGGCCAGCCACCATTCGGGGGCGATGCGCTCGGGGCCGTCGGCCCGCACGACCCGATGCGGCCGGCCGTGCCAGCGGAACATCAGCGGCGGATGATCGGGCACCGGCGCCATCACGTCGACCGGCTCGGGCCAGGCCAGCAGATGGAGCGGGCGGGGCGGCGACGGGCAGAAGTCGTCCTGGCCGGCGGCGGCGGGCGGCGGGGCGGAGGAGGCCAGCGCCGTCTCCTCGCGGCAGGCCTTTTCCGGGATGTGGCTGGCCTGCGGGACCAGGCGGGCCACGTTGGCCGCGCCCAGGCGGTTGCCCAGCCGGTCGATCAGCCGGGCCAATCCTTCCTCGGCCGCCGCGCCGCCGGTCGCCAGATCGGCTTGCTGCGCCTCCAGGCTGTCGGCGACGGGGGCGGCCAGTGCCATCACCTCGATGCCGAATCCCGGGTCCAGGCCCTCCAGCTTTTCGGCAAACAGGCGCTCCAGGTGGCCGGCGTCGCGCACCGGCCGGCTGGTGCCGATGGCGGCGCCGGCGCAGGTGCCGTCGGCGCGATAAAGCACCAAGTCCAGCCGCCGGGCACCCCGGCGGACTTCGGCCAGCCGGCGGCAGAGGTCGGCCAGCAGATGGCGGACGGCGGCGGCGATGTCGTCTTGCGTGGCGATCGGCTCGGCGAAGGCCAGCCGGGCGCGCAGGGGGGCCACCGGCCGGCGCGGCGACAGGGATTCCCCCACGCGGCCCAGCGCCTGATCGAGGCGGCGCAACGCCGCTTCGCCGAAACGGGCGGCCAGCGGCGCCCGCGGCAGGTCGATAAGGTCGCCGACCCGGCGCAGGCCGACCCGGCGCAAGCCCTCCGCCGCCACCCCGTCGAGCCGAAGCGCCGCCACCGGCAGCGGCGCCAGGGCTGCCCGCAGGCCGCCAGGCGGCACTACCGCCAAGTCATTCCCGTCGAGTTCGCCGAAGCGGGCCACCGCCCAGGCGGCGCCAGGGGTGTCGGCCAGGGCGGCGCGGGCGGCGAAGCCCAGCCCCTCCAGGCGACCGACGAGGTCTTGCAGCAGCGCCGCCTCGCCACCGAACAGGTGGGCGCAGCCGGTGACGTCGAGCCACAGCCCGCCGGCACCGGAGCAGGGGTTGCCGCCCTCGCCATCCACCGCCGTCCATGGCGTATAGCGGCCGCACCAGGCGGCCAGTCCGTCCAGCGCCTTGGCCTCGGCGGCGGAGTCGGCGGGCAGGGCGCGCAGTTCGGGAAGTACGGCATAGGCGTCGGCCAAAGGCTGGCCCGGCCGGACGCCGCCGGCCAACGCCGCCCGATTGGCGGCGGCGATGCGCAGGCCGCCGCGCCCCGCCGCCACCGTCGCCAGCGGCGGCTCAGCCGGCCAGCCGGAGGAGGGCCGCGCCGTCGCCGCCTGGCGCCGCACAAGATCGGTCGCGAAGGTCGGCAACCACAGCGAAACCACCCGCCGTCGTTCCATCCGGTCCATCGGTCCATTCCACAAGCCAGGAGCGGGGGCCGCCGGCCGCCGCCCCCGCCGCATTGCGGCATTTGATGAGATCGACCCGCCAGCGCGGCCGGCCGACGCCGGGCCGCCCCTCGGCCCTGGCGCCGGGGGCGGCGGCCACCCGCCAGCGCGTCACCGCCGGGCTCGCCCCCTCGTCGTCTCGCCCCCGCAGCAGCAGGGCCGCCGTGGCGCCGCCCTCGGCCGCCAATTGCAGCCGCCGGGCCGCCGTCACGCTCAACCCCTCGGCCTCGCCCAGCACCGCCGCCAGGGCGCCGCTGCGCAAGGCTTCCTCCATCACCCACAGCACATCGGTGGCGTTGCGCCCGCGCACCACGATCAGGCGGGCCGGATCGAGACCGAAGGCGGTCAGGCCGGGGCCATACAGGCGGCGCCCGTAGCCGCGCCGGCACCACAGCACCGTTCCCGTGCCGCCGGCCAGGCGGGTCAGCAGGCCGGCGCAGAAGCCGGCGGCGGCCCCGCCGTCGGCGGCCTGCACCTCGTGCAGGGCGGCGCGCGGCAGACCGCCCCAGGGCAGGGCCTCGTCGAGGGCCGGCGCCCCCAGCCCCAGGACGCCACCGCCGTCAGCCCGGCAGAAGGCGCCTTCCAGCCCCCGGATGCGACGGCGCAGGCTCTCCAGCACGGCCGGATCGGCCTGATGGAACGCGCTCGATCGGGACATGACGGGACAAGGCCTCCACCCTGACGAACCACCCCAAATGTTCCTGTTATGTTCTAATCCTGGGGAAACGCTTCGTCAAGCTCGAGGTAATTTCGGGAACAGAGGTAATTTCGGGGTAATTTCGGGGACACCATATTTAATTCACTACGGAATTAAATATGGTGTCCCCGAAATTAAGCCATGGTGTTCCCGAAATTAAGCCCTTATCGGCCGGAAAGGCGGTTCAGGCGAAGCGGTCGATGCCGAGGCCGTCCAGATCGATGTCCGGGTCCTTGCCACTGGCCAGATCGGCGACCAGCCGGCCGGCCCCGGCGGACATCGTCCAGCCCAGCGTGCCGTGGCCGGTGTTGATCAGCAGGTTCTCGAAGCGCGTGCGGCCGATGACCGGCACGCTGTCCGGCGTGGTCGGCCTGAGCCCGGCCCAGAATTCCGCCCGCGAGGCGTCGCCGCAGCGGGGGAAGAGATCCATCGCCGCCGTCAGGATGGAATGGGCGCGCGCGCCGCTCAAGCTGGTGTCATAGCCGGTCAGCTCGGCGGTGCCGGCTACCCGCAGGCGGTCGCCCAGACGCGAATAGACGATCTTGCGCTCGTCGTCGATGATCGCCACCCGCGGCGCCCCACCGGGATTTTCCGGCGCCGTCGGGATGGTCACCGAATAGCCCTTGGCCGGATAGACCGGCAGCCTTACGCCCAGCGGCTTCAGCAGCAGCGGCGTGTAGCTGCCCATGGCCAGGACGAACAGGTCGTAGTCGTCGGCATTGAGCGTGCCGCCGTCGGTGACGACGCCGAGGAGGTGGTTGCGATGGGCGATCAGCCGGCGCACCTGGGTGCCATAGCGAAACTGCACGCCCATGCCCCGGCAGATATCGGCCAGCCCGGCGGTGAACTTGTAGGCGTCGCCGCTTTCGTCGTCGGGGCTGTAGGTGCCGCCGACCAGTTTGTGGCGGGATTCCGCCAGGGCCGGTTCGCGGGCGACACAGCCCTCGACGTCCAGCACCTCGCGGATGCAGCCGTATCGGGTCATCAGCGCGGCCTTGGGTACCGCCGCCTCGAATTCCTTGGCGTCGGAATAGACGTGCAGGATGCCGCGTTCGGCCTGGTCGTACGCGATGCCGGTGTCGGCGCGGATCTGGGCCAGGCATTGGCGGCTGTAGACGGCGACCCTGAGGATGCGCTCGGTGTTGACGCGGTTGCGCGCCGCCGTGCAGTTGGCGAGGAAGCGCAGGCACCAGCCGAACATCGCGAAATCGAGGCGCGGCCGGATGATCAGCGGCGCGTCCTCGCGGCCCAGCCATTTGAGCGCCTTCAGCGGCGTCGCCGGCCCGGCCCACGGGTCGGCATGGCTGGCCGAAATCTGGCCGCCGTTGGCGAAACTGGTTTCCAGCCCCGGCCCCAACTGGCGGTCCAGCACGACGACCTGATGGCCGGCCTTGGCCAGCCAATAGGCGGTTGTGACGCCGACCACGCCGGCGCCCAACACCAACACTCTCATCGGATTGCCCTCTTTTTGGTCTTGGAAAATTCACAGGCAGTCATGGCGGCGATCTTATAATCCTTGCCCGCCTGGAACGCCTAGACCCATCTGTGACCTTTCGACGGCCCGTCCAACCCATTATGATACTTGGAAATTCGTCTGCGAAGCGGGAGGCCATGACCGATACCGCGCTGCTCAGCGTCGAGGAAATGTACCAGGCGGACGCCGCCGCCGCACGCGCCGGCGTGCCCGGTCTTGCCCTCATGGAAGCGGCGGGAACCGCCGTCTTTCGCGAAATCCGCCAGCGCTGGCCGACGCCGCGCCCGACGGTGGTGCTGTGCGGTCCGGGCAACAACGGCGGCGACGGATTCGTCGTCGCCCGCCTGCTGCGCGAAGCCGGCTGGCCGGTGCGCCTTGCCCTGCTGGGCGACCGGGCCAGGCTCAAGGGCGATGCCGCCGCCAATGCCAGGCGCTGGACCGGCAACGTCTTGCCACTCGACGGCCCGGCGCTTCTCGACGGTTGCGAACTGGTCGTCGACGCCCTGTTCGGGGCCGGTCTGGCGCGCCCCCTCGATGGACCGGCCAGGGCCGTGATCGAGGCCATCAACCAGCGTTGCCTCGCCTGCCTGGCGGTCGACGTGCCGAGCGGCGTCCACGGCAACACCGGCCAGGTCATGGGCGCCGCCCCCCAGGCCACCGTCACCGTCACCTTCTTCAGGGCCAAGCCAGGGCACTTCCTGCGCCCCGGACGGGATCTGGCCGGCGCCCTGGTGGTCGCCGACATCGGCATCCCCGAGGCGGTGCTTGCCGACATCGCCCCCCAGACCGCGTTCAACGCGCCGGGCCTGTGGCTGGAGCGCTACCCGTGGCCGAATTTCGAGAGCAACAAATACACCCGCGGCCACGCCGTCATCGCCGGGGGCAGCGAAATGACCGGCGCCGCCCGGCTGGCGGCACGCGGCGCCCGGCGCATCGGGGCCGGGCTGGTAACCATCGCGACATCGCCGGAAGCCTTTCCCATCTACGCCGCCGACATGCCGGGCACGCTGGTGAAGCCGCTGGCCGGTCGTGGCGGTTTCGGCGAGTTCATTGCCGACCCGCGGCGTAACGCCGTGCTGGTCGGGCCGGGCGCCGGCGTCAACGAAATCACCCATCGCCGGGCGCTGGCGGCACTGGCCGCCGGCAAGGCGACGGTATTGGACGCCGACGCTCTGACCGTTTTCGCCAGGAAGCCGAAGGCGCTGTTCGAGGCGATCGGCGGCCCTTGCGTGCTGACCCCGCACGAGGGCGAGTTCGCCCGCCTGTTCAAGCTGGAGGGCGACCGGCTGACACGGGCCCGGGCGGCCGCCCGCCAATCGGGCGCCGTCGTTCTGCTGAAGGGGTCCGACACCGTCATCGCGGCGCCCGACGGGCGGGCCGCCATCGACGCCTCGGCGCCGCCGGAACTGGCGACCGGGGGGTCCGGCGACGTCCTGGCCGGCTTCGTCCTCGGCCTGCTGGCCCAGGGCATGGACGCCTTCGGCGCGGCCTGTGCCGCCACCTGGGTCCACGGGTCGGCGGCGGCCGATTTCGGGCCGGGGCTGATCGCCGAGGATCTGCCGGAACGGGTGCCGGGCGTGTTGCGCCGGCTGCGTGCCGCCGCCGGCCATTCCCGGCAACCGGAATCGGAGTGAGCATGGTCGAGGCAACGAAAGCGGGATTTCTTGATCGGACGCTGCGCAACCTGCGCAACGCCTGGCAGAGCATCGCCGGCTCGGAGTACGGCGCGGAAACCGCCAGCATGCGCCCGCATCTGCCGGACGACGACATCCCCCGCCTGCGCGAGCAGATGCTGGCCTGCCTGGCGGCGCGGGGCGGCGAGGTGTCGGCCCGGGCCCGGGCGGCCGCCCTGGGGCGGGCCTACCTCAACCTCGACGAGACCGGGCGGCGGCGATTCCTGACCGTCCTCGCCCAGGAATTCGACGTCGACCGCGCCGCCGTCGATGCGGCCATCGCCGCCGTCCAGGCCGCCGCCGACCCTGACGCCCGGCACCACGCCGAAGCCCGGCTGAAAAAGGCGATGGAGGCGCCGCGCCTGCGCCTGCTGACCCAGTTCAGCGCATTGCCCAACGGCATCAAGTTCCTGGTCGACATGCGCGCCGAACTGCTGTCGCTGGCCCGCCAGGACCCCCTGTTCAAGCCGGTGGAAGCCGACCTCAAGGGCCTGCTCGCCTCGTGGTTCGACGTCGGCCTGCTGGAGTTGCAGGAAATCACCTGGCGCTCGGCCTCGGCGGCGCTGCTCGAACGGCTGATCGCCTACGAGGCGGTCCACGCCATCAAGGGCTGGGACGACCTGAAGAACCGGCTGGCCTCGGATCGCCGCTGCTTCGCCTTCTTCCACCCGCGCATGCCGGACGAGCCGCTGATCTTCGTCGAGGTGGCGCTGGTTGCCGGGCTGGCCGACAATGTCCAGCATCTTTTGGACGAGTCCGTCCCGGTGCAGGACCCGCAGAAGGCCGATACGGCCATCTTCTATTCCATTTCCAACGCCCAGAAGGGGCTGGCCGGCATCAGCTTCGGCAACTTCCTGATCAAGCGCGTGGTCGATCTCCTGGCCCTGGAGTTCAAGGGCCTCAAGACCTTCGCCACGCTGTCGCCGGTCCCCGGCTTCCGGCCGTGGCTGGAGCACGCGCTTTCGGACGGCGAACCGCGCCTGCTGCTGCCGGCCGAACGCAAGGCGCTCACGCAGGTCGCCGACGGCTCGCGCGGCGCCAAGGGCACGCTGAAGGTGCTCATCGGCGACGTCGCCACCTGGCACCAGGACCCCGCCGTCTGCCAGGCGCTGCGGGGACCGCTGATGCGCCTGTGCGCCCGCTACCTGACGCAGGAGCGGCGCTCCGACGGCAAGGCGAAGGACCCGGTGGCCCATTTCCACCTGACCAACGGCGCCCGCATGGAACGCTTGAACTGGCTGGCCGACACCTCGGCCAACGGGCTCCAGCAGTCGGCCGGCATCATGATCAACTACCTCTACAAACTGGGCGAAATCGACGACAACCACGAGGCCTATACCGGCGCCGGAAAGATCGCCGCGTCATCGGCCATCCGCTCGTTGGCCAAGGGCTGACGACAATCGACCAGCGCCCGATTGACAGAGGGCGCCAAATGTATAGAGTTGCGACCCCGCCCGATTATCCGGGGTCGGCGGGCGTGGTGGAATTGGTAGACACGCAGGATTTAGGTTCCTGTGACGCAAGTCGTGGGGGTTCAAGTCCCTCCGCCCGCACCACTTCCCGTTCCAGCCCTTTGTACGCCCGAGCCGACGTCCGGCGGAATTTTGGTATTACGGATCAACGAAACCAACCGAGTGTTTGTCCATGCAGGTCACCGAAACCAAGACCGAGGGGTTGAAGCGCGATTTCAAGATCGTCGTTCCGGCCACCGATATCGAGAACCGGATCACCGCCCGGCTTGAACAACTTTCCCAGACGTTGCGCATTCCCGGGTTCCGCCCCGGCAAGGTGCCCGTTTCGCTGTTGCGCAAGCGCTATGGCTCCTCCGTCATGGGAGAAGTGCTGGAGCGCACGGTCGGCGAAACGACCGCCAAGGCGATGACCGAGCACGGCGTCAGGCCGGCCATGCAGCCGAAGGTGGAGATCACGTCCTTCGAGGAGGGTAAGGATCTCGAATACACCATGGCCGTGGAGGTGCTGCCCGAGATCGCGCCGGTCGACTTCTCGAAGATCGAACTGGAACGCCTGACGGTCGACGTCGAGGACAGCGAGATCGACGAGGTCATGCAGCGCATGGCCGAGGCCAACAAGGTTTCGGAGCCGGTCGCCGGCGAGCGCGCCGCGGCCAAGGGCGACGTCGTCGTCATCGACTTCGTCGGCAAGGTTGACGACAAGGAATTCCCCGGCGGCAAGGCCGACGGCTATCACCTGGACCTCGGCTCGGGATCGTTCATCCCCGGCTTCGAGGACCAGTTGGTCGGCGCCAAGGCCGGCGACCACGTGGCCGTCAGCGTGGCCTTCCCGAAGGAATACGGCGCCGCCGACCTGGCCGGCAAGGATGCCGTCTTCGACGTCGACGTCAAGGAAGTGCGCAGCACCAAGCCGGCGACCATCGACGACGACTTCGCCAAGAAGGCCGGTCTGGAAAACCTGGACGGCCTGAAGAAGGCGATCCGCGACGAGCACGAACGCGAATTCAAGGCCATCTCGCGCCTGCGCCTCAAGCGGGCCCTGCTGGACGCCCTAGCCGAGATGTACGACTTCGCGGTGCCGGACAGCCTGGTCGAGGCCGAGTTGAACAGCATCTGGGCGCAGTTCGAGGAGCAGCGCAAGCAGGACCCGGACGCCGCCAAGAAGGAATACGGCGACAAGAGCGACGACGACATCAAGGCGGAGTTCCGCGCCATCGCCGAGCGGCGCATCCGCCTGGGCCTGGTGCTGGCCGAAGTCGGCCAGACCAACAAGATCCAGGTCACCCAGGACGACATCAACCGGGCGGTCGTGGCCGAGGCGCGCCGTTATCCCGGCCAGGAGCAGAAAGTCATCGAGTACTACAAGAAGAACCCCGAGGCGATGGACAGCCTGCGGGCGCCGCTGATCGAGGATCGCGTCGTCGACTTCATGCTCGAAATGGCCAAGCTGACCGAGCGCAAGGTGACGCGCGAGGAACTGCTGCGCGACCCCGACGAGGACGAAGCCGGCAAGGCCGCGGCGCCGGCCAAGGACGAGACCAAGAAGAAGCCGGCGAAGAAGGCCTCGGCCAAGAAGGACAAGGGAACGGAGAGCGAAAAGGCCTGACGGAAACATGTGTGACCGCCCCGGCGGGGGACGACGGGGCGAAGACCGAAGACGACGAAAGGAAGACGAAGGCGATGAGAGATCCGGTCGAAACCTACATGAACACGCTGGTCCCCATGGTGGTCGAGACGACCAACAGGGGCGAGCGGGCCTATGACATCTATTCGCGTCTCCTCAAGGAACGGATCATCTTCCTGACCGGCGCGGTCGACGACCACGTCTCCAGCCTGGTCGCCGCCCAGTTCCTGTTTCTCGAATCGGAAAACCCGACCAAGGACATCTCCTTCTACATCAATTCGCCGGGCGGGGTAGTCACCGCGGGTCTCGCCATTTACGACACCATGCAGTACATCCGCCCCGAGGTGTCGACGGTGTGCATCGGCATGGCGGCGTCCATGGGCTCGCTGCTGCTGACCGCCGGGGCCAAGGGCAAGCGGTTCGCGCTGCCGAATTCGCGCATCATGATCCATCAGCCGTCGGGCGGCACCCAGGGCCAGGCCACCGACATCGAGATCCAGGCCAAGGAGATCCTGCGGCTGCGCGACCGGCTGAACAGGATCTACGAGCACCACACGGGGCAGGCCCTTACCCTGATCGAGCAGTCGGTGGAGCGCGACCGCTATATGTCGCCCGAGGAAGCCAAGGAGTTCGGCATCATCGACGAAGTGGTGGCCAGCCGGCCGCCGCTGCCCAAGGACAGCGCCTCCAGCGGCAAAGATTGATCCGGCCCATTTCCCCACGCCCCTTGCCGAACTATATGAATGTAGGAACCGCGCGTACCCATCGTTCCACGAGCCCCATGCGTCGTGGAAGGAGGGGCGTGCGGGCCGGCGATCCATGCCAGTCGTCCGCCGTCCCCGTCATTTGGGATTGTGCGGGCGCCGCGCAACCGGCTAACATGTGTTGGACGAGGCCGGTATCCTGACGGAGACTTTATGAGTAAATCATCCGGCGGCGAATCGAAGAGTACGCTTTACTGCTCATTCTGCGGCAAAAGCCAGCATGAGGTGCACAAGCTTATCGCGGGACCGACGGTGTTCATCTGCGACGAATGCGTCGAGTTGTGCATGGACATCATCCGCGAGGAGCACAAGAGCAACCTCGTGCGTTCGCGGGAAGGGGTGCCCACCCCGCGCGAAATCTGCAAGGTCCTCGACGACTATGTGATCGGCCAGGAGCACGCCAAGCGCGTCCTCTCGGTGGCCGTCCACAATCACTACAAACGCCTGGCCCACGGTACGCGCGGCGCCGATTCCAGCCTGTCCGGCAAGGCCGGCGACGTCGAGCTGGCCAAGTCCAACATCCTGCTGGTCGGTCCCACCGGCTGCGGCAAGACGCTGCTGGCCCAGACCCTGGCGCGCATCCTCGACGTGCCGTTCACCATGGCGGACGCCACCACGCTGACCGAGGCGGGCTATGTCGGCGAGGACGTCGAGAACATCATCCTCAAGCTGCTCCAGGCCGCCGACTACAACGTCGAGCGGGCGCAGCGCGGCATCGTCTACATCGACGAGGTCGACAAGATCTCGCGCAAGTCCGACAACCCCTCGATCACGCGCGACGTCTCGGGCGAGGGCGTGCAGCAGGCCCTGCTCAAGATCATGGAGGGCACCATCGCCAGCGTGCCCCCGCAGGGTGGCCGCAAGCATCCGCAACAGGAATTCCTGCAGGTCGACACCACCAACGTGCTGTTCATCTGTGGCGGCGCCTTCAGCGGGCTCGAGAAGATCATCATGCAGCGCGGCCGCGGTACCTCGATCGGCTTCGGCGCCGACGTGCGCGGCCCCGACGAACGACGGACCGGCGAGATCCTGCGGGAAATCGAGCCCGAGGACCTGCTCAAGTTCGGCCTGATCCCCGAATTCGTCGGCCGGCTGCCGGTCATCGCCACGCTGGACGATCTCGACGAGGCGGCGATGGTCGAAATCCTGACCACGCCGAAGAACGCCCTGGTCAAACAGTACCAGACCCTGTTCGAGATGGAGGACGTGCGGCTCAGCCTGTCGTCGGGCGCGCTCGAGGCCATCGCCAAGAAGGCGATCGCCCGCAAGACCGGCGCCCGCGGCCTGCGCTCGATCCTCGAAGCGATCCTGCTCGACACCATGTTCGAGCTGCCGGCGCTGGAGGGTGTCGAGGAAGTGGTGATCAACCGCGAGGTGGCGGAAGGCCGCGCCAAACCCCTGCAGATCTACTCGGAGCGCCGCGACGATATCGAGTCCAGCGCGTGAGCGGCCGGTGTCGGTGGCGGATCTTTCCCTTGACCGCCCCGCGGATGGGAACCATTTCAGGAAACGGCCCCGGTGAGTCCGGGCTGCATTGTGTGGCCGGCGTGCCGGGGGCCTGAACAGAAAGAGCCGGATTGTGTCTATGAACGATGAACTTTACCCAGTCCTGCCGTTACGCGATATCGTCGTGTTTCCGCATATGATCGTTCCGCTGTTCGTCGGTCGCGAGCGGTCGGTCCGCGCGCTGGAGGACGTCATGAAGAACGACAAGCAGATCCTGCTTGTCGCCCAGAAGAACGCGGCCCAGGACGATCCGACGACCGAGGACATCTATCAGGTCGGGACCGTCTCGACCGTCCTGCAACTCCTCAAGCTGCCCGACGGCACCGTCAAAGTGCTGGTCGAAGGGGGACAGCGCGCCCGCATTCTCGGCTATGCCGACAACGCGGACTTCTTCCAGGCGCGGGTCGAACCCATCGTCGAGCAGGAAGGCGAAAGCAAGGAGCTGGAGGCGCTCGGCCGCTCGGTCGTTACCCAGTTCGAGCAGTACATCCGCCTGAACAAGAAAATCCCGCCCGAGGTGCTGGTTTCGATCAACCAGATCGAAGATCCGGGCAAGCTCGCCGACACGGTGGCCTCGCATCTGGCGCTCAAGATCTCCGAGAAGCAGGAGTTGCTCGAGATCGCCACCGTCGCCGAACGGCTGGAGCGCGTCTATTCGCACATGGAATCCGAGATCGGCGTCCTGCAGGTCGAGAAGAAGATCCGCAACCGCGTCAAGCGGCAGATGGAGAAGACCCAGCGCGAGTATTATCTGAACGAGCAGTTGAAGGCCATTCAGAAGGAGCTGGGCGAAACCGAGGACGGGCGCGACGAATCGGCCGAACTCGAGGAGCGCATCCAGAAGACCAAGCTCAGCAAGGAAGCGCGCGAAAAGGCGCTGGGCGAGGTCAAGAAGCTGAAGTCGATGAGTCCGATGTCGGCCGAAGCGACGGTGGTGCGCAACTACCTCGACTGGATTCTCAGCATTCCGTGGAAGAAGCACAGCCGCGTCAAGAAGGACATCCGCCAGGCCCAGGAGGTGCTGGACACCGACCATTACGGGCTGGAGAAGGTCAAGGAACGGATCCTCGAATACCTGGCGGTCCAGCAACGGACCAACCAGGTGAAGGGGCCCATCCTCTGCCTCGTCGGCCCTCCCGGCGTCGGCAAGACCTCGCTCGGCCAGTCGATCGCCCGCGCGACCGGCCGCAATTTCGTGCGCATGTCGCTGGGCGGTGTGCGCGACGAGTCGGAGATCCGCGGCCATCGACGCACCTACATCGGCTCGATGCCCGGCAAAATCATCCAGGCCATGAAGAAGGCCAAGACGTCCAATCCGCTGTTCCTTCTGGACGAGGTGGACAAGATCGGCCAGGACTGGCGGGGCGACCCGGCCTCGGCGCTGCTCGAAGTGCTGGACCCCGAGCAGAACGCCACTTTCAACGACCATTACCTGGAGGTCGACTACGACCTGTCGGATGTGCTGTTCGTCACCACGGCGAATACCATGAACATGCCGGCGCCGTTGCTCGACCGCATGGAGATCATCCGTATCCCCGGCTACACCGAGGATGAAAAGGTGGAAATCGGCAAGCGCCACTTGATCGACAAGCAGTTGAAGGCGAACGGCTTGAAGAAGGGCGAGTGGTCGATCTCCGACGAGGCCATCCGCGACATCATCCGCTACTACACGCGGGAGGCCGGCGTGCGCAACCTGGAGCGCGAGCTGGCCAGCCTGACGCGCAAGGCCATCAAGCAGATCATGATGGGCGAGCGCCAGAAGATCACCGTGTCGCGACGCAACCTCGAGAGCTATCTCGGCGTCCGGCGGTTCCGCTATGGCGAAGCCGAGACCGAGGACATGGTGGGGATCACCACCGGCTTGGCGTGGACCGAGGTGGGCGGCGAGCTGCTGTCCATCGAGGCGCTGATGGTGCCCGGCAAGGGCAAGATGACGATCACCGGCAAGCTGGGATCGGTCATGCAGGAATCCATCCAGGCCGCGCGTTCGTACGTGCAGTCCCGCGCGCTCCGCTATGGCATCAAGCCGCCGATCTTCACCAAGAAGGACATCCACGTCCACGTCCCCGAGGGCGCTATTCCCAAGGACGGCCCGTCGGCCGGCGTCGCCATGGTGACGTCGATCGTCTCGGTGTTGACCGGCATCCCCGTCCGCCGTGACGTCGCCATGACCGGCGAGATCACGCTGCGCGGGCGCGTGCTGCCGATCGGCGGCCTGAAGGAAAAGCTTCTGGCCGCGCTGCGCGGAAACCTCAAGACCGTGCTGATCCCCAAGGACAACGAGAAGGACTTGGCGGAAATCCCGGACAACGTGAAACGCCACCTGACGATCGTTCCGGTCTCGACGGTGGACGACGTCCTCAAGCACGCCTTGACGACGCCGCTCACCCCCATCGAATGGAACGAGGACGATGAAGCGGCCACCATCGCCGCCGCCACGCCGGACGAAGAGGAGATCAGCGGCGTCGTCACCCACTGAGCCGTCCGGCTATCGGAGTCGCATGGAAACGCCCCGGAAACGGGGCGTTTTCGCGTTTTTTGATGGATTTGCCGTTTCGTCCCGGCGGGGACGGGCGAGGCCACCCGAAATTGCCCCTAAAATGCCCCAGAAAGCCCCGAAAAGCTGGGGAAAACCAAGCTTCTCCGATTGACGCGGCTGGCGCGCTCGATCTAAACTGCGCGCCGAACCCAGGTTTCTCTACCGTTCTGTAAATGTTTTATTCCTCGATTCAACAGTCAGAGAGGGGGGTCTTCAGTTGAACAAGAATGATCTTGTTGCCACCGTTGCCGGTTCGACCGGTATTTCCAAGGCGGATGCCGCCAAAGCGGTCGACGGTGTGTTCAACGCCATTTCCTCCGCCCTCAAGAAGGGTGAAGAAGTGCGCCTCGTCGGTTTCGGGACGTTCAGCGTCGCCAAGCGTGCGGCGACGACGGGCCGTAACCCGCGGACCGGCGCGACCATCAAGATTCCGGCTTCCAAGCAGCCCAAGTTCAAGGCTGGCAAGGGACTGAAAGACGCGGTCAACTGATCCGTCTTTCTTCGGAATGAAGAAACCGCCGGCTGCACTTGCGTGCAGCCGGCGTTTCTCGATGGGTGAACGGCATTTCCACCGTCGCGGCGAACCGGCCCCGGCGGTATACTGATGGAACGGGCAGGGCGGTTAGCTCAGTTGGTAGAGCGCCACGTTTACACCGTGGATGTCGGCGGTTCGAGCCCGTCACCGCCCACCACGCTTCGCCCTTACGGGCTACGCGTGGCGCAGCCATGCGGAGATCGTTAGGGCGAAGCAGTGTCCGGTGTAGCTTGAGCGCAGCGAAAGCGTAGACGGACCAGGGCTGCATCGTGTGGTATGAGTATATCATCCGTAGCACGGCTATCCCCGAACAAGAATATACCGGCGCGACGGCCGATCTGAAACGACGGATGGCCGATCACAACGCCGGAAAGTCAACCCACACCGCAAAGTTTATGCCCTGGGAGCTGGTTTGGTACTGCGCCTTTCCCGACAAGTACAAAGCCCTGGAGTTTGAACGATATTTGAAATCACATTCAGGCCGGGCATTCGCGAAGAAGCGGCTTTGAGTGCTTTCCGCTTTCCGACAGAGAGCCTGATACCGCATACCCCAATCGGCTGACGACCAAGTCCCGGGCGCGTCATTCATTTCCGCGTCGGCGACCAGTCCCATCCCGCCGCCCCCCTGCCGCCACGTCCCCGGTCGCCATCGAGGGGATCGAGGCCGATCACGGGGTCGTCGGCATTGGTCGTAGACAGGGTCCCGCCGTCTCCGCCATCAGGCGTCTCGCCCGCGGCTTCGGCATCCTCGGACTTCAACGGATCGAACATCCCATGCGCCGAATCCTGGGAGGCGGTCAGGCAGGCGTGATAGGCGGCCGAGCCCGGCAACAATCCCTGTTGAACGCAGGCGTCGATCGCGCTCTGCGCCGCCGCGCCGAGCGGCCAGAGGCCGAAGAAAATGCCGGCGGAAAACCACAGGGATGAGTTGCGCATGCCGCCCTCCGGGGGGCAATAGCCCCACTGTTTCCCTTGCCCCGCAAGTGTAGGAACGTGTCGCGAGGGGGTCAATGTCGCGGTCGGATTACACATTCGGCGACAACGGCGGCGGCGCCGTTTTCCGTGGCCGATCCGGCCTCCGTCGGCCCGGACGCCGAAGGGCCGCGAACCGGCCCGAAAATGGTTCGGAGATTGCGGCGTTGTGCGCTTGACTTGCGGAAGGGGCTGGATTACATGATCGCCACCCGGCCGTAAGGCAGCAGTCACGGGGGTGTAGCTCAGATGGTTAGAGCGCCGGCCTGTCACGCCGGAGGCCGCGGGTTCAAGTCCCGTCACTCCCGCCAATTCTTCCCCTAAAGTGTTTCCTTGAAGGTCAAATCCCGGGCGCCGACATATGGGGCGCCACGGAACGAACCGGCGTGGGGTTGACGCCGTTTTCCAAAGCAGGGTAACACAGGGCGGCGGACAGGCGGTCGCGGGGGCACGCCGGTCACGATGTAAGACGTATTGGGACGTTGTCGACGTATCGGTTTCCCGGCATCGGAGGACGTACAGGTACGACATGGACCAGTTGCTGCTCGATTATCTACCGATCCTGATCTTCCTCGGCGTCGCGGGAGCCGTTTCGGCGCTGGCCGTCGCCGCCTCCTGGCTGGTGGCAAGCCAGCGTCCCGACAGCGCCAAGAATGCGGCCTATGAATGCGGCTTCGACGCCTTCGAGCATTCGCGCGGCAAATTCGACGTCCGTTTCTACCTGGTCGCCATCCTGTTCATCGTCTTCGACCTGGAAGTGGCCTTCCTGTTTCCGTGGGCGATCAGCCTGGGCCAGGTGGGACTGTTCGGCTTCTGGTCGATGATGGCGTTCCTGGGCGTGCTGACCGTCGGTTTCGTCTACGAGTGGAAGAAGGGAGCTCTGGAATGGGAGTAGGGGACGTATCCCGGCCTGGAGCGGTGGCCCCTCTGCCGCCCGGCGCGGAGCAGGATGCCGTGCTCGGGCGCGTCACCGGCGAGTTGACCGACAAGGGCTTCGTCGTCGCCCAACTGGACAAGCTGGTCAACTGGGCCCGCACCGGTTCGTTGTGGCCGATGACCTTCGGCCTGGCCTGCTGTGCGGTCGAGATGATGCAGTGTTACGTCAGCCGCTACGACCTCGACCGTTTCGGCGTGGTGCCGCGACCGAGCCCGCGGCAATCCGACGTCATCATCGTGGCGGGAACGCTGACCAACAAGATGGCGCCGGCCTTCCGCAGGGTTTACGACCAGATGGCCGAGCCCCGCTGGGTCATCTCGATGGGTTCGTGCGCCAACGGCGGCGGCTATTATCACTATTCCTATTCGGTGGTGCGCGGCTGCGACCGCGTCGTGCCGGTCGACATCTACGTGCCGGGCTGCCCGCCGACGGCGGAAGCCCTTCTCTACGGCATTCTGCAACTCCAGAAGAAAATCAGGCGGACCGGCACGCTCTGGCGCTGACCGGAACTGGCGGAGGCGATGATTCCAACCGCGGAAACAACCCAAGCGCTGCAAGACCTTGGCGACCACATCGCCGCGGTCCTGCCCAACCATGTGCTGGAAGTCGAGGTCGCCCGCGGCGAGTTGATGATCTCCGTGGCGCGCACGTCGATCCTGACGGTGCTGCGCTACCTCAGGGACGACGTCAACCTTCAGTTCAAGCAACTGATGGACGTGTGCGGCGTCGACTACCCCGAGCGCGAGGAGCGCTTCGAGGTGGTCTATAACCTGCTGAGCCTAACCCAGAACCAGCGCGTGCGGATCAAGGTCAGAACCGGCGAGGGCGTGCCCGTCCCCTCGGCGACCAGCCTGTTCGCCTCGGCCAACTGGTGGGAGCGCGAAGCCTGGGACCTGATGGGGATCTACTTCTCGGATCACCCCGACCTGCGCCGCATCATGACCGACTACGGCTTCGAGGGTCACCCGTTGCGCAAGGATTTCCCACTGACCGGCTACGTCGAGGTCCGTTACGACGACGAGCAGAAGAGGGTGGTCTACGAGCCGGTCCGCCTGCAGCAGGAATTCCGCAACTTCGATTTTCTGTCTCCGTGGGAGGGCGCGCCGTTCGTGCTTCCCGGTGACGAAAAGGCCGACGCCAAGAAGGATCAGTCCTGATGGCCGAGATGGAAATCAAGAACGTCACGATGAATTTCGGCCCGCAGCACCCCTCGGCGCACGGGGTGTTGCGCCTGGTGCTTGAAATGGACGGCGAGATCATCGAGCGGGCCGACCCCCACATCGGTCTGCTGCACCGCGGCACCGAGAAGCTGATCGAATACAAGACCTATCTGCAGGCCGTGCCCTATTTCGACCGCCTCGATTACGTGGCGCCGCAGAACCAGGAACACGCCTTCGCGCTGGCCGTCGAAAAGCTGCTGGGCATCGAGGCGCCGCCGCGCGCCAAGATGATCCGCGTCCTTTACGCCGAGATCGGCCGCCTGCTCAACCACATCTTCACCGTCGCCGCCGGCGCCATGGACGTCGGCGCCATGACGCCCATGCTGTGGGGCTTCGAAGAGCGCGAGCGGCTGATGGAGTTCTGCGAGCGCGTCTGCGGCGCGCGCATGCACATGGCCTATTTCCGCCCCGGCGGCGTCGCCTTCGATATGCCGCCCGGCCTGACCGACGACATTCTCGCCTGGGTCGAGCACTTCCCCCGCTTCCTCGAAGACATGGAAACGCTGCTCACCGAGAACCGCATCTTCAAGCAGCGGACCGTCGACATCGGGATCATTTCGGCCGAGGACGCCCTGAACTGGGGCTGGAGCGGGCCCAACCTTCGCGCCTCCGGGCCGGCCTGGGACCTGCGCAAGGCGCAGCCCTACGACGCCTACGACGTCATGGACTTCGACATTCCGATCGGCAAGCATGGCGACTGTTACGACCGCTATCTGGTGCGCGTCGCCGAGATGCGCCAAAGCCTGCGCATCATGCGCCAGGCCATCGAGCAGATGCCGGACGGCCCGGTCAAGGTGGACAACCACAAGATCGCGCCGCCCAAGCGGGCCGAGATGAAGCGCTCGATGGAAGCCCTGATCGAGCACTTCAAGCTCTATACCGAAGGCTACAAGGTGCCAGCCGGCGAAACCTACACCGCCGTCGAGGCCCCCAAGGGCGAGTTCGGCGTCTACCTGGTCTCCGACGGCGGCAACCGGCCCTATCGCTGCAAGATCCGCGCCCCGGGCTTCGCCCACTTGCAGACCCTGGAACTATTGTCGCGCGGCCATATGCTGGCCGACGTCGTCGCCAATCTGGGCGGACTGGACATCGTTTTTGGCGAGGTCGACCGATGAAGCAGGCGTTCGCACGTCAGCCGGAGAGCTTCGAGTTCACGCCGGACAACATGAAGACGGTGAAGGCGATCGTCGCCAAGTACCCCAAGGGATGCGAGGCCAGCGCCGTTCTGCCGGTCCTCGACCTGGCGCAGCGCCAGAACGACGGCTGGCTGCCCAAGGCGGCAATGGACAGGACGGCCGAGATTCTGGGAATGCCGCCGATCCGGGTCTACGAGGTGGCATCGTTCTACAGCATGTTCAACCTGGCGCCGATCGGCAAATACCACGTCCAGGTCTGCACCAACCTGCCGTGCTGGCTCAGGGGGTCGGAACAGGTGGTGGGCGTGTGCGAACGCACGCTCGGCATCGGCGTCGGCGAAACCACCCAGGACGGCCTGTTCACGCTGTCGGAGGCCGAATGCCTCGGCGCCTGCGTCAACGCGCCGATGATGCAGATCAACGACGACTATTACGAAGACTTGGACGAGGCCAGCACCGAAAGCATCCTGCTGGCGCTGAAGATGGGCCAGACGCCCAGAACCGGCCCCCAGGGCGGCCGCAAGGGAAGCGAGCCGGCCGGCGGCCTGACCACCCTTAAGGCCATCCCCGGCAAGGGCGACGGACCGGAGGCCGCGTGATGCTGAGCGACAAGGACCGCATCTTCACCAATCTCTACGGCCTTTCCAGTCCCGGCTTGGCCGGCGCCCAGGCGCGCGGCGACTGGACGGGCAGCCGCGAGCTGATGGCCAAGGGCCGCGAATGGCTGGTCGAGGAGATCAAGGCCTCGGGCCTGCGCGGCCGCGGCGGGGCCGGCTTCTCGGCCGGCATGAAATGGTCGTTCATGCCCAAGGAGATCGGGGTGCGCCCGCATTTCCTGCTGATCAACGCCGACGAGGGCGAGCCCGGCACCTGCAAGGACCGCGACATCATCCGCAACGAGCCCCACAAGCTCGTCGAGGGCGCCCTGCTCAGCGGCTTCGCCATGGGCGCGCATACCGCCTACATCTATGTCCGCGGCGAGTTCTTCCGCGAGACGGAAGCCTTGCAGAAGGCCATCGACGAGGCCTACGCGGCCGGGCTCATCGGGCCGGACGCCTGCGGCTCGGGCTGGGCCTTCGACATTCACCTGCACCGCGGCGCCGGCGCCTACATCTGCGGCGAGGAAACCGCGCTCATTGAAAGCCTCGAGGGCCGCAAGGGCCAGCCGCGCCTGAAACCGCCGTTCCCCGCCAACGTCGGCCTATACGGTTGCCCGACCACGGTGAACAACGTCGAGACCATCGCCGTGGTCCCCGAGATCCTGCGGCGCGGCGCCAAGTGGTTCGCCAGCCTGGGCCGGCCGAAGAACACCGGCACCAAGATCTTCTGCATCTCCGGCCATGTGAACCGGCCGTGCAACGTCGAGGAGGAGATGGGCGTCCCGCTTCGGGATCTCATCGAAACCCATGCCGGCGGCGTGCGCGGCGGCTGGGACAATCTGCTGGCGGTGATCCCCGGCGGCTCGTCGGTGCCCCTGATCCCGCCGTCGATCTGCGAGACGGTGCGCATGGACTTCGACTCGCTCCAGGAGGTCAAGACCGGGTTGGGAACGGCGGCGGTCATCGTCATGGACAAGTCCACCGACATCGTTCGCGCCATCGCCCGGCTGTCCAAGTTCTACAAGCATGAAAGCTGTGGCCAGTGCACGCCGTGCCGCGAGGGCACCGGCTGGATGTGGCGGGTCATGGAACGCCTGGCGCGGGGCAACGCCACGGTTGCCGAGATCGACGTGCTGGAACAGGTGACCCGCCAGGTCGAAGGGCATACCATCTGCGCGCTGGGCGATGCCGCCGCTTGGCCGATTCAGGGATTGATCCGCCACTTCCGGCCCGAGCTGGAACGGCGGATCGCCGCGTTCAACCAGGCCCAGGCCGACAAGGCCGCCTAGGGGACGGACATGCCAAAACTGACCATCGATGGCAGGGAAGTCGACGTCGAAGCCGGTCTGACGATTCTCCAGGCCTGCCAGAAGATCGGCATCGAGATCCCGCACTTCTGTTACCACGAACGGCTCAGCATCGCCGGCAACTGCCGCATGTGCCTGGTCGAGATGGAGCGTGCGCCCAAGCCGGTGGCGTCCTGCGCCATGCCGGTGGCCGAGGGCATGGTGATCCGCACCAACACGCCCAAGGTCCAGCAGATGCGCCGCGGGGTCATGGAATTCCTGCTGATCAACCATCCGCTCGACTGCCCGATCTGCGACCAGGGCGGCGAATGCGACCTGCAGGACCAGGCCATCGGGTACGGCTATGACCGCAGCCGCTACGCGGAAAACAAGCGGGCCGTCAAAGACAAGTACATGGGCCCGCTGGTCAAGACGATCATGACGCGCTGCATCCACTGCACGCGCTGCATCCGCTTCATCACCGAGGTGGCCGGCGTTCCCGAGCTGGGGGCCACGGGGCGCGGCGAGGACATGGAGGTGGGGACCTACGTCGAGAAGGCGCTGACCTCGGAGCTGTCGGGCAACATCATCGACCTTTGCCCGGTCGGCGCGCTGACCTCGGCGCCCTATGCCTTCACCGCCCGTTCCTGGGAGCTGCGCCCCACCGAATCGGTGGACGTGCTCGACGCCGTCGGCAGCAACATCCGCGTCGACACCCGCGGACCCGAGGTCATGCGCGTGTTGCCGCGCGTCCACGAGGACGTGAACGAGGAGTGGGTCTCGGACAAGACCCGCTTCGCCTACGACGGGCTGAAGCGCCGGCGCCTCGACAGGCCGTGGGTCCGCCGCGACGGCAAGCTTCAACCCGCCACCTGGGCGGACGCCTTCGCCGTCGTCGCCCAGCGCCTGAAGGATGCCGGCGGCAAGCGGGTAGCCGCCATCGCCGGCGACCTCGCCGATTGCGAGTCGATGCTGGCCCTCAAGGAACTGATGACCCGCCTGCGCTCGCCCAACCTGGATTGCCGGCAGGACGGTGCCAAGCTCGATCCGACGCTCCGCGCCTCCTACCTCTTCAACACCACCATCGCCGGCATCGAGCGGGCCGACGCCTGCCTGCTGATCGGCACCGATCCCCGCCGCGAGGCCCCCGTGCTCAACGCCCGCCTGCGCAAGCGGGCCTGCATGGGCAAGTTCCCGATCGGTGTCGTCGGTCCGGCCGGCGACCTCACGTATGACGTTCAGCACCTGGGCGAAGATCCGGCAGTGATTCAGGAAATCGCCGCCGGCACCCATCCCTTCGCCGAGATCCTCAAGCAGGCCAAGAACCCGATGCTGATCGTCGGACAGGGGGCGCTGGCCCGCGCCGATGGCGCCGCCATCCTCGGCCTGGCCCGGCGCATCGCCGAAACCTGCGGCATGATCGGCGGCGAGGCCGGCTGGAACGGCTTCAACGTCCTGCACACGGCGGCCGCCCGGGTGGGCGGGCTCGACCTCGGCTTCGTGCCGCGCAAGAACGGCCTCGACCTCGAGGGCATCCTCGAGGGCGCGGGCAGGGGCGACATCGACGTCGTCTATCTGCTGGGCGCCGACGAGATCGACATGCGCCGCCTGGGCAACGCCTTCGTCGTCTACCAGGGCCATCATGGCGACGCCGGGGCCGCGCGGGCCGACGTCATCCTGCCTGGCGCCGCCTATACCGAGAAGAATGGCACCTACGTCAACACCGAGGGCCGGGTGCAGAACGGACGCCTCGCCGTCTATCCGCCGGGCGAGGCCCGCGAGGACTGGAAGATCCTGCGCGCGCTCTCCGATGTGCTGGGCAAGCCGCTGCCCTACAACACGCTGGGCGAACTGCGCGCCCGCCTGACCAAGGCCAATCCCGTGTTCGCCCGCGTCGACGCCATGCAGCCGGCAGCGTGGGGCGAGTTCGGCGGCGACGGCCCGATCGAGCGTGCGCCTTTCGTTTTGCCGATCGACAACTTCTACCTGACCGACCCGATCAGCCGCGCCTCGCTTACCATGGCCCGCTGTTCCGAGATCTTCATTACCGGCGAACTGGGGAAGACGGGAACCGATGCCTGATTATCTCCAACCCTTCCTGTTGTGGCACGGCCCGCTGCTCGATGGCTTCGTCTGGCCGGGGCTGTGGATGCTGGTCAAGATCATCGTCATCGTGACCGTGATCATGGTCGCCGTGCCGACCCTCGTTTACGTCGAGCGCAAGGTCATCGGCGCCATGCAGCTTCGGCGCGGCCCCAACGTGGTCGGGCCGTGGGGGCTCCTGCAGTCGATGGCCGACGGCCTGAAGCTGTTCCTCAAGGAGACCATCATTCCGACCGGGGCGAATCGCGCCGTCTTCATCCTCGCGCCGTGCCTGACCTTCTTCCTGGCCCAGATCGGCTGGGCGGTGATCCCCTTCGGGGCCGACATGGTGCTGGCCGACATCAACGTCGGCGTGCTGTTCCTGTTCGCGGTCTCCTCGATGGGCGTCTATGGCATCGTCATGTCGGGATGGGCCAGCAACTCGCGCTACGGCTTCCTGGGCGGGCTGCGCTCGGCGGCGCAGATGGTGTCCTACGAAGTGTCCATGGGTTTCGTCATCGTCACCGTGCTGCTGTGCGTCGGCTCGCTCAATCTCAGCGACATCGTGATGGCCCAGCAGAAGGTATGGTTCGTGGTCCCGCTGCTGCCGATGGCGGTCATCTTCTTCGTCTCGACCCTGGCCGAAACCAACCGCCATCCCTTCGACCTGCCCGAGGCCGAGGCCGAGCTGGTGACGGGCTACAACGTCGAGTACTCGGCGATGCCGTTCGCGCTGTTCTTCCTCGGCGAATACGCCAACATGATCCTGATGTCGGCGCTGACCACCGTCCTTTTCCTGGGCGGCTGGCTGCCGCTGGCCAACTGGCCCATCTTCACCTGGATTCCGGGGCCGATCTGGTTCGCGCTCAAGATCTCGGTCCTGCTGTTCATCTTCATCTGGGTGCGGGCAACCTTCCCGCGCTATCGCTACGACCAGCTGATGCGCCTGGGCTGGAAAGTTTTCCTGCCCCTCTCGCTCGCCGCCGTGGTGATCGTTTCGGGCGTCCTGGTGGCCTTCGATCTGGCGCCGACGGTGCGGTAGAGGGGAGAGAGGGAAACCGAGATGAGCTTCATCGACCGCACCGCCCGAACCATCCTGCTGGCCGAGCTGATCGAGGGCATGGCGCTGACGCTGCGCTATTTCTTCAGGCCCAAGGTGACGATCAACTATCCTTACGAGAAGGGGCCTCTGAGTCCGCGCTTCCGCGGCGAGCACGCGCTGCGCCGCTATCCCAACGGCGAGGAGCGCTGCATCGCCTGCAAGCTGTGCGAGGCGGTGTGCCCGGCGCTGGCCATCACCATCGAGGCCGAGCCCAGGGAAGACGGCAGCCGGCGGACCACCCGCTACGACATCGACATGCACAAATGCATCTACTGCGGCTTCTGCCAGGAGGCCTGCCCGGTGGATGCCATCGTCGAGGGGCCGAATTTCGAATTCGCGGCGGAAACCCGCGAGGAACTGATGTACGACAAGGACAAGCTGCTGGCCAACGGCGACCGCTGGGAAACCGAAATCGCCGCACGCCTGGCCCAGGACGCGCCGTACCGCTGAGATCGGGGGAAACAACGGGAATGCCATTTGTTCGGAGCACGGGCGCCGCGCGACGGCCCAGGACCGGTCGGGGGGATCGATGATCGTTCAAGCGCTGGCGTTCTATCTGTTTTCGTTCATCCTGGTCGCCGCCGCCGTCATGGTCATTTCGGCGCGCAACCCGGTGCATTCGGTGCTGTTCCTCATCCTCGCCTTCTTCAACGCGGCCGGCCTGTTCGTGCTGTGCGGGGCCGAGTTCCTGGCCATGGTGCTGGTCGTCGTCTACGTCGGCGCGGTGGCGGTGCTGTTCCTCTTCGTGGTGATGATGCTGGATATCAATCTGCTCCAGCTGCGCGAGGGGTTCATCCGCTACCTGCCGGTGGGCGCGGTCGTCGCGCTGATCCTGCTGGCCGAGCTGCTGGTCATGCTGGGTGGCTGGGCGATGGTTCCCGAGGTGGCGCAAAGTGTCGCCGCCGCGACGCCGGCCCCGGAAACGCTGACCAACACCCACGCCTTGGGCCAGCTTCTCTATACCCACTACGTCTACCTATTCCAGGCGGCCGGCCTGATCCTCCTGGTGGCGATGATCGGCGCCATCGTGCTGACCCACCGCAGCCGCGGGGGGGTGCGCCGCCAGAAGGTTTCCGACCAGATCCGGCGGCGCGCCGAGGAAACGGTCGAGCTTCGCAAGGTTCCGACGGGGAAGGGCATCTAATGTTGCAAATCGGTCTTTCCCACTATCTGACGGTGGCCGCGATCCTGTTCGCGCTGGGCATCTGCGGCGTCTTCCTCAATCGCAAGAGCGTCATCGTCATCCTGATGTCGGTGGAGCTGATGCTGCTGGCCGTCAACCTCAACCTGGTCGCCTTTTCGGCCGCCCTCAACGATCTGGTGGGCCAGGTGTTTGCCATGTTCATCTTGACCGTGGCGGCGGCCGAGGTGGCCATCGGACTGGCCATCGTCGTCGTCTATTTCCGCAACCGCGGCAGCATCGCGGTCGATGACATCAACCTGATGAAGGGATAAGGGGCGCCCCATGCAAATCGCAGCAGTCTTCCTGCCGCTTCTGGGCGCCGCGATCGCGGGCATTCTGGCCTTCGTCACGCCCGCGGCCAAGGAAAGCCGCCGGCGCATCGACCGCCTGGCCCAGACAGCCTCGTGCGCCTCCCTTCTTCTGGCCGCCGTCGCCGCCGCCTTCGTCTTCGTCGATGTGGTCGTCAACAAGAACGCCGGTACCGTCCACCTGCTGACCTGGATCACGTCGGGCACCTTCGAGGTGTCGTGGGCGCTCAAGTGGGACACGCTTTCCGCCGTCATGGTGCTGATGGTCACCTTCGTGTCGGCGATGATCCACGTCTATTCGGTGGGCTACATGGCTCACGACGGCGGCGTGCCGCGCTTCATGGCCTATATCAGCCTGTTCACCTTCTTCATGCTGATGCTGGTCACCTCGGACAACCTGGTGCAGCTGTTCTTCGGCTGGGAAGGGGTGGGGCTCACCTCCTACCTGCTGATCGGCTTCTGGTACACGCGCCCCTCGGCCAACGCCGCCGCCATCAAGGCCTTCCTGGTCAATCGGGTCGGCGACTTCGGTTTTATCCTTGGCATCTTCGCCACCTACGTACTGTTCGATTCGGTCCAGTTGGACACCATCTTCGCCGCCGCCGCCGGCCAGGCCGGCACCACCATGGCGGCCTTCGGCGGCGATTTCCACGCGCTGACCGTCATCTGCCTGCTGCTGTTCATGGGCGCCATGGGCAAGTCGGCACAGATCGGGCTGCACACCTGGCTGCCGGACGCCATGGAAGGCCCGACCCCGGTGTCGGCCCTGATCCACGCCGCGACCATGGTGACGGCCGGCGTATTCATGGTGGCCCGCCTGTCGCCGCTGTTCGAATATTCTGAGGTGGCGCTCACCGCCGTCACCCTGGTCGGCGCCACCACCGCCATCTTCGCCGCCACCATCGCCTGCGTGCAGACCGACATCAAGCGGGTGATCGCCTATTCGACCTGCTCGCAGTTGGGCTACATGTTCTTCGCCTGCGGGGTTTCGGCCTTCTCGGCCGGCATCTTCCACCTGGTCACCCACGCCTTCTTCAAGTCCCTGCTGTTCCTGGGGGCCGGCTCGGTGATCCACGCCATGTCCGACGAACAGGACATGCGCAACATGGGCGGCCTGTGGAAGATGATCCCGGTCACCTACGCCGTCATGTGGGTGGGATCGCTGGCGCTGGCCGGCATCTGGCCGTTCGCCGGCTTCTATTCGAAGGACATCATCCTCGAGGCCGCCTACGCGGCGCACACCGGTGTCGGTGCCTACGCCTTCTGGATGGGCATCGCGGCCGCCTTCCTGACCGCGTTCTATTCCTGGCGGCTTCTGATCCTCACCTTCCACGGCGCCCCCA
This sequence comes from Shumkonia mesophila, assembly GCF_026163695.1. Lineage (NCBI taxonomy): Bacteria > Pseudomonadati > Pseudomonadota > Alphaproteobacteria > Rhodospirillales > Shumkoniaceae > Shumkonia > Shumkonia mesophila. The sequence continues at coordinate 536,579 of NZ_JAOTID010000002.1, read as the reverse complement.
GGGGCGACGAGCGGGTCGTCGCCCACGTCCACGAATCACCCAAGGTGATGCTCCTCCCGCTGATCGTGCTGGCGGCCGGCGCCCTCTTTACCGGCTATCTCGGCGCACCCTGGTTCGTCGGCGAGGGGGCTCCCGGCTTCTGGGAGAACGCCATCCTGGTGCTGCCGGCGCATCCGGCGCTCGAGAACGCCCACCACGTGCCGCTGTGGGTCAAGTACCTGCCGCTCGGCGTCGGTGCGGCCGGCATCGGGCTGGCCTACATCATGTACCTGCTGGCCCCCGGGCTGCCCGGCATGGTGATGGCGCGATTCCGCGGTATCCACAACTTCCTGGTCCACAAGTGGTATTTCGACGAGCTTTACGACGCCCTCTTCGTGCGCCCGGCCTTCTACCTGGGCCGGCAGTTCTGGAAGGTCGGCGACGGCGCCCTCATCGACGGCCTGGGACCGGACGGCTTGGCCGCCGCCACCGTCGATATCGCCAGACGCGGCGGGCGGCTGCAAAGCGGCCTCGTCTATCACTACGCCTTCGCCATGCTGATCGGCGTCGTGCTTCTTATTTCGTGGTATCTCCTGGTACAGGCGGGCTGAGGCGGCGATGACCGATTTCCCCATTCTTTCGCTCATCACCTTCCTGCCGCTGGTCGGCGCCGCGCAGGTGCTGGCAGTGCGCGGCGACGCGGCGCTGGTTGCCCGCAATGCCCGCGCCGTCGCCCTGTGGACGTCGCTCATCACCTTCGGGATGTCGATTTTCCTGTGGGTCGGCTTCGATACCACCACCGCCGACTTCCAGTTCCAGGACCGCATGGAATGGATGCCGGCGTTCGGGATTTCGTATCACTTGGGCGTCGACGGCATTTCCATGCTGTTCGTCCTGCTTTCCACCCTGTTGACGCCGATCTGCATCCTGGCCAGCTGGGAATCGATCAAGGTCCGCGTCAAGGAATACATGGTCGCCTTCCTGGTCATGGAAACCATGATGGTCGGCATGTTCTCGGCCCTCGACGTCATCCTGTTCTACGTGTTCTTCGAGGGCGTGCTGATCCCGATGTTCCTGATCATCGGGGTGTGGGGCGGGCCGCGGCGGGTCTATGCCGCCTTCAAGTTCTTCCTGTTCACCCTGGTCGGCTCGGTGCTGATGCTGCTGGCCATCCTCGCCATGTATTTCGTGGCGGGCACCGCCAGCATTCCCGAACTCCTGCGCTTCGGCTTCCCGACCGGCATGCAGAACTGGCTGTGGCTGGCCTTCCTGGCCTCGTTTGCCGTGAAGTTGCCGATGTGGCCGGTCCACACCTGGCTGCCCGACGCCCACGTCGAGGCGCCGACCGCCGGATCGGTCATCCTGGCCGGTGTTTTGCTGAAGTTCGGCGCCTACGGTTTCCTGCGCTTCTCGCTGCCGATGTTCCCGGACGCCAGCGTCACCTTCACGCCGCTGATCTACGCGCTCAGCATCATCGCGGTCATCTATACCTCGCTGGTCGCCCTGGCCCAGGAGGACATGAAAAAGCTGATCGCCTATTCCTCGGTCGCCCACATGGGGTTCGTCACCGTCGGCACCTTCACGCTGACGGTGCAGGGCATCGAGGGAGCAATCTTCCAGTCGCTCAGCCACGGCATCGTCTCGGGCGCGCTGTTCCTGGTCGTCGGCGTGGTGTACGACCGCGTGCATTCGCGCGAGATCGCCACCTACGAAGGCCTGGTCCACCGCATGCCGGCGTATGGCGCGGTGTTCATGCTGTTCATGCTGGCCGCCGTCGGCCTGCCCGGCACCAGCGGCTTCATCGGCGAGGTCCTGGTCCTGGTCGGCGCCTTCCAGGCCAACACCTGGGTGGCGGCCTTGACCGCCACCGGCCTCATCCTCGGCGCCATCTACATGCTCTATCTGTATCGCCGGGTGATCTTCGGCAAGCTGACCAAGGAAGACTTGAAGAAGCTGCTCGATCTGAGCCCGCGCGAGATGGCGGTCTTTGCGCCCCTGATCGTGCTGGTCTTCGTGATGGGGATCTATCCGGGCCCCTTCCTCGACGTCATGCATGTGTCGGTGGACAACCTGATCAATTCCCTCGAGGCGGCGCGCGCCGGGTCGGGAAACGTCGCCCTGATGGGCCGGTAGTGGAACGAGAGGAGAGTGCGGCGAATGCCGAGCGCTAGTTTGCCCAATCTGATCCCCGCCCTGCCGGAGCTGTTCCTGGCCGGGGTCGCCATGGCCCTGCTGTTGCTGGGCGTCTTCCAGAAGACCGGCGGCAAGGGCGACGATGAAAGGTCCTCGCGGCTGATCTCGGTGCTCGGCGTCATCACGCTCGTCCTCACGCTGCTGCTGGTGTTGACGGTGGCCCGCGGCGGCCCGGTTTCCACCTTCGGCGGCATGTTCGTGACCGACGCCTTCGCCGTCTATCTCAAGGTCTTCGTGCTGATCGCCTCGGCCCTCTCGCTGGTCATCGCCGAGGACTATCTGGAACGCCAGCACGCGGCCCACTTCGAATACGCCATCCTCATCCTGCTGGCGACGCTGGGCATGATGCTGATGGTGTCGGCCAGCAACCTCATCTCGCTCTATGTCGGTCTCGAACTGCAGAGCCTGGCGCTCTACGTGGTCGCCGCCTTCCAGCGCCATGACCTGCGCTCGACCGAGGCCGGCCTGAAATACTTCGTGCTGGGGTCGCTCGCCTCGGGAATGCTGCTTTACGGGGCGTCGCTGGTCTACGGCTTCGCCGGCACCACCGATTTTGCCACGTTGGCCACGCTGTTCGCGGGAAGCAAGGCCGGCGCCCCGGCGCTCGGCCTGGTGGTCGGCATCGTTTTCATCCTGGTCGGGCTGGCCTTCAAGGTGTCGGCGGTGCCGTTCCACATGTGGACGCCCGACGTCTACGAAGGGGCGCCGACGCCGGTGACCGCCTTCTTCTCGGTCGCCCCCAAGCTGGCGGCGGTCGGCCTGCTGGTCCGCGTCATGATCGGCCCGTTCGGCGAACTGGTCGGCCAGTGGCAACAGATCGTCGTCTTCATCTCCATCGCCTCGATGGCGCTGGGCGGCTTCGTCGCCATCAACCAGCGCAACATCAAGCGGATGATGGCCTACAGCTCGATCGGCCACGTCGGCTACGCCCTGATCGGGCTGGCCGTCGGCAACCAGGTGGGGGTGCGCGGCATCCTCATCTACATGGCCATCTACATCTTCATGAACCTCGGCGTCTTCACCTGCATCCTGTGCATGCGCCGGGGCGGCGGCATGGTCGAGAACATCGACGATCTGGCCGGCCTCTCGAAGACGCATCCGATGCTGGCCCTGGCGCTTGCCATCTTCATGTTCTCGATGGCGGGCATCCCGCCGCTGGCCGGCTTTTTCAGCAAGCTGTACATCTTCCTGGCCGCCATCGAGGCCGGGCTTTACACCCTTGCCGTGATCGGCGTGCTGACCAGCGTGGTGGCCGCCTATTACTACCTGCGGATCATCAAGGTCATGTATTTCGACGATGTCGCCGACGCCCTCGACAGGCCGGTACGGCGCGAGATCGGCCTTGTCATCTTCGGGACCAGCGCCGTCATCCTGCTGTTCTTCCTGCTGCCGGGGCCGCTGCTTGACGGGGCCGGAGCCGCAGCAGCGGCGCTCTTTACCGGCTGATGGACGCCGCTGGACTCCTGCACGGCTTTCGCCTGATCGCGCTCGATACCGTCGGCAGTACCAACGACGAGGCCGGGCGCTTGGCCGGCGAGGGGGCGTCGGAAGGCACGTTGGTGCGGGCGCGCCGCCAGACGGCGGGACGGGGACGCCTGGGGCGGACCTGGATTTCCGAGGCCGGCAATCTATACTTCTCGATGGTCCTCAGGCCCGGCTGCCGGCTGGGCCAGGCCGGGCAGATCGGCTTCGTGGCGGCCAACGCCGTCGCCGACGCGGTGGCGGAGGCTCTGCCCGGTACCGTGGCGGTCGGTTGCAAGTGGCCGAACGACGTGCTGGCGGCGGGGCGCAAGGTGTCCGGGATGCTGCTGGAATCGGAGGTTGACGGGGCCGGCGATCTGCAATGGCTGATCCTCGGCATCGGCATCAATGTCGAGAACCACCCGGAAAACGCGCGCTTTCCCGCCACCTCGCTTCGGGCCTGCGGGGCCGGGTGCGACATCTCGGCGGATACCGTCCTGGAGACCTTCTGCCGGCGCTTCAGGGCCGGCTACGCCGAATGGTTGCGGGACGGTTTCGAGCCGGTTCGCAAAGCCTGGCTGGCCCGCGCGGTGGGCCGGGGGAAAGACATCCGGGCGCGCCTGGCAAGCGCGACCGTCGAAGGCGTTTTCGAGGATGTGGATGCCGGTGGCGCCCTCGTCGTGCGGGGTGCCGACGGCACCCTGACGACGGTGAACGCCGGCGACGTCTTCTTCCCGGAAACGCCGCCATCAGCAGGAGAATGACATGCTGCTCGCCATCGATTCAGGCAACACCAACATCGTCTTTGCCGTCTTCGACGACAAGGGCGAGATGCGCGGCGAGTGGCGCTCCGCCACCAACGTCAACCGCACCGCCGACGAGCTGTGGGTCTGGCTGACCCACCTGCTGCAACTGGCGGAGATCAAGCGGACCGACATCGACGCGGCGATCATCGCCACCGTCGTGCCGGCCACGCTTTTCAACCTGAAATCCCTGTGCCGCAAGTACTTCCACGTCGATCCCCTGGTCGTCGGCGAGCCCGACGTCGATCTCGGCATCGGCGTCCTCATGGACAATCCCGACGAGGTCGGCGCCGACCGCCTGGTCAACGCCGTGGCCGCCAACGAACGCTATGGCGGGCCCGTCATCGTCATCGACTTCGGCACCGCCACCACCTTCGACGTGATCGACGGCAAGGGCAACTATTGCGGTGGCATCATCGCGCCGGGCATCAACCTGTCGCTGGAGGCGCTGCACCAGGCCGCCGCCAAGCTGCCCCGGGTGGCCATAACCAAGCCCAAGAGGGTGATCGGCAAGTCGACCGTACCGGCCATGCAGGCGGGCATTTTCTGGGGCTACGTCGGCCTCATCGAGGGCCTCGTCGTGCGCATCCGCAAGGAATACGCCGAGGATCATGGCGGCGAGGGGGCCGATATGCATGTCATCGCCACCGGCGGGTTGGCACCTTTGTTCGTCGATTCGTCATCCTACATCAATGTCTCCGACGTCGAGCTGACCCTGAACGGCCTTCGTTCCATCTATCGCCGCAACCGGCCGCAGTAATGGGCGCGACCGACAAGGACCTGCTGTTCGTGCCGCTGGGCGGGGCCGGCGAGATCGGCATGAATCTCAACCTCTACGGCTACGGCGCGGGTGACGACCGCCAGTGGCTGATGGTCGACCTCGGCATCACTTTCGGCGACGACCGCACGCCCGGCATCGACGTCCTGATGCCGGACACCGCCTTCATCGAGGAGCGGCGCGACCGCCTGGCCGGCATTGTGCTGACCCACGCCCACGAGGACCACATCGGCGCCGTGCCCTATCTGTGGGACCGCCTGCAATGCCCGGTCTACGGCACGCCGTTCACGCTTTCGGTGCTGCGCCGCAAGCTGGCCGAGGAGGGGATGGACGACCTCATCCCGCTTCACCAGGTGCCGTTGAGCGGCCATTTCCAGGTCGGGCCCTTCGACCTTGAGATGGTCACGCTCACCCATTCGATCCCCGAACCCAACGCCATCGTCATTCGCACCGACGCCGGCCTGGTGTTCCACACCGGCGACTGGAAGCTCGATCCGCGCCCGGTCATCGGGCCCCACGCCGAGGAGGACACCCTGCGCGCCCTGGGCGAGGAGGGGGTCCACGCCATCGTCTGCGATTCCACCAACGTCTTCGAGGAAGGCTCGTCGGGGTCCGAATCCGACCTGCTGGCCGGGTTGACCGAGGCCATCGCCAGCTGCAGGAAGCGGGTGGCGGTGGGCTGTTTCGCCAGCAATATCGGCCGGCTGGAGACCATCGCGGCGGCGGCCGCCGCCAACGACCGCAGCGTCGTGCTGGCCGGCCGTTCGCTGTGGCGGATGTACGACGCGGCGCTGGAAAACGGCTATCTGACCGAGGTTCCCGCCTTCCTCGACGAAAGCACGGCCGAGGATATCCCCGACGAGAACCTGCTGGTCATCTGCACCGGCAGCCAGGGCGAGCCGCGCGCCGCGCTGGCGCGCATCGCCGAGGGCGAGCATCCGCGCATCCGGCTCGATCCGGGCGACGCCGTGATCTTCTCGTCCCGGGTCATCCCGGGCAACGAACTGGCCATCGCGCGCATTCATAACCTGCTGGTCCGGCGTGGCGTGCGCATCATCACCCAGGACGATTCCTTCGTCCACGTGTCGGGCCACCCGGCGCGCGACGAAATGGCCACCATGTACCGGCTGGTCCGGCCGCGCATCTGCGTGCCGGTGCACGGCGAGTCCCGCCATCTGGCCGAGCACGCCCGTCTGGCCAAGTCTTGCGGAGTGACGCAGACGGTCCTGGTCGAGAACGGCTCGGTGGTCCGCCTGGGCCCGGGGGACGCGGAAATCGTCGGCACGGCGCCGGTTGGCCGCCTGGCGGTCGAGGGCAACCGCCTGGTTCCGCTGGGCGGCACGGTCTCGCAAAGCCGCGGCAAGGCCCTTTTCGGCGGATCGGCCATGGTGACCGTGGTCATCGACGCCGCCGGTCGCCTGCTGGCCGAGCCGCAGGTGTCGGTGGTCGGCCTGCTGGAGGAGCACGAGGAGGAGCCGCTGGCCGTCGTGCGGGCCGAGGTGCGCGCCGCGCTTGCCGCCCTGAGGGCGGACACCGCCGCCGACGACGAGGCGGTCCGCGAGCTGGTCCGGGTTGCCGTGCGCCGCGGTTTTCGCAAGAGTATCGGCAAGAAGCCGGTGACCCAGATCCATCTGGTTCGCCTGTAGGCAAAGGAGGGGGGCCGATGATCGGCCGTCTCAATCACGTCGCCATCGCAGTGGCCGACCTCGCCGCCGCCGCCGAGCTTTACCGTGGCACGCTGGGTGCCCGGGTCTCCGAGCCCAAGGCGCTGCCCGAGCACGGCGTCACCACCGTCTTCGTCGATCTGCCCAACACCCGCATCGAACTGCTGGAACCGCTGGGCGAGCGGTCCCCCATCGCCGGCTTCCTGGCCCGCAACCCGGACGGCGGCATCCATCATCTGTGCTACGAAGTCCCCGACATCGAGGCCGCCTGCCGTCAATTGGCGGCGGCCGGCGCCAGGATTCTGGGCGACGGGCGGCCGAAGACCGGGGCCCACGGCAAGCCGGTGGTCTTCCTGCATCCGAAGGACTTCGCCGGCACCCTGGTCGAACTCGAACAGGCGTGAGAGGCCCCGCCATGGGATGGATCAGCGGCATCGCGGTTTATCTGGTCATCTGGTGGCTGGTGATCTTCATGGTTCTGCCGTGGGGTAACCAGCCGCTCGACGCCGTGGACGTCGCCCGCGGCCACGCGCCGAGCGCGCCCCGCAAACCGCACTTGGCCATCAAGGTGGCAGCGACGACGGCCATTGCCGGCATCCTGTGGGCCATCGTCTACGTCATCATGGATCAGGGTTGGATTTCGTTGAGGAGCTGACGGACATGTCCGGGTATTGCGACGCGGCGCCGGGCCATCCCCTGCACGGGCCCTATCACGACGAGGAATACGGCTTTCCGCTTACCGACGAGAGTGCGCTTTTCGAACGACTGTCGCTGGAAATCTTCCAGGCCGGTCTGTCGTGGTTGCTGGTGCTGCGCAAGCGCGAGGGCATGCGGGCGGCCTTCGACGGCTTCGACGTCGACACGGTGGCCGTCTATGGCGAGGCCGATGTCGCCCGCCTGCTGGCCGATCCGGGGATCGTGCGCAACCGCCTGAAGGTCGCCGCCATCATCGAAAACGCCCGCCGCATCCGCGCGCTCCGCGATACCGACGGCGGGTTCGCCGCCTGGATCGCGGAGCGCCATCCGCTGACCCTGGAAGAATGGGTCAAGGTCTTCCGCAAGACCTTCAAGTTCACGGGCGGCGAGGTGGTGAATGAGTTCCTGATGAGCATCGGTTATCTGCCGGGGGCCCATCGCGAGGACTGCCCGGCCTTCACGCGCATCGCCGCGCTCGATCCGCCGTGGCGGAGAGGCCGATAGAAGCCGCCCCGGAAAAAGGAAATCGGCAAGACCAAGAAGGGTCTTGCCGATCCAATGTCGTCTCCGGCCACCGACGGCGAGGCCTGGAAGCCTCTTTGAACCTCCCAAAACCCGGTAGTCAGCCATTCCGGGCAATCCTCGGCCGATCAGGATCGACCAATAATAGATAAACCCTGTCTGTTTATCAACCGCGTTGCGGAGAGGAGATTCCCGCAACGACCTTGCGTTTTGCGCAAGTACGCCCGGTGACAGCCGGCCCAAGGCGCTCTATATGAAGAAACATGTGTCGGCGCCCGGAGCCGGCTACCCGAAGGAAAACAGAAACCATGTCCCGCTATTCGGCCCCACTGTCGATGGGCTTTTCCTGCGTCGCCCACAGCTATTCGCACCTGTTCGCGCCGATCTTCTATATCGCGGTGCTGGCGCTGGAGCCGGAACTGGGCCTCAGCCACGGCGAGGCCGTGTCCCTCATCCTGGTCAGCAACATCTTGTTCGGCGTGATGGCGCCGCTCGCCGGCTGGCTGGGCGACCGCTGGAGCGCGGTCGGCATGATGACGTTGTTCTTCCTCGGCACCGGGGGCGGGATGGTGCTGACGGGACTGGCCGACACGCCGTTCGCCATCGCCTTCTGGCTGGCGACGACGGGGCTGTTCGGCTCCATCTATCATCCGGTCGGCATGGCCTGGCTGGTGCGCAACGCGTTCAACCGCGGCATGGCGCTGGGCGTCAACGGGATGTTCGGCGGCTTCGGCCCGGCCGCCGCCGCCCTGATGTCTGGCGCCCTGATCGACCTCTTCGGCTGGCGGGCCGCCTTCATCCTGCCGGGTGCCCTGATCATCGTCACGGGCGTCGTCTTTTGCGCCCTGGTGCTTAGGGGCGACATCGTGGAAAGCAAGACGGACCGCCGCGTCGAGCCGCCGGTCTCGCGCCAGGACACCATCCGCGTCATCCTGGTGCTTCTCGTCACCATGATCTGCAACGGCATGATCTATCAGGCGACGCAGGCGGGGCTGCCCAAGGTGTTCTCGCTGCGCGTCGCCGACTTCGCGGCGGGCGGCGCCTTCGGCATCTCGGTCATGGTGGCCATCGTCTATGGCACCGCCGGCGTGCTGCAGATCATTTCGGGGCGGCTGGCCGACCGCTATTCGCTGAAGACCGTCTACCAGTTGGCCTTCCTCTGCCAGGTGCCGCTTCTCGTGCTGGCCTCCCAGATCGGCGGCCCGCTGCTGGTGGTGATCGCCGTCCTCATGGTGACGGCCAATGTCGGCTCGCTGCCGGCCGAGAACTGCCTGGTGGCCCGCTACGCACCCAGCCACCGGAGGGGCCTGTTCTACGGCCTCAAGTTCGTATTCGCCATCGGCGTCGCCAGCGGCCTGGGCGTCAAGCTGGAGGGGGCGCTGTTCGACGCCAGCGGCGACTTCTTCTGGCTGTTCGTCATCCTGGCCAGTTTGGCCGCCGCCGCCTCGGCCATCGGCTTCCTGCTGCCCGGCGAACCCTCCCGGCAGCCGGCGCGGCCGCTGCAGGTGGGCGCGGCGGAGTAGGCGGGGCGGGCGACTGAGGCGCGGTATTATAATACCGTTCTCGTAACCCCCGAATTTTCAACGCTTTTTCCGTTGACTTCCGGTTTTCCTATGGCATACTCCGCGCCCCACGAGCCGGCGAGACCGGCTCGGACTTTGTGTTTTCCAGCTCTGCAAGGGAACGATGAAAACCTATTCGGCGAAACCGTCGGACGTAGAGCGCAAATGGTTCGTGATCGATGCGGAAGGCCTCGTCCTCGGACGGCTGGCCAGCATCATCGCCATGCGCCTGCGCGGCAAGCATAAAACCATGTTCACGCCGCACATCGATTGCGGCGACAACATCATCGTCATCAACGCCGAGAAGGTGCACCTGACCGGCCGGAAGATGTTCAAGAAGGAATACTTCTGGCATACCGGGCACCCGGGCGGCATCAAGTCGCGCACCGCCGACGAGGCGCTGGCCGGCAAGCGGCCCGAGTTCGTCATCAAGAAGGCGGTCGAGCGCATGCTTTCGCGCAACCCGATGGGCCGCCAGCAGATGAAGAAGCTGTTCGTTTACGGGGGTCCCGAGCATCCCCATGCCGCCCAGCAGCCGGAAGCCCTGGACATCGCGGCGATGAATCCGAAGAACAAGAGGAGTGCGTAAGGCATGGCCGAGGATGTGAAGACCCTCGAGGACCTGAAAGAGGCCATCGAAGGCCGGACGGCCGCCGTTGCGCCGAGGAAGGCCGAGCCGCAGCCGCAAGCCGCACTGCCCGAACCCAAGATCGACGCCCAGGGGCGCGCCTATGCCACGGGCCGGCGCAAGAACGCCATCGCCCGCGTGTGGATCAAGCCGGGTGCGGGCCGCATCACGGTCAACGGGCGCGACGTCCAGGTGTACTTCGCCCGGCCGGTACTGCGCATGATCATCAACCAGCCGTTCGACACCGCCCAGCGGAGCAGCCAGTACGACGTGTTCTGCACGGTGACGGGAGGCGGGCTGTCCGGACAGGCCGGCGCCGTCCGCCTCGGCATCAGCCGGGCGCTCACCTATTTCGAGCCCAACCTGCGCGGCGTGCTGAAGAAGGGCGGTTTCCTGACCCGCGATTCGCGCGCCGTCGAGCGCAAGAAGTACGGCCGCGCCAAGGCCCGCCGCAGCTTCCAGTTCTCGAAGCGCTAGACCGCCAGCGGTCATCGCACGAAAAAGGGGCCCGCCGATCGGCGGGCCCTTTGCTTTTCGGCGGGCGTCCTGCCGGGTTACTATGACCGGTGCGGCGTCTTCCCGAACAGGATGTGCGAGAGGCCTATGGCAAAGATTTCCCTCGTTCCCGTCATGGCCCTGCGGGGTTTCGTCCTCTCCCTGGCCACGGCCTCGATGGCCGCGGCCGCCGAGCCCGCCATCTGGCAACCGACCCCCGGGGAAACGGCGCGCGTGGCCCAACGCCTCGACGCCAACTGGGCGCGGCTGTTTCCCGACGGCAACCTGCGGCCGCGGGCCATTTGGCTGGGATCTGCTCAATGTCATCCTCGACGGCCTCGCCGTCGGCACCGCGCCCGAGCGCATCGAACGGGCCGTGGCGGCGCTGGCCGACCTTCAGGATACCGATTCCGCCAGCAAGTCCTATGGCAACGTCCGCTGGTATCATGGCGATGCGACGGTGGTCGACTACAACGGCGTGGAGTTCACCACCCGTATGGCCATGGTCGCCTGGATTCTTTTCCGCGAGCGCATGGCCGAGCAGCCGCGCCAACGTCTCGAAAGCCTGCTCCGCTTGGCCCGCACGGGGATCGTCAACCACAAGGTCTCGGTCGCCTACACCAACATCTACCTGATGAAGGCCTGGAACCTGATTGCGCTGGGCGAACAGTTCGACGATCCCAAGCTGGCCGAGGAAGGCCGTTCGCACCTGCGCCAGTGGCTGGCCTTCACCGCCCGCGTCGGCATTACCGAGTACCTGAGCCCCGACTACTACTACGTCGATCTCGAAAACCTGGCCCTCATCGCCAACCTGGCCCGGAGCGAGGAGGCGCGAGCGCTGGCCCGCCGCGGCCTCGACATCGTGTGGACGGACGTCGCCCTCAACTGGTACCGGCCGGCGGAGCGCCTGGGCGGCCCGCACAGCCGCAGCTACAACCGGCTATTCAACAGCGGCCGTCTCGATGATTTCGCCGCGCGCGCCGGCTGGACCGCCGGCGGCCAGAGACGCCGTTTCGGGCCGTTCGCCGACGCCGCCTGGGTTCCGCCCTCGGCCATGGCGCGGCATTGGTGGGACGCGCCGCGCCCGCGCTTCGTCACCGCCCGCTTCGGCGAGGCGCCTCACCGGCGCTATTCGCATTATCTCGGCAACGGCTTTTCCATCGCCTCGGCGGAATCGCATTCCACGCATCACGACAACGCGCTCCTGATGATCAATCTCGGCGGCGGACGCGACGTGCCGGTCATCAACGCCTTCATGGACGGCCGCCGCGACCACTACGGTCTCAACCGCACGCTCGAGGCGGGCTCGGGCCATATGAAGGCAATGCACCTGGCACCTTTCATCGCCAGCGTCCAGAACGGACCGGAGGTGCTGTTCGTCGCCGCCGTCCAGGATGGCCGCGGCGAGCTGACCGCCCAGGAAACGGTCATCACCCTGCCGGCCGACGCCGACTACTGGCTCGACGGCCGTCCGCTCGACGTGTTCCGGAAGATGAGTGCCTGGCGCCCCGAGCCCGCTCCGGACGGCGGCCGCACCACCATCGCCATCGGGCGGCGCGACGGGCGGATCGAAGTGGCCGTCGGCGACGGCGACGAGACCGCGGGCGTCGGCCTGGCCCACTACGCCGCCGCCGAACCGGGGGCCACCTACCGCCTGCGCGCCACGCTGCAAGGGGGCCCCTTTTCGCTTTACCTCAACTTCCTCGACGCCGACCGCCGCCTGATCGGCCGCGAGACCATCAAGGCGGTGCCGGGCGGGCCGGGATTCTCGGTTTATGACCATAGCGCCGTAGCGCCGGTCGGAACCGCCTGGTGCAAGGCGTGGCTCTATTCGCCCATCACCGCACGGACGGAGGCGAGGGTGAGCGACCTCCAGTTCGAGCGGTTGGCAAAGGATGCCGGCAAGACGCCCGAGACCCTTGCCCGCTTCGATTTCCAGCCCTACGTCGCCCAGGAGATCCCGATTCCCGGGGGCTCGACGCTGGTGATTCGCCGCCAGGACGCGGCGGCGGCGTTGCGGCCACTGGGGGCCTGGGACATTGAGCGCCGGCTGGTGCCCTTCGTCCTCGTCAACGACGGGCTGGCGCATCGCGCGCTCCGGCTCACCGCCACCCATTCCCCTGTGCGCACCGAGGGAAGAGGCGTCGCGACGCTGTGGGCCCACGCCGCCGAGGGGTTGGCCGACGAGGCCGCCTTCACCGCGTTCATGGGCACGGTCCAGGCCATCCGCAGCCGGGTGGCGCGCGACGGCGATAAGATCGACGTCAGCGTGGACGGCGTTTCCGGCCCCTTAAGGGTCGTCGCCGACATCGCCGGCGAGCGCCGGCTCGTCCGCCAGGGGATGCCCGCCGTCGACCCCGATGCGGCGCTCGTCGTGGACGGAAAGCGAATCGAGCGTCTTCCTACCCCCTGAAACTCAAGGTTCACGTGCAAGAAGCGGATGGACCGGCCCACCGCCGGAAGGCAGACTGCCCGACCGACCGACTGGAGAAGCCGCCCGATGCCGTTGAACGCCTGGATCATGCTGGTGACGCTCTCGATCGTCTGGGGCGGTTCGTTTTTCTTCAACGCCGTCCTGCTGGCCGAGCTCAGCCCCTTCGGCGTCGTCTTCGGGCGGGTGCTGATCGGCTGCCTGGTCCTCTACGCGGTCCTCAGGATGCAGGGGCTTACGCTGGCCCTGGCGCGCCACTGGCGGGCCTTCCTGGCGATGGGCTTCCTCAACAACTTCATTCCCTTCACGCTGATCGCTTCCGGCCAGACCTTCATCGACAGCGGGCTGGCCTCGATCTTCAACGCGACGACGCCGCTGTTCGGCGCCATCCTGGCCTTCTTCCTGGTCCGCGACGAGAACGTGACGGGCAAAAAGCTGGTCGGTGTGGTCCTGGGCGTCGCCGGAGTCGCCGTCCTGTTCGGCATCGGCTCCGCCAATCCGGCCGGTCCGGACACGCTGACCGGCGGCGCGATGGTGATGCTGGCCTCGCTGTCCTACGCCATCGCCGGCCTTTTCTGGCGGCGCTTCCCGACCATCCCGCCGCCGGTGGCCGCCTGCGGCATGCAACTGGCGTCTTCGCTGATGTGCCTGCCGCTCGCCGCCTATCACGACGGAGCGCGGTTTCTTCATCTGTCGGCCGGCGGAGTGGCGAGCCTGCTCGGCATCGGCGTGCTTTGCAGCGCTTTCGGTTTCATCCTCTATTTCCAGGTCCTGCGGACGGCCGGCGCGGTGAACGTGCTGCTCGTCACCCTGCTCATCCCGGTCAGCGCCTCGCTCCTCGGCGCCCTGTTCCTGGGAGAGGCCATCACCGCAGTGGAGATCGCCGGCATGGCCGTCATCGGCCTCGGGCTGCTGGTGGTCGACGGCCGCCTGCCGGCCTTGTTGCACCGCCGTCTGACGGGGGGCGGCAATTGAACGGTTGATTTTTGGCTGGTTTTCGTGGATGTCCTTGCGCATCTCTTTGGTCCCCGAAAGGGGCAGTGACGGAACGGAGGCGACGAACCATGACGCCCAAGGTGTTCATCGACGGAGAGGTCGGCACCACCGGCCTGCAGATCCGTGCCCGGCTGGCGGGGCGGAAAGACGTCGCCCTTGTCAGCCTGCCCGAGGCCGAGCGCAAGGACACGGCCCGGCGCCGCGACGCCATGAACGCCGCCGATCTCGTCATCCTCTGCCTGCCCGATGACGCCTCGCGCGAGGCGGTGACCCTGATCGATAATCCGGCCACCCGGGTGGTCGACGCCAGCAGCGCCCATCGGGTCGCCGACGGCTGGGTCTATGGCATGCCCGAATACGACGCGGGCCAACGCGCCGCCATCGCGCAAGCCAAGCGGGTGACCAATCCGGGGTGCTACGCCATCACTGCCGTCTCGATGCTGCATCCCCTGGTGGCGGCCGGTCTTGTGCCCGCCGACTTCCCGGTCACCATCAACGCCATCTCGGGTTATTCGGGAGGCGGCAAGAAGATGATCGCCAGCTTCGAGAACAAGGCGGCGCCGGATTACACCGAGGTGCCATTCCGCGTCTACGCGCTGGGGCTTGAGCACAAGCACACCGAGGAGATCCGCAAGTGGGGCGGCCTCGATCACCGGCCGCTGTTCGTGCCCAGCGTCGGGCGCTTCCGCCAGGGCATGATTGTGCAGGTTCCGTTGCAGCTGTGGGCGCTGCCGGGCGCGGTCACCTCCGAGGCGGTGCACGCGGCGCTGGCCGCCCATTACGCCGGGCAGCGCTTCGTCAGGGTGGCGGCGCTCGAAGAGACGGCGGCGATGAGCGGACTGGAGCCGGAAGCCGTGAACGGCACCAACGAGCTTCGTCTTCACGTCTTCGGCAACGCCAGGCGCGAACAGGCCGTGGTCGTGGGACTGATCGACAACCTGGGCAAGGGCGCCTCGGGTCAGGCGGTGCAGAACGTCAACCTGATGCTCGGCCTCACGGAAGAGGCGGGCTTGGACGGCGTCGTCAACCCGGCCTATTGAGCCTCAGCAGCCGGGCCCGAAGCAGTCGTCGTTGCTGCTGCTCAGTGGATCGCGCGTCGGGATCAGTTCCCACATGGCGCTGGCGATCATGTGGCGGAAGCGGGGATCGTTGGGCGAGGACACCGCCGGGATGCTGATGTCGACGTCGGAATAAAGGTCCGACTCCACGCAGAAGGCGACCTCGGCGCGCAGCTTGCCGGCCTCCGCGGCGGCGGTCGGGATGGCGGTGGGATTTCCGCACAGAGACCTTGGGTGCATGGCCGTCGGCGTATTGAAGGCGACGACGACGCGCTGGTTGTGGTCGGCTTTCGGCCCCGGATTGGTCGAGAATTGCGTCATCGGCCCATTGTGATTGCCCAGCATGGCGTCCGTCACCACGCGATCCAACACGTCCTTGGAAACGGGGAAGGGGTTGCCGACGACGACGGCCAGCATCTCGCCGCGACCGGCGCTATAGCGAAAAAAGCTGTCGGAATTGGGGCGATGCAGCTCGCTCGTCATGATCTCGCCGGTACAGGCGGTAGCAACGACCGCCACCGCGGCAAGGGCCGCCATGGGACGAAGCGCCATCATCTCACGTCTCCTGAATGCCCGAACTCAGCTCGGTCCGATCCACGCTCAGATAGGCGGCGGCGCCCCGAAACGGAAGTGCGGCCGACGATCATGACGCAAATTTAATGCTCACACATCGAGGTTGTCGACGAACTGGGCGTGCTCCTGGATGTAGGCGAAGCGCAATTCCGGCTTGCGGCCCATCAGGCACTCCACCAACTCCGCCGTCGCCTCGACGGCGGCGGCGTCATCGCCGGCCTTGAGGTCGGGCACCGTGACCCTGAGAAGAATGCGCCTGTCGGGGTTCATGGTGGTCTCACGCAACTGCGCCGCCGGCATCTCGCCCAAGCCCTTGAAGCGGCTGATCTCGACCTTGGCGTTGTCGCGGAACGTCCGCATGATCTCGTCCTTGTGCGCGTCGTCGCGCGCATACACGGTCTTGCCGCCTTGGGTAATCCGGTACAGGGGAGGCATCGCCACGAAAAGATGACCGTTTTCAATAAGTTTTGGAAGTTTCCTAAAGAAAAACGTCATTAAAAGAGTGGCGATGTGGGCGCCGTCCACGTCAGCATCGGTCATGATGATGACGCGCTCGTAGCGCAACGCCTCCTCGCGGTAGGCATCGCCGACGCCGCAGCCCAGGGCCTCGACAAGGTCGCTCAGTTCCTGGTTCTCGCGGATCTTGTCGACCGAGGCGGAAGCCACGTTAAGGATCTTGCCGCGCAACGGCAGCACGGCCTGGGTTTGGCGGTTGCGGCCCTGCTTGGCCGAGCCGCCGGCCGAATCGCCCTCCACCAGGAAGATCTCGGTGCCGGCCGCCGAATTGTGGGTGCAGTCGGCCAGCTTGCCGGGAAGACGCAGCCGCCGGGTCGCCGACTGGCGCTTGAGCTGCTTGTCCTGGCGCTTTTTCAGGCGGACGTCGGCCCGCTCGATGATGCTGGCCAGCAGCGCCTCCGCCATCGCCGGGGCAGCCGACAGCCAATGGTCGAAGTGGTCGCGCACCGACGCCTCGACCAGACGCGAAGCCTCGGGCGAGGACAGCCGCTCCTTGGTCTGGCCCTGGAACTGGGGATCGCGGATGAACACCGACAGCATGACGCAGGCGGTGCCCATAACGTCCTCGGGCGTCACCTTGGCCGCCTGCTTGTTGTTGACCAGATCGGCATAGGCCTTGAGGCCCTTGATCAGGGCCGAGCGCAGCCCCTGCTCGTGGGTACCGCCCTGCGGCGTCGGCACCGTGTTGCAGTAGGAATTGGCGAAGCCGTCCTCGTCGTCGGCCGGCCAGGCGATGGCCCATTCGACGCGCCCGGATTCGCCGTTGAGCTTGGCCTGCCCGGCGAAGGGAGTTTCCGTCACCGTGCGGCGGCCTTCCAGGGCGCCGGCCAAGTAGTCGCCCAGCCCGCCGGGGAAATGGAAGGTTTCCTGCGCCGGAATCGGATCGTTGGCCTTGAGCAGGGCGGGATCGCAGGACCAGCGGATTTCGACGCCACGGAAGAGAAAGGCCTTGGAGCGGGCCAGGCGGTAGAGCTGGGCCGGCCGGAAATGCACGGCATCCCCGAAGATCTGGGGATCGGGATGGAAGGTGATGGTGGTGCCGCGCCGGTTCTGGACCGCGCCCAGGTCCTTGAGCTGCGTCTTCGGCTGGCCGCGCTGGTAGAGCTGCTGCCACAGCCGACGGTCGCGGGCGACCTCGACGGTAAGCTCGTCGGACAGCGCGTTGACCACCGACAGGCCGACGCCATGCAATCCGCCCGACGTCTCGTAGGCCTTGCCGCCGAACTTGCCGCCCGAATGGAGCGTGGTGAGGATGACCTCGAGCGCCGACTTGTTCTTGTACTTGGGATGGGGATCGACCGGGATGCCGCGGCCGTTGTCGCGCACCGTCACCACGTCGCCGGCCTGCATTTCAATGTCGATGCGGTTGGCGAACCCGGCCACCGCCTCGTCCATGGAATTATCCAGGATCTCCGCCACCAAGTGGTGCAGCGCCGTCTCGTCGGTACCGCCGATGTACATGCCGGGGCGCCGGCGGACCGGCTCCAGCCCCTCCAGGACCTCGATGTCCTTGGCCGAATAGTTGGCGTCCTGCGGCGTCGCGAATTGAAAAAGATCGTTCATTCACCGTTTCCCGGAAAGTCCATGGCAGTCGCCTCGCCAGATTGGGGCTTGGCGGCTTTCGCAAGCGTGATACAGTACCGGCTTGACGGCAAACTCACAAGATATTGTGGCGAAGGAGCCCGTTTCCGCCATGCGCGACGACCCCTCGACCCCCCACGGCGAACTGACCACCCGCACGGTGGCGATGCCGCGCGACACCAATCCCAGCGGCGACATTTTCGGCGGCTGGCTGATGTCGCAGATGGACATCGCCGGCGGCGCCTGCGCGACCAGCCGGGCCCGCGGCCGGGTCGCCACCGTCGCGGTGGAGGGCATGGTTTTTCACGCGCCGGTCCATGTCGGAAACGTGCTGTGCTGCTATGCCGAAATCAAGAAGGTGGGCACCACCTCGATCACCATCCGCCTCGAAGCCTGGGCCCTGCGCCAGGATACCGGCAAGCGCGTCAAGGTCACCGAGGGGATCTTCACCTACGTGGCGCTGGACGCCGCCGGCAAAAAGCGCCCGGTCCCGCCGGAAGCGTGAGGCCGGGGCGGGCAGGGGAATGGCTCAGCCCACCAGCAGCCATACGTAGGCGGCCGCAAAGCAGAGCGTCAGCGACGAGAATTCCGAAACCCTAAGCCGCAAGGCCATCGCACCGTCCTCCTGGGTGGCTGGAAAGAGAACAAAGCATATAATAAACAAGAACAAAATAGCAACATATTTCTTGCATGGCCGAAAACCGCCGGCTCTCACGCCAACGTGTGTGGCCGGACATGCGAAAGGTTCCCATACCGGAAAGGGATAAACCGGGAGGACGTGCCAGATGAAAATCCTGCCGACCGCCACCCTTGGCGGAACCCTGTTAGCCACCGCGACCTGGGCCGGACAGGCCGACGTGGTGGAAGCCATGGCGTATCGGGAAGGGGGTGGAACCTATCGGTTCGAGGTCGCCGTCCGCCATGACGACACGGGCTGGCAGCATTATGCCGATCGCTGGGACATCCTGACCGCCGATGGCACCATCCTGGCCAGCCGGGAACTGCTGCATCCCCACGAGGACGAGCAGCCTTTCACCCGATCCCTCGGCGGCGTGCGGGTCCCCGCCGCCGTTCGCCAGGTGCAGATCCGCGCCCACGACAAGGTGCACGGCAACGGCGGCAAAACGCTGACCATCGACCTTCCGTGAAGCCGGACGTTCGTCGACGGGGCGGGCGAAGCTTTTCCGCGAGGCGTCGGGGTGCTAGGTTGGCCCGACCTTCCGCTCCCACCGATGCGAGGCTCCATGGCCGATCCCGAGCCCTCGTCGGCTGTCCACGATCAGCCTTCCCCGAGGGCCCTCTTCGAGCGCTTCCCCAGGATGGCAGCCGGTCCCCTGTTCATGCTGGCGGCGGCACTGGGATCGGGATGCCTGGCCGGTGTCGTGCGCCATCTTTCGGCCGACCTCCATCCCTTCGAGATTGTCTTTTTCCGCAACCTGTTCGCCTTCGTCGTGCTGGCCCCCTGGCTGCTGCGCGTCGGCTGGGAGCCCTTGAGGACCCACCAGATCGGCGGACACGCGCTGCGCGCCTTCCTCAACCTCGTCGCCATGCTCACCCATTTCTACGCGCTGGCAATCACGCCGCTCGCCAAGGTGGCCTCGCTCGGCTTCGTATCGCCGCTGTTCGCCACGCTTTTCGCCGTGCTGTTCCTGCACGAGAGACTACGGACACGGCGGCTGGCCGCCCTGCTCGCCGGCCTCTTCGGGGCGCTGATCATCATCCGGCCGGGCACCGAGGCGATGAGCCTTGGCGCCCTGTTGGTGCTCGTCTCTGCTGCCGTCTGGGGCCTGGCTCTGATCGTCATCAAGCGGCTGTCGCGCACCGATTCGTCCTTCACCATCGCCGCCTATGCCGGGCTGCTGATCACGCCGTTCTCGCTCATTCCGGCGCTGTTCGTCTGGCAATGGCCGGAGCCGGCCACCTGGGGATGGCTGATCGGCGTCGGCGCCATCGGCGCTGCGATGCACATGGCGGGTGCCCAGGCCTTTCGGCTGGCCGACGCCACTGCCGTCCTGCCGGTCGATTTCACCAAGTTGGGGTGGGCAGCCATCATCGGCTACGTCTTCTTCGGCGAGGTGCCGGAACTTTGGGTCTGGATCGGCGGCGCGGTCATCTTTGCCAGCACCGTCTACATCGCCTATCGCGAAAGCCACAGCGCCGCGCCAGAGGGCCCCGCCGGCCCTTCGATACCCACCTGACCGGCGGCCGTTACAGCCGAGGGTGTGAAGGGCGCACACCGAGGGCGGCCAGACGATCGCCGAGACGGGCCAACTGGGACAGCTTCTCGCGCGCTTCCGCCTGCGCCCTGGCGACCAGGGTTTCGTCGCCGGCCTTTTCCGCCACAGCCATCATGAAATCGTAGGATGCCTCGACCCGGCGGGCCTCGTCTTGCACCAGGCCGCGCAGATCCCCATGCGGCGTGGCGACGGCGGCTTCCTCCGCCGGCGCGCCCCCTGGCAGGCGCGCCGCCTCTTCACCGATCAGCGTGAGGAACAGTTCGGCCGTAACGGCGTCGCCTGCCGCTTCCGCCGCCCGCGCCGCGTTCCGCCACCGGCCCACGGTGTCCAAGGCCGCGTCGCGGCAGCGGCGCTCGAAGGCGCCGAGGCTGGCCGGAATCTCCTCGACCGGACTTTCGGCCGCCGGTTCGGGGTGCTCCCGGCGCCACGCCCGCCGGCGTTCCAGGCGCAACAGGGCGACATGATCCAGTTCCTCGCGGGCCATCGCCTCGGCATAGGTTCGTACATCCGGATCCGACGTCTTGGCGGCGATGTTGGCGTAGAAGGCAAACGCGCGTTCCTCGTTGCCGGCCGCCACGACCAGAATCCGCCACGGCGTCGCCAAAAAATCGCCGCCGGCTTCGGCGAACTGCTGTTCCGTCAGGGTTTCCGGCATGTCCCAGCTGAAATGGAAAGGCGCCGACGGCACGATGCCACGGCGGCCGGCCCACGCGCCGAGGCCATCCTCGTGTCCGCTTTCCTCCTTTTCGAGCCTTCGGAAAAGGGTGGCGAGGGAACCGTTGCCCTGGCGCTCCATGCGGCCGGCGAGGTCGGCGTAGCGGGTGGCCGCCTCGTGCTCCATCGCGGTGGCGATGGCGAAGAGATCCTCGATCGTCTTGACCTCGGGAACCGTCGAAAACGTTACCGTCCGCTGGCCGGCCATCGGTCCTCCATCGACTTCACCCCGTCCGACCATAGCTACCCCCGGTTGACGGTGTCGTTGACCTTGATCAAGGCGGTGAACCTTGTACCATGGCAAATATTATCCTACTTGTTCGCTCTACAATAGGGACGGGGCAATGCGCGGCCGGCCAAAACTACCGAAAGCCCTGTTCGTCATATGGTTGACGATTTTAGTCGGTATTTCAGCGGGAAGCGCCGACGCCGCCGAGATCGGGCGCTTCCTCGAAAAGGCCGCGCCGGCCGAACTGGTTCCCGGCGCCGACCGGCTCGGGCCGGCCAAGGCCGATCCGCCGGTCATCCCGGCCTATCGGGGCGACGAGCTGGTGGGTTACGTCTTCCTCAATTCCGACATCGCCAATTCGGTCGGCTATTCCGGCCGGCCCATCCAGATCCTGGTCGGATTGACGGTCGAGGGAAAAATTTCCGGCGCCAAGCTGGTCGCCCACCACGAGCCCATCGTCCTCGTCGGCATCCCCGAAGCCAAGATCGTCGCCTTTCTTGCCGGCCTGGTCGGGTATGACGCCGTTTCGATGACGGTGCCCGCCGGAAGCCGCGGACCCGACATCATCAGCGGCGCCACCGTGACGGTCCTGGTCATCCAGGACAGCGTCACCCGCGCCGCCGCGCAGGTGGCGCGCAAGCTCGGCCTCGGTGGCCAGTCGATGGCGCAGAAAGAGGCGGGACCGCAGCGGTCCATCGATACCGGCAAAAGCGGGACCGAAGACTGGCAGACCCTGCTGGGCGACGGCAGCGTCAGGCGCCTGCACCTGACGGTGGGCGACGTCAACGCGGCGTTCGAGAAATCCGGCGATGCCGAGGCGACCCGCCGTCCCGCCGCCGGCGCCGCCGAGGACCCCTTCGTCGATCTGTACGTCGCCCAGGTCAGCGTGCCGACCATCGGCCGTTCGCTGTTGGGCGAGGCCGAGTACGCCAACCTGAAGCAACGCCTTAAGGAAGGACAGCAAGCGATTCTGGTGGCTGGCGTCGGGGCCTATTCCTTCAAGGGATCGGGCTATGTGCGGGGCGGCATTTTCGACCGCATCCAGATCAACCAGGACACCATCACCGTCCGCTTCCGCGACCGCGACCATCACCGTCTGCGGGCGCTGGGCGCGGCCGGAGCGCCCGCATTTCCCGAGATCGGCGTCTTCACGGTGCCGACCGATGCCGGGTTCCAGGCGGCGCTGCCGTGGCGGCTGGGGCTTCTGGTGCAGCGGGCGACCGGGGCGCTGTCGAAAGTCTTCGTCACCTTCGAAGTCAGCTATGCGGTGCCGGAACCCTACCTGACGCCGCTGCCCCCGCCGCAGCCGGCGCCCAGCAGCCCGAAGACGGCAGCCGCGCCCCAGGACGGCGGGCGCACGGCGCTGTGGAAAAGCATCTGGGAGAACAACCTGCCCAGCATCGCCGCCGGCCTTTTCGGCATTCTGACGCTGACGGCGATCTTCTTCTTCCAGTCCCAGTTGGTGAAGCGGCCCAAGCTGCTCGACATCGTGCGCCTGAGCTTCCTCACCTACACCCTCGTCTGGCTCGGCTGGTGGATGAACGCCCAGCTTTCGGTCGTCAACGTGCTGGCCTTCAGCAACGCGCTGGCCACGGATTTCAGCTGGGAATACTTCCTGATGGATCCGCTGGTGTTCATCCTGTGGTTCGCCACGGCCGCCGCCCTGCTGTTCTGGGGGCGCGGCCCGTTCTGCGGCTGGCTGTGTCCGTTCGGCGCCCTGCAGGAACTAACCAACCGCATCGCCCGCACGCTGGGCGTCAAGCAGTGGCGGGTACCGTGGGGCCTTCACGAGCGGCTGTGGCCGATCAAGTACATGATCTTCCTGGGGCTGTTCGGGTTGTCGCTCTACGACCTGGCGCTGGCCGAGCGGCTGTCGGAGGTCGAGCCCTTCAAGACGGCGATCGTGCTCAAGTTCGTGCGCGACTGGCCTTACGTTATTTACGCCGGGTTGCTGCTGGCGATCGGGCTGTTCGTCGAGCGCTTCTTCTGTCGCTACCTGTGCCCGCTCGGCGCCGCGCTGGCCATCCCCGGGCGCGTGCGCATGTTCGAATGGCTGAAGCGCTGGCCCGAATGCGGCAGCCAGTGCCATCGCTGCGCGCACGAATGTCCGGTCCAGTCGATCCATCCCGAAGGGCACATCAACCCCAACGAATGCATCTACTGCCTGCATTGCCAGGAACTCTACTTCGACGATCACCGTTGTCCGCACAACATCACGGTGCGTCTGAAGCGGGAGCGCCGCACGGCCCTCTCGCGCCGTCCCGGCGACGGCGAAACGCCTGCCGACGGTCTTGCGGCGAAACCGCTCGCCGCCCGGCAAGACTAGGGATTACCGCCATGAAACGGAGGACGAAATGACGATATCCAACAATAAGAATTCCGGCGTCTCGCGCCGGGCCTTGCTGGGCACCACCGCCAAGACCGCAACCCTGGCCGGGCTGGCGGGCGCCGCCGGCATCGGCGGACTGGGCGCGCTGACGGCAGGCAGCCGTCCGGCCCTGGCGCAGGAACGCCCTTCCATCGAGGTCAAGCCCGGCCAGCTCGACGAATATTACGGCTTCTGGTCGAGCGGCCAGTCTGGAGAGGTACGGATTTTCGGCGTCCCCTCGATGCGCGAACTGATGCGCATCCCGGTGTTCAACATCGACAGCGCCACCGGCTGGGGCACCACCAACGAAAGCCGCAAGATCCTGACCGAGGGGCTGCTGCCGGAAACCCGCCAGTTCCTGGCCGACAAGGGCGGCATCTGGAAGAACGGCGACGCCCATCATCCGCATATGTCGTTCACCGAGGGCCGCTACGACGGCCGTTACATCTTCATCAACGACAAGGCCAACACCCGTGTCGCCCGCATCCGTTGCGACGTCATGAAGACCGACAAGATCATCGAGATCCCGAACGCCTCGGACATCCATGGCTTGCGGCCGCAAAAGTTCCCACGCACCGGGTATATCTTCGCCAACGGCGAACACCGCGTGCCGATCCCCAACGACGGCCGCGACCTCAACGATCCGACCAAGTACCACGCCATCTTCACGGCGGTGGACGGCGACGCCATGAAGGTTGCCTGGCAGGTCATGGTCGACGGCAACCTCGATAACGTCGATGCCGACTACCAGGGCAAATACGCCTTCTCGACCTGCTACAACTCGGAAGAGGCGGTCGATATCGCCGGCATGACCGCCAACGAGCAGGACTGGGTGGTCGTCTTCAACATCAAGCGCATCGAAGAGGGCCTCAAGAAGGGCGACTTCAAGGAGATGGGCGGGGTGCCGGTGTTCGACGGCCGCCACGGATCGCCCTATACCGCCTACATCCCGATCTCGACCAGCCCGCACGGTATCAATACGGCGCCGGACCAGATCCATGTCTGTATCAACGGCAAGCTGTCGCCCACCGTCTCGGTGATGGACGTGCGCAAGCTGGACGACCTGTTCGACGGCAAGATCCAGCCACGCGACGTCATCGTCGCCGAACCCGAACTCGGCCTCGGCCCGCTTCACACCGCCTTCGACAACCGCGGCAACGCATACACCACGCTGTTCCTCGACAGCCAGATCGCGAGGTGGAACATCGACAAGGCGAGGCGCGCCTTCGCCGGTGAAAAAGTCGACCCGATCATGCAGAAGCTCGACGTCCACTACCAGCCGGGCCACAACCACTCCTCGATGGGCGAGACCCTGGACACCGACGGCAAATGGCTGGTTTCGCTCAACAAGTTCTCGAAGGATCGCTTCCTCAACGTCGGCCCCCTGAAGCCCGAGAACGACCAGTTGATCGACATCAGCGACGACAAGGAAATGCGCCTTGTCCACGACGGCCCCACCTTCGCCGAGCCGCACGACTGCATCATCGTCAAGGCCGATCTCCTCAACCCCAAGTCGGTGTGGGACCGCGACGACCCCATGTTCGCCGATACGGTGGCGATGATGAAGGCCGACGGCGTCGATCCGGAGGCGGCCGAACACGTCTTCCGCGACGGTAACAAGGTCAGGGTCTACATGCACTCGACCGCGCCGCAATTCAGCCTCAGCGAATTCACGGTGCAGGAAGGCGACGAGGTGACGCTGGTGGTCACCAACATCGACGAGGTCGATGACCTGACCCACGGGCTGACCATCGCCAACTACGGCATCGCCTTCGAAATCGCCCCCATGCAGACGGCATCGGTCACCTTCAAGGCCGACCGGCCGGGAGTGCACTGGTACTACTGCATGTGGTTCTGCCATGCGCTGCACATGGAAATGCGCGGTCGCATGCTGGTGGAACCGAAGAAGCGGGCATGACCCGTAAGCCTCCCCTCGCGCTGATGCTGGTGGCCCTCGCGGCCGCCGGCATCGGCCTTGCTCCGGCCCGGGCGCAAACGGTGGTGCCGCTAGCCGACCGCGCGGACTTGGCGGCCGCCGTCGCGGCGGCGGCCGCCGGCTCGACGCTGCGTCTGGCCGCCGGCGTCTACCGGGGACCGGTAATGGTCGATCGGCCCCTGACGCTGGAAGGCGAACCGGGGGCCATTGTCGAGGGGGTGGGACGGGACAGCGTCATCGTCGTCAAGGCGCCCGGCACCGTCATCCGCGGCCTGACCATCCGCGGGTCCGGCACCAGCCTGGCCGGCGAGGATGCCGGCATCTTCGTAGAAAAGACGGCGACGGGGACGCTGATCGAAGGCAATGTCATCGAAGGCAACCTGTTCGGCGTCTTCCTCAAGGGATCGGCGGCCACCGTCGTGCGGAACAACCGCATCGCCGGCCGCCAGGACCTGCGGATGAGCGAACGGGGCAACGGCGTGCACCTGTGGAACGCCCCGGGCGCCAAGGTCATCGCCAACGACATCCAATGGGGCCGCGACGGCATTTTCGTCACCACGTCGGAGCGCAACGAGTTCGCAGAAAACCGCTTCTCCGACCTGCGTTTCGCCATCCACTACATGTACACCAACCGATCGACCGTGCGCGACAACGTGTCCATCGGCAACCACGTCGGCTACGCCCTGATGTTCTCCAAGGACATCGAGGTCCTGCGCAACCTCTCGCAGGGGGACCGCGACCACGGGCTTCTGTTCAATTACGCCAACGACAGCACCGTGGCGGGCAATGCCGTCATCGACGGCGGCGAGAAGTGCGTCTTCATCTACAACGCCAACAAAAACGTCTTCCGTGGCAACCACTTCCAGGGCTGCGGCATCGGCATCCACTTCACCGCCGGCTCCGAGCGCAACACGGTCAGCGGCAACGCTTTCATCGGCAACCGCTTCCAGGTGAAATACGTCGGCAGCCGCGACCTGGTGTGGACGGAGGGCGGTGCCGGCAATTATTGGAGCGACCAGCCGTCCTTCGATCTCAACGGCGACGGCATCGCCGACCAGCCTTACCGCCCCAACGGCCTGATCGACCACATCCTGTGGCGGGTGCCGCGCGCCAAGCTGCTGCTGACCAGCCCGGCGCTGCAGGTCCTCAAACAGGCGCAGGCGGCCTTTCCGGCCATCCTGCCCGGCGGCGTCGTCGACACCGCGCCGCTGATGCGACCGCCTTCCGTCGCCGCCGTGCCATCCAAGCCGAGGGACCCGTCATGACCTCCGTCATCCGCACCCTAGACCTCGCCAAGCGCTACGGCGCGGCGACGGCATTGGACGGCCTGACCCTCGATGTGCCGGAAGGGGAACTGCTGGCGTTGCTGGGCCACAACGGCGCCGGCAAGACCACGGCGATGAAGCTGTTGCTCGGCCTGACCCGGCCAAGCGCCGGCGAGGCCTGGGTGCTGGGCGCCCGGGCAGGCACGCCGGCGGCGGTGGCGCTTCGCCGCGCCATCGGCTTTTTGCCCGAGAACGTCACCTTCGGCGACGCCATGACCGGCATCGAGGCGCTCACCTTCTACGCCCGGCTGAAGGGCGAGAGCCGCACCGCCGCCCTCGACCTGCTCGAACGGGTCGGCCTGGCCGAGGCGGGCGGCAATCGCATCCGCACCTATTCCAAGGGCATGCGCCAGCGCTTAGGCCTCGCCCAGGCCCTGCTCGGGCGGCCGCGCCTGCTGCTGCTCGACGAGCCGACGACCGGGCTCGACCCCGTCCTCAGGCGCACCTTCTTCGGCTTCATCGAGGACCTGAAGAAGGCCGGCACCACCGTCATCCTGTCCTCGCACGTGCTGACCGAACTGGAGATGCGTACCGACCGCATCGCCATCCTCAGACACGGGCGCCTCGTCGCCTGCGACACCTTGGACGGCCTGCGCCGGCAGGCCGGGCTGCCGGTGCGCATCCGCGTCAAGGCGCCACCCGAGTACGCCGATTCCCTGGCCCGCGCCGCCGGGCCAGGCAGCCGGATCACCTTCGTCAACGGCCGCACCGTCGAACTGGCGGTAGAGGCGGGGGACAAGATGGCGGCGGTGCGCAGCCTGGCGGACGGCATCCATGGCGTCGAGGATATCGATATCCTGCCGCCCAGCCTGGAGGAGATCTACGCCGTGTTCGGCAGCCGGGAGGCCCAGTCATGAGGATCGCGCTCATCATCGCCGACAAGGAAATCCGCGAGGGGCTGCGCAACCGCTGGGTCGCCGCCGCCACGCTGCTGCTGGCGGCCCTGGCCCTGGCGCTGGCCTTCGTCGGCAGTACCCCCACCGGCGAGGTGGCGGCCGGGCGCCTGACGGTGACGGTGGTGTCGCTGTCCTCGCTCTCCATCTATCTGCTGCCGTTGATCGCGCTCCTGCTGGCCTTCGACACCATCGTCGGCGAAGCCGAACGGGGCACCCTGCTGCTGACGCTTGCCTATCCGGTGTCGCGCGGGCGGGTCATTGTCGGCAAGTTCCTCGGCCATGCCGCCATCGTGACGTTCGCCACCGTCTTCGGGTTCGGCGCCGCAGCGGTGGCGATTGCCGCAGTGGCGGCGCCGTCGGCCGCTGAATGGCGGGCCTTCGCGGGCCTCGTCGGGTCCTCGGTGCTGCTGGGATGGGTGTTCCTGGCCATCGCCTATGTCATCAGTGCGGCGGTCCGCGAGCGCTCGACGGCGGCCGGCATCGCCATCGTGGTGTGGCTGTTCATGGTGCTGCTCTACGACATGGGGTTGCTGGGCCTTCTGGTGGCGACCGGCGGGCAGGGAGTGGTAGGCGACATCACGCCTTTCCTGTTGCTGGCCAACCCGTGCGACGCCTACCGCCTGCTGACGCTGGCCGGGTTCGACACCGCCGGCAGCCTGACCGGGTTGGCGGTGGCGACCGAGGGAATGTCCCCGGCCTCGCCGTTGGCCGCGCTCGTCGTTTGGACGCTGGCGCCCCTGGCGGCGGCCTGGGGCCTGTTCAAGAGGAAGGAACTATGAAGCGGCTCGCCTTCGCCCTGACCGCCCTGCTGTTGCTGGCCGGGTGCGATGATGGCAACCAAACGGCGGCCAAGCCGCCGCCGGTCGTCCCCGACCGCGAGGCGGTCACCCACTTCGGCCAGATGATCCTCCTCGACCACCAGGGACCGAAGGTGCAGATCTTGTTGAAAAGCGCCGCCGAAAAAGGCGGCGGGCCGCTATGGTTCCCGTCGGTGCGCGACGCCGTGGCCTTCACCAAGCTGCCCGACGAGCCCAAGGACATCGTCGCCATCTACGTCACCGACATGGCGCGCGCCGAAAGCTGGGACGATCCCAAGGTGTGGATGGACCCGGCGGAGGCCTTCTTCGCCATCGGCAGCGACGTGCGCGGCGGCATGGGAGCGCCGGAGGCCGTGCCCTTCTCGGTCCGCGACGCCGCCGAGGATTTCGTCCGCCGTCGGGGCGGACATATCGTCCGCTGGAAGGATATTCCCGAGGATTACGTGCTGTCGGACGCCGCCGAAACGATGGGAGCGGGCGGGGGGATGCCTTCCCATGGTCATGGCGCGGCCCACGCCGATCTTTCGGATCTGACCCAGCCCGGCGCCCTGTGCACCACCGGAGGGAGCCCCGCGAAATGACCACCCTGTCGCGCCGTCGCTTCATCCGCATCGCCGTCGGCGGCGCCGCCGTCGCCGCCCTGGCGGGACTGCCGGCGGCCCGGGCCTCCGTCCCCTTAAGCCGCTGGAAGGGCGTGGTGCTGGGTGCCGAAGCCGAGATGGTGCTGCCGGCCGCCGAGGCCGGCCGCCTGATCGCCCTGACCCTGGCCGAGGTCGGCCGCCTGGAAAGGATCTTCAGCCTCTATCGCGGCGATTCGGCGCTGATCCGCCTGAACCGCCAGGGGGTCCTGGAATCGCCGCCCATCGAGCTGGTCGAACTGCTGGCCCGCGCGCAGGCCGTTTCCGCGGCCAGCGGCGGCGCCTTCGATGTGACGGTCCAGCCCCTGTGGGAAGCCTACGCCGCCCACTTCTCGCGCGCGGCCGCCGATCCGGCGGGGCCGCCGCGCGCCGTCATCGAGGCGGCGCTGGCCCGGGTCAACTGGCGGGCCGTCGAGGTCGATCCGGCGCGCATCCGTTTCGCCAAGCCGGGCATGGCCGTCACGCTGAACGGCATCGCCCAAGGCTACATCACCGACCGGGTGGCCGAGCGCTTCCGGGCGGAGGGCTTCGACAACATCCTGCTCGGCCTCGGCGAAACCCGCGCCCTCGGCGCCCATCCCGACGGCCGCCCGTGGCAGGTCGCGGCTGGCGACGGGGAGGGGGCCATCCCGCTGGTCGAAGGCGCAATCGCCGTCTCCGCCGCCGACGGCACGCCCTTCGCGCCCGACGCCGCCGCCAACCACCTTTTCGACCCGCGCAGCGGCAACCCCGCCGGCACCTATGCCTGGATCGGTGTCGAGGCGCCGACGGCGACCGAGGCGGACGCCTGGTCGACGGCCTTCTCGCTGATGCCGCTGGACAGCATCCGCGCCGCACTGCCGGGAACCGCCATCCGCCGGGTGCGGCTGCGCGCGCAGGGCAGAGCCGCGACCATCACATTTTAGCCATCATCGCCTTATAGATGGAAACCCTCCGCCGACCGCATCGGCGACTTCACCTTGACATGGCGGGAACACTCCCCGACCATTGCAACCACGCATCAGGACCCGTGGACGAACCGATCGGGTGCCGGACCTTCAAGCCCATTTTGCAGGAGCGTCACCGTGATCGAAGCCCTCGTCCGCACATCGACCCGCCGTGTCAGCATCGCCATCCGGCGGCGCGTCAAACCCTGGTTGTTCGCACACGAGCTTTTCCGCGGGCCGGCATCGGTGGGAGCCGTCTGCCCGAGTTCCGCCCGTCTGGCGCAACGCATGGCTTCCCACGTTTCACCAGACGGAGAAGGGCTGGTCGTCGAACTGGGAGCCGGTACCGGGGTGGTGACGCAAGCCCTGCTCGACCGGGGAATTGCCCCCGAACGGCTGGCGGTGATCGAACGCTCGCCGGCCTTCGTGCGCCATTTGCGGGCCCGCTTTCCCGACCTTGCGGTGATCCTCGGCAGCGCCACCGAACTGGCCGATCTGCTGGAGCACGCCGGCCCGATCGACGCCATCGTTTCCAGCCTGCCGCTACGCAGCCTGCCGGCCGACGACGTGACGGCCATCGTCGGCCAGTGGCGCCACCTGCTGGCAACGGACGGCGTGGCGGTCCAATACACCTATGATCTGCGCGACTGCGGCCGGCTGGCCACCCACGGCTTCGCGGTGCGCGCCAACGAGATCGTCTGGGGCAACCTGCCGCCCGCGCGGGTGTTTGCCTTTGAACGCCGCCCGAGAACCGACGGCGCGGCCGGTCAGCGCACGGCGCGGCGGAAACGGACGGTCGATACCGCCATCGCCACCGCCGCCTGCACCGGATCGACCACTGGAATCCCCAGCGCCTCTTCCAGGGGCCGGCGGTGACGGGACAGACCCGCGCAGCCGAGAAGCAGAACGTCGGCACCGTCCCGGTCACGCAAAGCGGTTCCCACCTCGACCAGACGCCCGAAAGTATGTTCTCCCTCGGCGCTCTCGGCGACCGACAGGTCGAGCGGCCGCTCGCCGGCCAACCGTTCAACCAGACCCAACTGGCACAAATAGCGGAGATGCCGTTTGATGGACGCCGTCTTCAGCGCCAAAACGCCGTAGCGCTCCCCCAGGCTCAGGGCCAGCGAGATACCGCAGGACTGGATGCCGAAGACGGGTTTCGGTGTCGCCTCGCGGCAGACGTAAAGCCCGGGATCGGAATAGCAGGCGATGACGAAGGCGTCGGCGTCGTCTCGCTCGAGGATCAGCTTGCGCAACGGCGGGGCGACCATCGCGACATGGAGTTCCGACTCGATCCCGAGCGGCCCCTCGGCAAGGGTTTCGCACACGATTTCCGGACCGTCGGCAAAGCGCAGGGGCTCCAGCTCGGCCGAGAACAGCTCGGTCACCGCCTTGTTGGAATTGGGGTTGATAACGACAACCCGGCCCCGTTCGCTCTTCATGATCGTTCCTCCTCAGGTCTTTGTTCGCTGCCGCTCATACCGAGCGGATCATGCCGCCGTCGCAGCGGATCAGGCTGCCCGTCACATAGCTCGCCGGTCCGCTGACCAGGAAGGCGGCGACGGCGGCGAACTCCTCGACCGTTCCGTATCGGCCGAGCGGGATCGTCGCGTGCGAGGCGGCGGCGATTTCGGCCACCGGCTTGCCCTGGCGCTTGGACGCCGCCGCGTCGATCTCGTCGACCCGTTCGGTGTGGATGCGGCCCGGCAACAGGACGTTGACGGTCACGCCGTCGCGGCCGACCTCGCTCGAAAGGGTTTTGCTCCAGCCGACGAGAGCGGAACGCAGTGTGTTGGATAGACCGAGGTTCGGAATCGGCTGCACCACGCCCGAGGAGGCGACGGTCAAAATCCGCCCCCATCCGGCCTGGCGCATGGCCGGCAGGGCGAGGCAACTTAGCTCGACGACCCGCATGACCATGGCATCGAACTGGTCGCGCAGAACGGTCAGGGGTGTCTCGGCCATGGCCGCCAGCGGCGGCCCGCCCGTGTTGTTGACCACGATGTCGATGCCACCCAGGGCCGTCGTGGCGGCGGCATGGATCGTCCGGGCCGCATCCGCTTGCGCAAGGTCGGCGACGACAAAATGCGCCCGGCCGTTTCCGCGTGCGGTAATTTCCGCCGCCGCCTTCGCCAGGCGATCTCCGGACCGTCCAGTGAGGAGGACGTCCGCCCCCTCGCGGGCCAGTGCCCCGGCGATGCCCAGGCCAAGCCCACGGCTCGATGCCGTCACTACCGCGCGTTTACCACTCAGTTCCAGATCCATCGTCGATCTCTTTCGTCGGTTCTCGGCCCGGCCGCCTCGGGTACGCCGGATTGTCAGTGCAAAACTTCGCGGAAACGCCCGCCTAGCCGAGCAGAAGGTTCGGCAGCCAGAGGGAAATCTGAGGGAACGCGATCAGCACGATCAACACGCAAACTTCCACCAGGATAAACGGGAAACAGCCCCGGTAAATATCTTCCACCGAGATCTTCATCTCCGGCGGTATGACCCCCTTCATGGCAAACACGTTCAATCCCACCGGCGGGGTGATGGAACCGATCTCGGTCATCTTCAGCGCCAGGACGCCGAACCAGACAGGGTCATAGCCGAGGCTGACCAGCAGCGGGAAGACGATCGGCAGCGTCAATGCATAGATGCCGACCGGCACCATGATCATGCCCAGGAAGAACATGATGGCCAGCACGCCCAGCAGAATGACGATGGGCGGGACATCCAGAGTCTGCAGCATCATCGTCAGTTCCGTGGGCAGCCGCGTGACCGCCAGAACCCGGCTGTAGAAGAGGGCGCCGATGTTGATCAGGAACAGCATGGCGGTGACGCTGGCCGATTCGCGCATGGAGCCGGTGACTTGGCCCAGGCTGGTGAAGTTCCGGGATAGCCAGCCGTATCCCAGGGTGCAGACGGCGCCGACGGCCGCCGCCTCGGTCGGCGTGAACCAGCCGGAATACATGCCCCCCAGCACCAGGGTGGCGATGACGGCCACCGGCCACAGCCGCAGAGCTTCCCGCGTGCGGCTGATCGCAATGGCCCCCTCTTCCTCGGCCTTGCGGTTGGGTGCCAAATGGGGCCTGCGCTTGACCATGACGATGATGAGGATGGCGTAGGCGCCGGCGGTCAAGATTCCGGGAACGACGCCGGCGGCGAACAGCTTGCCGATCGACTGCTGAGTGAACAGCGCATAGATGATCATCATCATGCTGGGCGGAATCATCGAGGCGAAGGTGCCGGCCGAGGCGATGCAGCCCGCAGAGAGCCGCTTGTCGTAGCCGAGCCGGTTCATTTCGGGCAGCGCCATCTTCCCGAAGATGGCGGTGGTGGCAATGGACGAGCCGGAAACGGCGCCGAACACGCCGCAACTGAGGCTGGTGGCAATCAGCAGCGAGCCGGGCAGGCGCCGGCTCAGCGCATAGACCCCGTCATAGGCGCACCGGGCGAGGCCGCCGTTGGAGGCGAAAGCGCCCATCAGGATGAAGAGCGGAATGGAAGCCCAGGTCGGCGAGGCGATCGAGTGATAGGACGCTTGGCCCAACAGCGTGATCGAACTGTCAAAGCCCAGAAGAATGACACTGACGATGATGCCGCCCAAAAGGAAGGTCAGGCCGATCTGCACCCCGATCGCCATCAGGATCAACAGCAGGCCGATACACAGAACGCCACCCGTCAAAAAATCCATCTTTTAGTATCTCAGCAAGAAATCTCGTTAAGGAAAATCGCGGGCATGCCCTTACATGAAGTCGGCGCCATGGGCCTGCGGCGAGGCATCGTTTTGCCTGAAACGACGGATCGCATTGCCCATATTGACGATTCCCTGGAGCACGAAGAAAACCATGCCGATGACCATGATGAACTTGGTCGGCCACAGCGGGATTTCGAAAGTGCCTTCGATTGCGGTCCCGGTCAGGAACGATGACCACGCATCGGTGACGACGGCATAGAACAACAGACCGATCGTGATGACCGCGATCAGTTGGCTTGCCGCCATCATCAAGAGTCGCGCCCGGAGCGGCATCGCGTTGAGGGCAAATTCCAGGGACACATGCTCCCCTTTCTCTTCGCAGCGCGCGAAGCCGAGGTAGACGACGATCATCATCACGAAGACCGACATCTCCGCCATGCCCTGAAGAGGCTTGCCTACGCCGCGCGAAACGACGTCGGCGATCAGCAACAGCATCATCACCACCATCAGCCAGCCGGTGAAGCCGGCCAAGTGGCGGTTGGCCCAATGAACAAATTTCGTCATGCCTGCAATCCGATGCCATTCCCCTGCCGCGGATGAACCGCCCCGCGGCAGGGGATGGCTGTTTCCATGGTTGCGTCTAGCGGTTCATCGCCTGCTGATGCAAGGCGCGGACTTTCTCCATCGCCTGGGCAGCGTTCTTCATGCCGGCCTTTTCCGACTCGGCAACCCAGTCGGCCTGGAGCTTCGCCAGCTTTTCGGCGTTCTCCCAACGGACGACGTCGTCCGTCGACATTTCGGTCACCTTGTAGCCGGCAGCCAACTCCTTCGCCTTGATAGCGTCGAAGGCGGCATCATAGACGGCGGCGAACTTCTGCTCGGCAACCTCGGAGGCCTTCAGGATGGTCTGCTGCACATCCTTGGGAAGACTTTCGAACTTTTTGATGTTCATCAGGTGGACGAACGGCGTGGCGTACCACAGTTGCTTGGAGATCATGACGTTTTTGCCCACCTCGTCGAACTTCATGAGGTTCAGGCCGTCATAGTTGGTGAAGCAGCCGACGATGGTGCCGGTCTGCAACGCCATGTACACGTCGTCCCACGGCACGGAGACCGGGACGGCCCCGGCGTTCTCGAGGAAGCGCAACTGCCACTTGCCGCCGGCGCGCCACTTGTCGCCCTTGATGTCGGCCAGGGTCTTGAGCGGCTTGGTGGCGACGAAGGCGCCCGGCAGGCCGGCCGTGATCATCATCGGCATGACGCCGACCTTGGTCAGTTCCGCCTTGATTTCCGGAACTTCCTCGTAGGCCTTGCGATAGAGCCAGATCATGTCGGCGAACTTGTTCGGACCGCGCGGGAACAGGTTGAAGATGGAATGCCCCGGCAGTTCCCCCGGATAGTGCCCGGGGAAAATGAAGCCCATGTCGGAGACGCCACCACCGACGCCTTTCATGGCCTCCTTCGAACTCATCAGGGCGCCGCCCCAGAAGTCCTGGATCTTCACCTTGCCGCCGCTCTGTTTCTCGATTTCGGCCAGCCACACGTTCTTGACGAAATTGGTCCGCATGCCGCCGAGCGGATCGTGGTCGGAATACTTGAGCGTGATGTCCGCGGCACTGGCGCCGCCCACGTTCCAGGCGAACAGGGCCGCAGCGCCCGTTGCCAGGACCATGGTCCGGCGTGAAAGTTTCATGCAGGTCTTGAAGCTAGGCATGGGTCTTACCTCCGCTTGGTTGTTCCTTCCCCGAAATCGACGTACCGCCGCCCAAAGTGTCGCCTCGTGGCGAACCGGTCAGGTCGGCGGATGAGAGGCCTGCGTGCCGTCGCCACCGGACGGCAAGGACCGCCGCAGCAAGGGCGGGATCGCGCAAAGCATGGATGGCATGAACGGTGGGGCGACGGTGGTCGGGATCGCTGGCGCGATCGCCCGACGAAACCAGCCGGTCCATCGTCGCGATTGGACTGCCAGCGGGTGTTGTCGCCTCCATGCGGACGCTCCGGATTCTTGTGACGCACACCCCTCCGATCCCCCGAAATCCGGTCCTCCCCCCGGATCGCTTGGGATGCGTGCGCATCATGCGGCGTTGCTGGAGCCATCATAAAAGGTCCGGCCGAACGATGTCTTATAAAATGGGGGGTGGAGGACTATAATCAAAACATATAGAGTGCGGGGCATGAATCTACGTCAGCTCGAAATCTTCCGCGCCGTCATGCAGACCGGCACGACCAGCGGTGCCGCCCACATCCTCGGCATCTCCCAGCCCGCCGTCAGCAACATGATCCGGCACATGGAGGCGCAGTCGGGCATCAAGCTGTTCAACCGCTATAAGGGGCGTTTGTGGCCGACGGAGGAGGCGGGCATCCTCAACCACGACGTCGAGTCGATCTTCGTCATGTTCCGCTCCGTCACCCAGAAGGTCCAGGATCTCCGCGAATCCCGGGTCGGTTCGATCAAGATCGTGTCGGTGCCGAGTCTCGCCCAATCGGTCCTTCTCAGCGCCATGCGGTCGTTTCTGGCGGATCGCCCCAATGTCAGCGTTTCGCTGGACCTGGAGCGGATGGAAGGGGTGATCAACCGGGTCGATCACAACCTCGCCGACTTCGGCATGACGCTCGCCTTTTCCGGTTACCCGTCGGTCGAAGCCAAGCCGATGCATCTGGGATGCATGGTCTGCATCATGCCGGCCGATCATCCGCTGACCGCTTGCGAAACCGTGCGCGCCGCGGACATCCGCCGGCATTCCTTCATCACCATGGAACGCGGCACGCCGCTCGGCAACATCATCGCCAATGCCTTCACCTCGGCCGGTGAGGACTTCTCCTGGGTGGTCGAGACCCGCTACAGCAACATGGCCTATTCGCTGGTCGAAACCGGGCTCGGCGTCGCCCTGATCGACGAATACTACGCGCGTTCGCACGCCAGCGAGCGCGTCGTCATCCGGCCTTTCGTGCCCACCATCCCGCTGACCGTCTACGTGCTGTTTTCCCGCCTGCGGCCGCTGCCCAGCCTGGCCAAGGCGATGATCCACGAAATCGAGAACGCCTTTCTCGACCTGTCCACCCTGGCTCCCGACAAGCCCCGACCGACAAAGGAAGCGGCTATCGTCCTGGGGTAATAACCTTAGATTATTTATAGCCGGCGAATTTATATAGGAATGTGCGGTAACGACCGGCTAACATTCCGCAGGTCCGATGCCGCTATCGCCCCCGGAATCACACGGTCCGGAACGGCATCGCGGCGCATCTCGGTTGGCAATCGCAAGGAAAGGCGAGGGGTGGAAGATGGCCGGTTTCGATTTGGTCGTTAAGGGAAAGCTTGTTCTTCCGGATCGCGTGATCGACGATGGCTATCTGGCCGTCAGCAATGGGCGCATCGCCAAGATCGGGACCGGCACGCCGCCCAATGCGAAGGAAACCGTCGACGCGTCGGGCAAGTTCGTGCTGCCGGGCGCCATCGACGGGCAGGTCCACGCCGGCAGCCAGAAGCCGCCGGAAGGCATCCTACGCTCGACCCGGGCCGCCGCCGCCGGCGGCGTCACCACCATCATCGACATGCCCTATGACGGGGCCGGACCGGTGGTCGATGCCGAGAGTTTTCGCGCCAAGGTCGCGGTCGTCGAAAAGGAGGCGATGGTCGACGTCGGCCTGTTCGGCACCATCCGCAAGGAGAACGGCGTGAAGGACATCCCGGGCATGATCGAGGCCGGGGCCTGCGCCTTCAAGTTCTCGACCTACGAATCCGATCCGAACCGCTTTCCACGCATCAAGCCGATCGACATGCTGGCCGCCTTCCAGGCGCTGGCGCCGACCGGCATCGGCGGCGGCGTGCACAACGAGAACCAGGAAATGGTCGATTTCCTGATCCAGAAGTTGCAGGCCGAGGGCAAAACCGGCCCCGAGGCGCACGGCATGAGCCGTCCGCCCATCGCCGAGGCGCTTGCCATGGCCGAGATCTACGAACTCGGCGCCGAGGCGGGCTCGCGCGTCCATGTGGTGCACTGCTCGATCCCGCGCGGCATCGAGATCACAGAGTCCTACAAGAAGCGCGGTGTCAAAGCGACCGTCGAGGTCTGCGTCCACTACCTGATGCTGGACGAGGATGACGTGAAGCGGGTCGGGGCCTTCGGCAAGATCAATCCGCCGATCCGCTCGCGCGAGATGGTCGAGGCTATGTGGGGCCACGTCGCGGCCGGTCACATCGACTTCGTGTCGACCGACCATTCGCCGTGGCCGGTCGAGGTCAAGAGCAACCCCAACATCTTCAAGAACGCCTCCGGCGCTCCCGGGCTGGAAACCCTGATCCCGGCCCTCTTCACCGGCTGCGAGCAGCACGGCCTGCCGGTCACAACGGTGGCCAAGTTGATCGCCGAGGGGCCAGCCAAGTACTTCCTGCTCTATCCGAAGAAGGGTGTGCTGCGCGAGGGATCGGACGCCGACTTCGCCATCGTCGAGCCCGGACGCTTCAAGTTCGACGCCAGGAACACGGTGACCATCGTCGACTGGAGCCCGTTCGACGGCAAGGAGTTCACCTGCCGCGTCGCCGCCACCTATCTGCGCGGCCGCAAGGTGTGGGACGGCAAGGCCGTGCTGTCGGAGCCGGGTTACGGCAAGTTCCTCCGGCCGCTACGGGGAGCCGATGCCGCCTAGGATCAACGCCGAGCGCCTCTGGCAACGGCTGGAGGC
Organism: Shumkonia mesophila; assembly: GCF_026163695.1. NCBI lineage: Bacteria > Pseudomonadati > Pseudomonadota > Alphaproteobacteria > Rhodospirillales > Shumkoniaceae > Shumkonia > Shumkonia mesophila. The sequence continues at coordinate 498,194 of NZ_JAOTID010000002.1, read as the reverse complement.
GCTGGCCGGCATCACCGATCCGGCCATTCCGTTCACCCGCCGCTCGTTCTCGGCGCTGCATGCCGACGGCCGGGCCCAGTTGCGAAACTGGTTCGAGGAGGCCGGTCTGGCGGTCGGCCTCGATACCGCGGCCAACCTGATCGGCCGACGGGCGGGACGGGAGGCCGGCTTGCGCCCGCTGATGATGGGATCGCATTCCGACACCGTGCCCAATGGCGGACGTTTCGACGGCATCGCCGGCGTTCTGACGGCGCTGGAAGCCGCCCACTGCCTGACCGATGCCGGCCACGCCCTGCGCCACCCCCTGGAAGTCGTCGACTTCCTTGCCGAGGAGCCCAGCACATACGGCATGTCGTGCGTCGGCAGCCGCATCCTGGGCGGCCGCCTGGGCCGTGACGGACTGACCCTGACCAACTCCGAGGGCGAGACCTTGGCCGACGGCATTCGCCGGATGGGTGGCGATCCCGACCGGCTGGAGGACGCGGTGCGCGCGGCCGGCAGCGTCGCCGCCTACGTGGAACTGCACATCGAGCAGGGACCGGTTCTGGAAAACGGCGGTATCGCCGTCGGTGTCGTCACCGGCATCGTCGGCATCACCCGCTATGCCGTCACCGTCGAGGGGCGCGCCGATCACGCCGGCAACACGCCGATGGACATGCGTCAGGACGCGCTCACCGCCGCCGCCCGGCTGGTTCTCAAGGCGGAGGAGGAGGCGTGGGCCCTGAACCACTCGACGGGTTTCTTCGTCGGCACTGTCGGCCAACTGGCGGTGGAACCCAACGCCGCCAACGTGGTGCCGGGGCGGGTGCGCCTGACCGTCGAATTCCGCAGCGGCTCCGACGCCGCCCGCCAATCCTTCGTCGCCTCCCTGAAACGCTTTGCCGATGAGGTGGCCGCCAAGACCGGCGTGCGGATCGCCTTCGAGCGCCTCAGCGACGCCGCCCCGGCCGTCTGTTCGGATATCGTGCGCGACGCCATCCGCGACGCCTGCGCGACAACCGGGGTTGCCTGCATCGACATGGCCAGCGGCGCCGGGCACGACGCCATGCACGTGGCCAACGCCGGGCCGATGGGCATGATCTTCATCCCCTGCCGCGGCGGCCGCAGCCATTGCCCGGAGGAGTGGGTGGAACCCAAGGACCTGGCGGCCGGGGCCGCCGTTCTGCTGGAAACCGTTCTAGCCCTCGATTCCCGTCTCGACTGAACGCCGCCGTCCCTGGCGCCCTCAGGCGCTGCGGGCGATCGGCGAGCAGCGGTTGCCGAGGCCGGGCTGGGCGGCGATGTAGCAGTCGGCGCAGGCGATGTTGGGGTCGGCCAGCGGCGGTTCGCCCTTTTCGCGGATGGCCGAGACCAGCCGCCAGGCGGCGTCGACCGCCGCGTCGGCGCCATCCACCACCAGCATGATGGCGCCTGCCCCCGAGCCGATGCCCCCCGTCGCCACCGGCGTCGCCTCGGCGCCGGTCAACTGGCGGATGGCCTCGACCTCGGTGATCACGGTTCCCGGCATCGGCATCATGCCGCAGCGCAGGCCGTGACAGCGCTGGGGATCGATCTTCGACATGCCGAGCGCGTCGATCATGCGCTCCAGCGGCACCGCCACCGTCTTGTTCAGCGTCATCGGTACCAGGAAGCGGATGCCCTTGACCAGGATCGGCGGCAGATAGGCGCCGATCTCGCCGCCGGTGGGGCTGGCGACCAGGCAGCCGACCCGGCCCTCGGGGTCGATGACGTTGCCGCTCTTGACGATGATGTCGTCCTTGTCCATGCGCTCGATGAACTGGGCGACGTTGCCCTGCTCGTAGGTAAGCCAACGCTCCTCGCCGTGATCGAGGACCAGCAGCTTTTCCTGGAAGCGGCCCTGGAGCGCGCAGGCGCCGCGCGCCGTGAAGAAACCGCTGCAATAGGCGCCGCGATCGGCCAGCGGCCGGCCGATCAGCTCCTCGGCGACGAAGGCGTTGGTGGTGCAGCGGGCCAGGCCGATGATGCCATGCTCGAGCGCGTGGCGAACCTCCGGCATGGCGGCCATGGCCTTGGCGATCAGGCGCTTCGATTCCTCGGGCGACAGGGTGACGACGGCTTTCATGGGTCCTCCGGTTTTCGCGCGAGCGCCTCAGCCGCGCCAGGTCGAGGCGGGCATCGAGAGCATGTGCACCAGCACGGAGAGCGCCTGGTCGAAGTCGGCCATGTCCATGGCCTCGTCCGGATTGTGGCTGCCGTTCTGGTTGCGGATGAAGATCATCGCCGTGGGAATGCCTTCGAGCGCGAAGGTGGCGGCGTCGTGGCCGGCGCCGCTCGCCATGACCTTGAATGGAACGCCGGCCTGGTTGGCCGCCGCCGCCATCATGTCCTGAAGCGGCCGTGACATCACGGCCGGCGTGCTGCCGGTCAGTTCGCCCCACTCGAAGCGGACTTGGCGGCGCGCTGTGATATCGTCGGCAATGGCGTGCAGCCTTCCGCGCACGGTTTCGAGCGTTTGTTTGTCCTGGCTGCGCACGTCGAGGCAGATGTGGGTCTCGCCGGCCACCTTGGAAAAACCATGCTGCAGCGGGTTGGTCATGACCTCACCGAAGGTGACCGTGAGATCACGACCCGCCGTCAGCAGATCGGCCCACAACTCGTCCATGCGCAGGATCAGCTCGCCGGTCGCCGCCGCCGCGTCCTTGCGGTACTCGCGGGGCATGGCGCCGGAATGGGCATAGGCGCCGATGCACTTGGCGGTGCGATAGCGGAAGCTGCCGCGGATACCGGTGACGATGCCGACCGGCAGCTTCTCGATCTCCAGCACCGGCGCCTGCTCGATGTGCGGCTCGATGTAAGCGACGGCCCGCTTGCGCTCGATTAGCGATTCGCCGCGGCGCACCGCCTCGGGATCGAAGCCGCCCTCGTGCATGTGGTCGGCCAGCGTCCGGCCGGTATCGCTGCGCTTGAGCACGTCGAGCAGTTTGCCGTCGAAGATGCCCAGCGCCGTCTTGCTGCCGATATAGCTGTGCGGGAACCAGCAGCTTTCCTCGGCCCGCAGTGCCAACACGGTGATGTCGAAAGGCGGCTTGACGCCGGCCGCCTGGAAAATGGCCTGGGCGGCAAGGCCGGCGATGACGCCGGCCGCCCCGTCGTAGTTGCCGCCGTGCGGCACGGTATCGACGTGCGAGCCGATGTAGATGGTCCCCGACCGATCCTGGCCGGGTTGGGTGAGGAACAGGTTGCCGGCGGCGTCGTGCGCCGCCTCGAAACCCAGCGCCGCAGCCTCCTTGACCAGCTGCTCGTGGGCAAAGCGCTCGCCCTCGCCGAAGCCGACCCGGGTGACGCCCGGCGGATCGGCGGTCTCGCGGGCCAGGGTGTCGAACAGCCGGCGGGCCAGCGCCTCGCCGGGGACCAACTCTTCCTTGCGCCACGCCCGCATGGCCTAGAACTCCCTGAGCAGGCGGCCGAAACCTTCCAGGCGGTCATTCAGGCCGGCGGTACGCAGCGCGTGCCAGAAGGTCGCTTGGTTGCTGGTGATCACCGGCTTGCCGAGGGCGGCTTCCAGCTCATCGATCATCTCGATGGTGGCCAAGTTGGTGCAGCTCAGGAAGATGACCTCGGCATCCGGGCGGTCGATGTGATGGGCCAGCCGGAACAGGGATTCGGGGGGCACGCGGCCGATGCCGCGGCGCTCCTCCTGCGTCTCGCCGAGGCGCAGGCCGTACCATGCCGACACCTTGAACCCGGACTCCTCCAGCAATCGCACTTCCTCTTCGTTGACGAAGTCGACGTAGGGCGTGCCCAGCGAAATCCGCTTGGCCCCGAATGCCTTGAGCGCGGCCAGGACCGAGCCGAAGGTGGTGACGGCGGGAACGCCGGCCGCCTTGACGATGCTGGCCTCCAGCTTTTGGCGCGGGATGATCACCGAGCCCGAGGTGCAGCCCCAGGCAATGACGTCGACCTCGGCGGTGCCCAGCTCGCTGGCCGCGCGCTCGGTCTCGGCGCCCATCGCCAGGTAGGATTCGGTGGTCGCCTTGCCAAGCAGCTTGATGCGCGCCGTGTGGATCGACACCCCGCGCGGCGCCATGTAGTAGAATTCCGGCTCGTTCACCGTGTTGGTGGAAGGCACGATCAAGCCGATCTTGGCACGATAGCCGTAGGGGCTGTACATCTGCACCGCCTTCATGGTGGTGCCGGCGACCTGTTCGGGCGAAATGCCCAGCGGTTGCGACTTGGCGGTCTTCTTCCTTGGGGCCATCAGGCGCGCCCTCCGATCTTCATCAGTTGCGGCACGATGCCGGTGGCGGCATTGAACACCATGGCGGCATCGTTGGAGTAGGGCAGCCACGTGCAGCCCCGGGCCACCAGCTTTTCCGCCATCTCGGCGTTATGACAGCTCATGCCGTAGGCGACGCCGTTGGCCTTGCAGGTGGCGAAGATGCGATCTACCGCCTCGGCCACCTTGGGATGGGTCAATTGGCCTGGCACGCCCAGGTCCTGCGACAGGTCGTCGGGGCCGACCATGACGGCGTCGACGCCCTCAACCTTGCAGATGGCATCCAGGTTGTCGATGCCGATCTGGCTTTCGATCATGACGACGGAGAGCGTCTGGGAATTGAGGTGGGCGATGATGGCCTCGGGCTTGGCGACCGTGTAGTCGGTATGCGGGCCGCGCAGGTTCATCGGCCGGTTGCCGAGCGGGTAGTACTTGGTCGCCTGGATGATGGCGTCGATCTGCTCGGGGGTGTCGATGGCGGGCAGCAGCAGGCCCTGGGCGCCGGCGTCCAGTGGACGGGTCAGGTCGTGCGGCTTGATGGTCCCCGGCGTGCGCACGATCGGCACCAGCCCGGCCTCGCGGGCCAGCATGACGAGCGAGGCCACCGTCTGCATGTTGAAGTCGGTATGCTCCATCTCGATGATCACGAAATCGAAGCCGGCGGCCGCGAAGATCTTGACCACCCGGGGATGCGGGCACAGCGTGATCCAGGTGCCGAACGCCGGCTTGCCGGCTTTCAGCAGGGCTTTGACGGGGTTGCTTTTGATCATCGATTTCTCCCGGAGTTTTTCATGTCAAGCGACGTCCGGCCGGACCGCGGCCCGGCGGGCGGATTTCCAATAGACGAAGACGGTCAATACGCAAAAGGCGCCGATCCCGATCCAACTGCTCAGCACGCCCGGCATGGCAAGGGACAAGATCATGACGCCGAGGAACAGCACCCGCTCGATCCGGCCGACGGGTCCGAAGAAATATCCCTCGGTGCCCACGATATAGGCGGCGATCCCGACGATCGAAAACAGCAGCGTGCGAACCAGGGTCCAGAGCGACCAGTCGACGAACAGAAGGTCGGGATAGTGAACCAGTACGAAGGCAATGAGAAAGGCGGGCAGGGCCATGCGCATGGCATTCCACGCGATGGACCCCGGGCTGGCCCCGGCGATGCCGGCCGCCGTGAAGCAGGCAATGGCCACCGGTGGCGTAATATTGGACAGCACCCCGAACCAGAAGACGAAGAAGTGGGCGGCCAGGGGCGCGGCGCCCATCTGGATAAGGGCTGGCGCGACGGTAACGGCGACGACGATATAGACGGCGGTGGCGGGAAGGGCGCAGCTCAGCAGCATGGCGGCGATGGCGGTAAGGAAGAGCGCGACGACCAGGCTGCCATTCGACCACTGCTCGATGTAGCTGGTGAAGACCTCGGCGACGCCGGTGATCGAAATGACGCCAACGATGATGCCGGCCACCAGGCAGGCGACGCTGACCGAAACCGTCGCCGCACCGCCCTGCATCAGGGCCAACAGGAATCGACGGGGGGTCAGTCGGGACGATTTCCGCAGATAGCTGAGGGCAACCGTCGCCGCGATGCTATACATCGCGGCGAAGGTTGGCGTGTATCCGTCCATCAACAGATAGACAAGAAGCACGATCGGGATCAGAAGATGGCCGTTGGCGCGCAGAACGCCCGCGAACGGCGGAATCTCCTCGCGCGCCAGTCCCCGGATTCCGCGCTTGACCGCGCGGCAATGGATGACGGCCATCAGCGACCCGTAATAGAGGAGGGCCGGAATGATGGCGCCGATCATGACCTCGGCGTACGGAATGCCGACGAATTCCGCGATCAGGAATGCGGCGGCGCCCATGATCGGCGGCATGATCAGCCCGCCGGTCGATGCAATGGCTTCCACCGCGCCCGCAAATTCCGGCCGGAAGCCCGCCTTCTTCATCATCGGAATGGTAAGGGTTCCCGTGGTCGCCACGTTGGCCGCCGCGGTGCCCGAGATCATGCCGGTCAAGCCGCTGGCGACGACGGCGACCTTGGCCGGGCCCCCGGCGAAACGGCCGGAAACCGAAAGGCCGACCTGGGTCAGGATTTCCGTCGTTCCGGTGGCGACCAGAAAGGCGCCGAACAACACGAACAGCCCGATATAGGTCTGGGCGATCTGGAAGATGCTGCCGAACATGCCTTCGCTGACCAGATACATCCGCATGACCAGCCGTTCCGGCCGCACGCCGAAGTGGCCGAGCGGCGCCGGAAGCCATTGGCCATAGATGGCGTAAAGCAGGAACAGCAGGGCCAGCGCCGGCAGCCAGATGCCCAGGCACCGCCGACCGCCTTCGAGGACGAGGAACAGGGCCGTAACACCGAACGCCACATCGGCCGTCGTCATCTGAAGATTGCGGGCGACGAAGGCGTCGTACGTCACGAAAATATAGAGCCCGCACGCCATGCTGGCCACCGCCAACAGGTAATCGAGGGCGTTCGGCTGCTTGGTTTTCCCTCCTTTGCCATAAGGAAAAAGCAGAAAGGTGAGCGCCAGAACCAGGCCCATGAAGACGGCACTGCGCCGCATCAGGTCCATCAGAAGGAAACTGTTGATCAGAAGGATGAAAACCGCCGTCGCAACAGCAAGACCGCCGGCGATCCACGCGTGATGGCCCCGCACGCCGCGGCCGCATCCCTCGAAGCGCAGGAGACCCGCCTCTTCGGCCTTGGGGGTCTTTGATGACGAGTCCATGATTGTTCTCTTCCGGATTCCGACGCCACGGGGGTCGGCGGGGAGAGGCAGCGCGGATGCCCGCGGCCGCCCCCCCGTCGCGTTACGACCGTCACATGGTCTCGTAGAAGCGCTTCGCTCCCGGATGAACGGGCAGCTTCAGCGCGTTCACCTGTTCGGATGCGGTCGACAGGTCGAACGTCGAGAACCCGCCATGGGATTTGCGAAGTTCGGCGGTCTTGGCATGCAGGAGCTTCAGGATGTCATAGGCGAGCTGCTCGGGCAGGTCGCTCGGTACTATGATCAACGCGAGATGCGACACCGTCAGGACCGGGTTCGGCTGGTCGCGATAGGTGTTGGCGGGAATCGTGACCGGCGCTTTCCAGCCGCTGTTCTCGACGGTCTCCTTCTGCTCCTCGGGGGTCATCGAATAGAGGGCGAGACGGCCGCCGGAAGACATGCGGGCCTGATCGAATTGGCTGTAGGGAACGCCCGAAATGACGTCGGCGCCGTCGATGATGCCGTTCTGCAAGGCGGCGAGCGCCTCGGTCTGGCCGATATACTCCGCCTGGACGTCCTTGATGGTCAGATTGGCCCCCGACAGGACCGCCTCGTTCGATAGGATCGTGCCGCTCCCCGGTGCGCCAACGGCCCATCTCTTGCCCTTGATGTCCTTGAGCGCCTTGATGTCGGAACCGACGCGGATGACGATGTGGTCGGTATTGGTGAACAGCGGGCACAGCACGGCCATGTCCTTGTAGGCCTTGCCCTCGAAGGTTCCCTTTCCATCCATCGCATCGCGGACCACGTTGTTCTGGATGATCGCCATGTTCGCTTCCCGGTTTTGCAGAAGCGAGACGTTCTCGACCGACCCGGCCGAAGATTGGGCCGAGGCGCGGATTTTCAGGTTGTCGTTGATCAGCTTCGAGATGGCGAGACCGGCCGGATAATACGATCCGGACGTGCTTGCCGTCGCGATATTGATGAACTTCACTTCGGCGGCATTTGCCGAGGAGGCGAGGGAAAGCGCTAGAACGGCGGCGGCGACTGAAAGGCGGCTCGTTTTCATCGTTTCTGTCCTCTCTTCCTGAAATGGCCGGCGGATCACCGCCGGCGGCTCTCCCAAACCGCGGGATTGACCAAATGGGCGGGGCGTTTGTCTTGCAGAACCTCGATGACCTGGGCGGCCGTCTGCACGGCGGTGCGCTCCAGGCATTCGCGGGTGGCACCGGCGATGTGCGGCGACAACAGGATGCGTTCGACCTTGAAGAAGGGATGGTCGGCCGGCGGCGGTTCCTTGTCGAAGACGTCCATGGCGGCGCCCGCCAGCCGTTCGCTGGTGACGGCCTCGACCAGCGCATCGGCGTCGACTAGGCCGCCGCGGCTGGTGTTGACCAGCATGGCGCCCCGCTTCATTTGGGCCAGCCGCTGGCGATTCATCAGGCCCCGGGTTTCCGGCGTCAGTTGCAAGTGCAGCGAGACGACGTCGGCTTCGCCGAGCAGGGCATCCAAATCGGAGGCACGTTCGACACCTTCCTCGGCAAGAACGACATCCTCGACGTAGGGATCGTAGGCGATCACCCGCATCGAGAACCCGTGCTTGGCGATCCTCGCGGTATAGCGGCCGGTGCGGCCGAAGCCGATGAGCGCCAGCGTCTTGCCGGACAGCTCGTGGAACTCGCCGGTATAGCGCATGTCGTAGTGGCCGGCCCGCACGGCGGCGTCGGCCTCACGCACACGCTTGGAAATCGCCAGCATCTGCAGAATGGTGTGCTCGGCCACCGACTGCACGTTGGCGTAGGGCGTGAAAATGATCGGCAGGCCGATCTCGGTGGCATAGCCGACGTCGACCGGATCGACCCCAATACCGTGATTGCCCAACACCTTCAGCCTGGCCGCCGCCTTCATGGCCGCGGCGTTGAGCCCGGCGTTGCGGCAGATGGCGGCATCGGCGTCCACGATCTCGGCGGCCACCGTGTCCATGTCGAAGGCGGAGGCCCGGCGGACCTCAAGGCCCGCTTGGCGCAGGAGCGCGACGCCCGCCTCGTGGATGGGTTGGATCAAAAGGCAAATGGCCATGTCTGGGCCTCCTTGCGGGAGAACGGGCATCAGAATAAGAGAACGATTGTTTGTGTTCAATTATATAGAAATGTTATACTAGATGGACGCACTGCATGATTTTTAAGCGCCCCGGGGACGAGAAATCATGGCCAAACCCATCAATATGCGACAAATTGAGGCATTCCGCGCGGTTATCCTGACCGGCAGCATGACCGGCGCCGGCGAGATGCTGAACATTTCGCAACCCGCCGTCAGCCGGCTGATTCGCGACCTCGAACGCGACCTCGACCTCACCCTGTTCAAGCGTGCCGGCGCCCGCATCACGCCGAACGAGGAGGCGCTTCTGCTCAACATCGAGGTGGAGCGCATGTTCATCGGCAACGAGAAGATCCGCGAAACCGCCGCCGCCATCCGCGGCGTCAGTACGGGAATGCTTCGGGTGGCCGCCATGCCCAACCTGGCCGTCGGCTACCTGTCGCCCCTGGTCAGCCGTTTCCTCGACGAACACCCCAACGCCTCGGTGACCCTTCACGAGGACAGTTCGGTCAACATCATCGATCTGGTGTCCCGCCACCAATACGACATCGGTCTCGCCTACGCGCCGATGCCGCATCCTGGGGTGGAGGTGCGGCCGCTGCCGCCGACCGAAGCCGTCTGCGTGGTGCCGAAAGGCCATCCGCTGGCCCGCCAGGACGAGGTTCACGTCCGCGATCTGGAAGGCAACGACTTCATCCGTCTGGGATCGAGCAGCCTGTTGCGCCACCAAATCCACAAGGTCATGGAAGCCGCCAACGTCCACTGCAACGACCGCATCGAGGTGCGCTACGCGGCGACCGCCTGCATCTTCGTGTCGCGCGGCCTCGGCATTTCGGTGGTCGATCCTTTCGCGGTGCGCGAGGCAGGGGAGGCGGGGTTGGTGGTGCGTCCGTTCCGGCCCCGCATCCCCTATGAATTCTCCGTCGTCCTCGCCGCCTGGCGGCCGCGCTCGCGGCTGGTCGACGACTTCGTGACCATCGTCCGCGATCATCTGATCCGCGACTTCGGCTAGGCCGCCGCGCCCCGCCAAATGGCTCGCGTCACCCCTCTGACCTGACCCATTGCATATCTTACCTTCTTGCTTTCATGTCTGACAAACACTAGGCTGCGATCAGACCTGAAAAGAATCAAGGCAATGGCTTCCGGGACGCTTCCCACCTCAAACGTGCCACACGATCTTGGCTACAAGGTCGCCACGCGACTGGCCAGCGACCTGTTTTCCGGGGCCTACCGGCCCGGCGATCTGCTTCCCAAGGAAGTCGATCTGGTCGAAGCCTTTCGCGTCAGCCGCGCCTCGGTGCGCAGCGGCCTTCAGACCCTGGTCTCGTTGGGCATCGTGCGCCGGCAGAGCGGGCAGGGCACCGTCGTCACCGAATACCGCGACTGGAACGTGCTCGACCCCATGGTCACCGGGTGGATGAGCCAGTACGCCAACCCGCATCCCGAATTCCTGCGCGAGATCTATCAGTTCCGGCGATCGACCGAGCCGTTCATCGCCGCCCTGGCAGCGCGGCGCGCCACCGCCCGCGACCTGGCCGGCATCGAAGAGGCGTTCCTGGCGATGGAACAGGCGCTGGAGGGGACGGACGGCGCCAAAAGCGCGCTGGACCTGCCGGAGTTCAGCATTTCCGATGTCGAGTTTCACGCCGCCATCTATCGCGCCACGCACAACCTGGTGTGGGCGCAGCTGGCCCACATCCTGCGGCCGTCGATCCTGCTGGTCATCCGCAAGAGCAACGACACCGCCGAAGAACTGCGCGACAGTCTGGAGCGCCACCGCAAACTGATGGAATGCATTCGTCTCCGCCAGCCGGAAGCCGCCTTCGACGCCGCGGTCAGTGTCATGGAGCGCACCGGCCTCGACCTTGGCCTTCGGAGCGGCGACGACACCGACCTTCTTCCACGATCACTGGAGAAGACCTGAGCCCGGCGCCCCCAGGGTAACAACGCCGGCTTCGGTACACCAAAAACCCCGCAACAGGAGGAATTCTATGACCGGTTCCCGTCTTCTTCGTTCTATCGGCGCGGCAGCCGCCGTTTTCGGCCTGATGGCCGGCAGCGCGGCGGCCGCCGAATTCGAGTGGTCGTTCCAGACCTCGGAAACCGCTGGCGAGCCGCAGTTCAAGATCAAGCAGGGCTGGGCCGCCGAAGTGGGCAAGATGTCGAACGGCCGCATCAAGATCGACATTCTGCCGACCGGCGCCGTCGTTCCCCACAACCAGACCCTCGATGCGGTCAGTTCGGGCATCCTGCAGGGCCACCTGACCGATCCCAGCTACTTCTCGGGCCGCAACCCGGCCTTTTCGATGCTGGGCAACCTGGTCGGCGCCTGGGGCGACCCGCTGGAGTTCCTGGAATTCATGAAGTACGGCGGCGGCGAGGCGCTTTACAACCAGTTGGTCGAACCCTATGGCGTGCACCTGATCGGCGCCGCGGCCACCGGACTTGAGGCCTTCGTCACCAAGAAGCCGATCCGCACCGTGGCCGACCTCAAGGGCCTGAAGGTTCGCGCCCCCGAGGGCATGGTCTACGACATCTTCCGGAAGGCCGGCGCCGCGCCGGTGAATCTGCCCGGCTCCGAGGTCTACACCGGCCTCGAGAAAGGCGTGATCGACGCCGCCGATTACACGGTGTTCGCCACCAACCACGCCCAGGGCTTCCACAAGTTCGCCCGCTATCCCAGCTATCCGGGCTTCCACAGCCTGCCGATGGTCGACGTCTCCATCAACAAGGCGATCTGGGACAAACTGCCCGAGGACCTGAAGACCATCCTCAAGGTTTCGGTCGACAAGCTGGCCTATGATCTGGTGTTCAACCTCAAGAAGCTCGACCTGGAAGCGATCCAGGCCGCCAAGAAGGACGCCAGCATCGAGCTCGTCAACATGGCACCCGAGGAACGCGCCAAGTTCCGCCAGATCGCCCAGCAGGAATGGAAGGTCTGGGCAGCCAAGAACGACATGACCAAGAAGGTCTATGACGCGGCCGTCAAGTTCCTTACGGAACGCAACCTGATGTAGACCGGTTGGCGCAGGCGATTTCCATCGCCTGCGCCCTTTCCCGCCAGGCGCCGGCTCCCGACGCAAGGAACGTCTCATGCCCACCGATACCCCCCCGCCTTCCGCCCCACCGCCGATCGTACCGTCTGCCATTGCGCAGCCGGCAGCCCGCGGTGAACCAGGCCACATCCGCACCCGCCTCGATGCCGTCGTCGACCGCTACTCCAGGGTCGTCGCCTGGCTGGTGCTGATCGCCATGGTCATCAGCGTGATCGAGGTGATCTCGCGCTATGTCTTCGATTCGCCGACGTCCTGGGTGCACGAGATGGTGATCTTCATGATCGCCGTCCTGTTCGCGCTGGGCGGCGCCGGCGCGATGGCCAGGGACCGGCATATCCGCGTGCGCATTATCTACGACGCGGTGTCGCCCAAATGGCGGCGCTGGCTCGACGTCCTCAACGGTATTCTCACGGTGGGCTTCACCCTGGGCATGAGCTATGCCGCCTATACGATGTTCTACCGCTCGGTCGCCGATCCGCTCGGCGGCTGGACGCTGGAACGGTCCGGCACCAGCTGGAACCCGCCGTTCCCCTCCATGACCAAGGGAATCATCCTGGTCGCGCTGGCCATCATGGCGCTGCAATCGGTGCTGCATCTCGTCCAGGCGCTGCGCGGCCCCCAGGCCGGCAAGGGCAAGCCCGAAACCATGCGGGGGAGCAACTGACATGGGAATGGGACTCAATGCCCTCGGCATCGAGGCGGGCACCTATGTCCTGGTCGGCAGCATCTTCGCGCTGCTGCTCACCGGCCTGCCGCTGGCCTTCGTCACCGGCCTGGTCGCCCTCGTCTTCACCTTCGGCTGGTTCGGACCGAACGCCCTGCCGCTGGTCACCAGCCGCATCTATGGCTTCATCACCGAATACTCGCTGGTCGCCGTGCCGATGTTCGTGTTCATGGCCAGCCTGCTCGACCGTTCGGGCATCGCCAAGGATCTGTTCTCCGGCATGAGGGTGCTGGCCGGACGGTTGGCCGGCGGTGTCGCCCTGCAAACCCTGGCGGTCGCGGTTTTCCTGGCCGCCATGTCCGGCATCATCGGCGGCGAGATCGTCCTGCTTGGCATCCTGGCACTGCCGCAAATGCTGCGCCTCGGCTATGACCGCAAGATCGCCATCGGCGTGGTGTGCGCCGGCGGCTCGCTCGGCACCATGATCCCGCCGTCCATCGTGCTCATCATCTATGGCCTGATCGCCAGCGTCTCGATCGCCGACCTGTTCGTCGCCGCCGTTACGCCGGGACTGATGCTGGCGTCGTTTTACGCCATCTACGTGCTGGTCCGCTGCCTGATCGATCCCAAGCTGGCGCCGCCGCTGCCGCCGATCGCACCGGAAGAAAAACACGCCCGCAAGGTCGAGGCGCTCAAATCCATCGGACTGCCGGCCGGCATCGCCTTCATGGTGCTGGGCACCATCTACGCCGGCATCGCCAGCGTGACCGAAGCCGCCGCCATGGGGGTGTTCGGCGTGCTGGCCGCCATCGCCATCCGCCGCGAGTTCAGCATCAGGCTGATTCAAGAGGCGGTGGTCCAGACCATGGACACCTGCGGCATGATCATCTGGATCGGCATCGGCGCCGCCATCCTGGTCGGCGTCTATAACCTGATGGGCGGCAACCGCTTCGTGTCGGCGACGATTCTCGGCATCGACGCGGCGCCGATCGTCATCATCCTCATCATGATGTTCATCCTGATCGTGCTGGGCCTGTTCCTCGACTGGATCGGCATCGCCATGCTGACCCTGCCGATTTTCCTGCCGATCGTCACCCAGCTCGGCTTCGATCCCATCTGGTTCGGCATCCTGTTCGCGGTCAACATGCAGGTGTCCTTCCTGAGCCCGCCGTTCGGCCCCGCCGCCTTTTACCTGAAGGGCGTGGCGCCGCCGGAAATCTCGCTCAAGGACATCTTCACCTCGCTGGTGCCGTTTATTGTCATGCAGCTTACGGTGCTGGCGGTGATGCTGGCGTACCCGCAAACCGCCCTGTGGATGCTGGACTGAGGAAGCGTTAATGAAAATCACCCGTCTCAAAACCTGGCAGGTTCCGCCCCGCTGGCTTTTCCTGAAAATCGAAACCGACGAGGGCGTGGCCGGGTGGGGAGAGCCGGTCATCGAAGGCCGCGCCGCCACCGTCGAGGCCGCCGTCGGCGAACTGGCCGACTACCTGGTAGGCCACGACCCGCGCCGCATCGAAGACATCTGGCAGATGCTCTACCGCGGAGGTTTCTATCGGGGCGGCCCAATCCTGATGTCGGCCATCTCGGGCATCGATCAGGCGCTGTGGGACATCAAGGGCAAGGTCCTGAATGCCCCTGTTTATGACCTACTGGGCGGCCTCGTGCGCGAGCGCATGCGCATGTACTGCTGGATCGGCGGCGACCGGCCGGCCGATGTCGGCCGCCAGGCCAAGGAAGTCGTCGCCAAGGGATTCACCGCCTTCAAGATGAACGGCACGCCGGAACTCGCCATCGTCGACAGCCATGGCAAGATCGACGACGCCGTCGCCCGTGTCGCCGAAGCCCGCGCCGCCGTCGGCCCCGACGTCGGCATCGCCATCGATTTCCACGGCCGCGTGCACCGGCCGATGGCCAAGGCGCTGCTGCGCGAGTTGGAGCCCTTCCACCCGATGTTCGTCGAGGAGCCGGTGCTGCCGGAAAACCTCCACGTCCTGCCGCACATCGCCCAGGGATTGGGCTATCCCATCGCTACCGGCGAGAGGCTGTTCCACCGCAGCCAGTTCCGCCCCATTCTGGAATCGGGTGCCGTCGACATCGTGCAGCCCGACATCAGCCATTGCGGCGGCATCACCGAGATCCGCAAGATCGCCACCCTGGCCGAAACCTACGACGTCGCCCTGGCCCCGCATTGTCCGCTGGGTCCGCTGACCCTGGCGGCCTCGCTGCACGTCGATTTCGTGTCGCATAACGCCTTCATCCAGGAACAGTCCATGGGCATCCACTACAACGTCGGCAACGACGTCCTGGACTATTTGGTGAACCCCGAGCCCCTGAAGATCGTCGACGGCCATATCGCCGCGCCGACCGGCCCCGGCCTGGGGGTGGAAATCAACGAGGAATTTGTCATCGAACGTGCCGCCCAGGGCCATCGCTGGCGCAATCCGATATGGCGGCACGCCGACGGGAGCATAGCCGAATGGTAGAACGTCCGAACTTTCCCTTCGTCATCGACGAAGCCTACAATCCCTATCGCGAATGCATTCAGGGCTTGGCCAACGAGCCGATCACCGTGCTCAAGCTGCTGGCCGACGCCGGCGAACGGCTGTCGGCCGACAGCCCGCTCGCCCGGCTCGACGACGTGACCATGGGCGAGGTGGTGGCGCGCCTGCGCGACAACCGGCCGCGCATCGCCATCATCGCCGGCAGCCTCGATCATCCGGCCCATCTGCTGGACCGCGACCACATCCTGATGGCGGCGGCCCGCGTCTGGCAGAACGGCGGCGTGCCCTTCACCTTCTCGTTCCCGGTCATCTGCGACGGCACCGCCCAGAACAACATCGGGCAGAGCTATTCGCTGGCCTCGCGCAACCAGACCGCGGCCATCGTCAACGTCAACTTCGAAGGCCACAGCTACCACGCCGCCTATGTGCTGGCCGGCTGCGACAAGTCGCCGTCGGCGGTCCTGGCCGGGTTGGCCGCCGCCGACATGGCGCGCGCCCATCGCGGCAACCAGGCGCCGGCATGGGCGCTGTTCGCCCCCGCCCACGTGCTGAAGGGCGGCACCATCCCGGCCGCCACCGCCAAGGCCCTGCGCGACGTGGGCAAGGCGGCCCGCGCCGCCGGCCACGCCGATCTCGCCGAGGATATCGAAGAGAACATGCACTACATCCTGCAGTGCTCCTCGGACGAGGCCTTCGCCGGGCAGCTGGAGCGGGCGCTCAACCTGGGCCTCGTCGACGCCGCCACCAAACGGCGCCTGCTCGACGAACTGGCCGGCGCCACCTGCCACACGAAGGGCGGCGTCTGCGCCTTCAACGGTACCGGCAATTCGTCGCGCACCCTGCTGGCCGCCTTCGGCCTGGTGCCGCCGGAACTGGAGCTGCTGACCGACCTGCCGAGCGACGAGGCGGTGATGAGCGGCGTCGACTCGCTGTTCGGCCTGCTCAACAAGCCGCAATTCCGGGTGAGCGAAATCCTCCGGCGCAATTTCGGCAACTTGGTGCGCATCCACAACGCCACCGGCTCGTCCTCCAATATCCTGCTGCACCTGCCGATGATCATGCGTCACGCCGGCTTCGACGTGACCATCGAGGACTATCGCCGCGTCCGCCAGGACACCCCGGTGCAAGAGGTTTTCGCCCATTCCCTGACCGAGGGGCGGGACACCTTCGTGCTGGCCCAGCAGTTTGCGGCCGGCCAGCATCGGGGCATGGAAAGCCTCTATCGCGTGCTCACCGACCTCGGCGTGGCCATGGACCTCGACGCCCCCACCGTCACCGGCGGCACGTGGCGGGACCGCACCAAGGACCTCGCCGTGCCGGTCGATCCGACGCTGGGCGAGAAGGCCGTCATCCGCACCCGGCCGCTGCGTCCGCGGGCCGGCGTCGAGGTGTTGACCGGCAGCTTCTTCGACAACGCGGTGGTCAAGGTGTCGGGGATGTCGGATGCCCTTTACGACCACTTCGACGATCACGTCTTCGTGGTGCGCTATTACGAGAACGAGGCGGCCTGCAACGCCGATTTCGCGCGCTCCGACCTGGTCGAGCACCTGGGACGGACCGAAGGGCTGGACGCCGCCCTCATCCGCGCCGTGGTGACGCGCAACGGCGGCAATCCGGACGCCGATCACAAGACCATGCTGGAAAAGGGCTGGCTGTCGTTCGCCTTCATCATCGCCGGCCAGGGCCCGCGCGCCTATGGCATGCCCGAGATGTTCGCGCCCAGCCAGAACCTGCGCCACCACCGCATCCTGGAAAGTTCCTCCATCCTGATGACCGACGGCCGCTATTCCGGCGTCACCAAGGGCGCCTGCATCGGTCACACCGTGCCCGAGGCCTTCGACGGCGGTGGCATCGGATATCTGCACGACGGCGACGTTCTGCGCCTGAACCTAAGCTCGGCGCGCATCGATCTTCTGGAACGCGCCGCTTTCCTGGCCGGCGAGGAAAGGCCACTCGATCCCGCCGCCGACGCCGGCCGCGCGCCGCTGTTCGTCGAACGTCAGGCCCGTATGGCCAACCGGCTGCTCGATATCGCCGCCTGCAACCTCATGGACGGCGTCACCGACGCCGCCCGCGGCGTGGTGCCGCTGGCCGTCGACCGCCGCGCCACCCGCCGACTGGCCGACGCCTAAAACGCCATCGAAAGAAAAAGGGCCCCGTTCGCAAGAGCGGGGCCCTTTTCAGATGTCCGGGGCAAGGCCGGTCTGGGCCGCTCCGCTCAGTTGAACATCAGGTTCGGGAACCACAGGACGATTTCCGGCCAGAAGATGATCGCCGCCACGAAGACGATCCGTACGGCCAGGAACGGCAGGGTGCCGATGACGACGTCGCGGATCGGCCCGCCGCCGCGCACGCCCTGTACGACATACAGGTTCATGCCCATCGGTGGCGTCACCAGGGCCATTTCCATCATGATGACCAGGTAGATGCCGAACCACACCGGATCGAGGCCAAGGGCGACGACGATCGGCACGACGACCGGAACCGTGGCGATCATCATGGAGAGGGTCTCCAGGAAGCAGCCCAGGATCAGATAGAAGATCGTCAACAGAAGCATCGTCATCAGCGGCGTCGCCCCCGTCTCGGCGACGAAGTTGGCCATGGTCTGCGGAATGCCCAGAATGCTGATGACGAAATTGAGGAAGAAGGCGGCGAGGATGATCAGCAGGATCATCGCCGTGGTGCGGATCGTCGCCTCAAAAGCGCTGTGCAGCATGGCGAAGGTAAGCTTGCCGTTGCCGGCCGCCAGGACAAGTGCTCCCACCACCCCCAGGGCGGCGGCCTCGGTTGGCGTCGCCCACCCCAGGTAAATGCTGCCCATGACGACGACGAAGATGAAGAAGGGCGGCATCAGGGCCCCGAGGCGGCGCAGTCGGTCGGCCAGGGGCGCCCGTTCTTCTCTCAGTCCCGCCCATTCCGGCCGCCATATGCACAACGCGGCGATGGTCACCATGAACAACCCGGCCAAGCCGAACCCGGGCAGAATACCGGCAGCGAACAGACGTCCGATCGAGGTATTGGTGATGGCGCCGTAGATGATGAGGTTGATGCTCGGCGGAATGAGGATTCCCAAAGTGGCGCCCGAGGCGATGGAACCGAGCACCAGGCGCTCGTTGTAGCGCCGCGACCGGAAGGCGGGCAGGGCGACGGTGCCGATGGTCGCGGCGGTGGCGACCGACGACCCCGACACGGCCGCGAACAGCGCCGAGGCGCCGATGTTGGTGTGCAGCAATCCGCCCGGGAAGCGGCTCAACCAGTCGGACAACGAGTTGTACATGCGTTCCGTGATGCCGGCGCGCAGCAGGATCTCGCCCAACAGGATGAACAGCGGAATCGCCGTCATGATGAAATCGTTGAGCACGCCCCAGGCATTTTCGCCGAAGCTCATCAGGGTGGGTACGCCGAGATAGACGACGCACCCCAGCGCGCTGACGATGAACAACGCGGTCGCCACGTGCAGCCCGATGAACATCAGGCCGAGCATCAAGACAAAGCCGATACCGGCTCCGGCAACGTCGATCATCGCGGCTCTCCCGCTTGGCTGCCGCGCGATGCTTCGAGGACCGCGACTTCGTCCTTCACTTCCTCGCGCACGGTCCGGGGACCGTAAAGGACCATGACGCGATCGGGATCGCGAACCGCCAGGAAGACGGCATGCACCGCCAGAACCGTGGCCAGCCCGGCAAAGAAGATCAGTCCCACGTCCCACACCAGTTGGGGAATCCACAGCGGCGTCTGCAATGGCGTGCTGGCGACGCTTCCGTACTGGATGCTGTCGATCAGCGTGGTCGTTGCCCGCCACGCCATGAACAGGCCGAAAGCGGCGAGGGATACCATGGCAAAAGCGTGGAAAGAGGGACGCAGTCGCGCCGGAAGCCGGTCGATGAACATATCGATGCGGGTATGGGAGCGTTGGAGCAGCGTATGGGAAATCCCCATCGCCACCGCTCCCGCCATCACATAGCCGCCGATCTCGTCGACGCCCTGCAGGGAAAAGGCGAAAAACTTCCGGGCGATTACCTCGAAAGCGACAAGCAGGGAAAGCACGAGAAATCCGTACCCGCCCAGGATAGCCAGAATCCTGACCGCCCTCGTGCCCGCTTCGGACACATTGTGCGACGTCATTTTGGGAAGCCTTGTTCTTGAGGGCGACGCGCGCCGGCGGCCGAAACGGCCGCCGGCGCCTCCGTATCGCGATTTCTACTTGACCTGGATGCCCACAGCGGCACCG
Organism: Shumkonia mesophila; assembly: GCF_026163695.1. NCBI lineage: Bacteria > Pseudomonadati > Pseudomonadota > Alphaproteobacteria > Rhodospirillales > Shumkoniaceae > Shumkonia > Shumkonia mesophila. The sequence goes on along the minus strand of NZ_JAOTID010000002.1, from coordinate 478,688 downwards.
GCGGTCTTATTCCAGACGGCCGAGCAGTTGGGATCGACCTTGTTGCAGAGCGCCGCCCACTGCGGGACGGTGACGTTGATGGCGGTTTCCTTGACGCGCGCCAGCATCGCAGGCGACGTCTCGACAAGCTTCATGCTGAACTTCGCGTGTTCCTTGCACGAGGCCGCGCCGGTATTGCAGGCGACCGCATCGTCGTTGACGGTGCTGGCCAACCCCCACATGTCGTCTTCCATTCGCTTGAAAGCGGCCATCATCTTCTTCTGGCCATCAGGCCCCAGCTTCTTCCAGGTATCGAGGTTCATGAAGTGGCCCTGGACCGATCCGGAAAGGGCGAGCGGCAGAAGGTTGGCGCTGACTTCCGGCCAGTTGGCGCTGTTGCCCGCCGTCGGCGCCGTCACGGCGCAGTCGGCGACACCCTTTTGCAGCGATGGATAAACCTCCGGGAACTGCAGCGTGATCGACGTGCCGCCCAGGGATTCGACCACTTGCGCCATCGAGGCGGTGAAGGTGCGGACCTTCTTGCCCTTCAGGTCGTCGAGCGACTTGACCGAGGCATTGCAGTAAAGAACCTGCGGGCCGAATGGCCACAGGGTCAGGACCTTGGCGTTGAATTTCTTTTGGAGCCGCTGGTCGAACTCGTCGCGATAGGCGTCGACGACCTTGCGCAACGACTTCATGTCTGGGGCAACGCCGGCAATGTCCAGGCCCTCGAAGAAAGGATCGTCGCGCGACGCCATGCCGGTTTGCACCGACATCACGTCGAACGCACCCGCCTTGAGCAGGCGCAGAGCGTCCGGCGCCTTGATGCCGAGCATGTCCATCGGATTGTAGTTGACCTTGAGATCGAGCCCCGTTTCCTTCGCCAGGCCATCGAAGAAAGGCCGCTCGACGCCGTCGACATGCTTCTTGTTGCCGGAAAAGTTGCCGGCCACCCGCAACTCGGCCGCCAGGGCCGCACTCGCCAAACCGGCCACCAGAACGGCGGCAACCGCACCGGCGCCCAGCCGAATAGTCATCGTCCGTGATGTCATCGTTTATTTCTCCTTCCTTGCCTCACCTTGATTTCGACACCCCACGTCGGCCTTCCCACGACCGGGGAGGGGAAAAACGCCCGCCGACTGTCGGAAGCCGACGGACGAATGCCTAGAACCCGAGGTAGCGTGGCAGCCACGTCACCAAGTCGGGGAACACCATGCACAGACCCAGCACCACGTATTGCAGCGCGATAAACGGCCAACTGCTGCGGATCAGTTCGCTCATCGAGATGCGGGTGATGCCGCACATGACGAACAGCAGCACGCCGACGGGCGGTGTCATCATGCCGGCCACCAGGTTGAGCACGAACAGGAACCCGAAGAGCAGGGGGTCGATGTTGTAAGCCACCGCAATCGGTGCGAAGAGGGGAACCAGCATGATGTAGGCGGCGTTCGATTCGATGAACATGCCGACCACGATCAGCATCACCATGACCAGCAGCATGAACACCAACGGGTTGCTGGTGAAGCCCTGGATCATCTCCGAGAGCTTGAGCGGCACCATGTCGATGGTGAAGACGAAGGTCACCGTCGCCGCGAAAGCGATCAGGGCGCCAACCATGGCCGACGTCACGGCGGCGCGGAAGAGGGCCCCCGGCAGGTCGGACAGCTTGAGCGCGCGGGTAATGAAAAAGCCGACGGCCACGGCATAGACCACTGCGATGGCGGCCCCTTCGGTCGCCGTGAACACGCCACCGACGATGCCGCCCACCACGATCACCGGCATCATGAAGATGATGAATGCCTTGCGCGACTGGCGCAGGACATTCATCAGATTGAACTTTTCCCCCGTCAGGGAATAGCCCCGCCGCCACGAGATGAAACTCGCCAGCCCCATGAAGCCGGTGGTCAGGATGAGCCCCGGCACGACGCCGGCCATGAACAGACCGCCGACCGAAACGCTGGAACCGGCCATCAGCGCATAGACGATCATGGCGTTGCTGGGCGGGATGATCGGCCCGAGGTTGGCCGCCGAGCAGATCACCGCGCTGGAGTAGCCGTCCTCGTAATGCTTGCGCAACGCCGGGACCATGGTGGCACCCAAGGCGCTGGCGCAGGCGACGGCGGCGCCGCTGACGGCGGCGAGAATCATACCGGCGACGATGGTGACATGGGCCAACCCGCCATGAACGCGGCCGACGATGCTGTTCGCGAAGTCGATCAGGCGCTGCATGATGCCGGCCTTGACCATCAGTTCGCCTGCCAGCATGAACAGCGGAATGGCCATCAGCGGGAAGTTGTCGACGGCATGCATCATGCGCTGCGGCAGCACAAGGAACTCGATGTCGGCGGCGTAAAGGGCACCCAGCGAGGCAAACCCGAGGGTGAACGCCAGCGGCATGCCGAGCAGGGCGAAGACCGCGAAGGTGGCAACGACGATGAGGGTCATTGCGCGATAGCCTCCCCCCAGATCTTGGACCCGCCCCACGCGAAAATGGCGAGGTGCAGGAAGGAATGCCCGGCCGACAGCAGGACCGGGATGTAATAAACGGCCGCCGTGACATCGAGGGTCGGCATCAGTTCCTGCCATTTATCGGCCACGACGAAGGTCGTCATGTAGAAAACCAGAATCATGAGCACGCCGCTGGCCACGCACATCAGGCGAAACAGCGTCTCCTGAACGGTCGGATTCAATTTCTTGATCAGGACGTCGATGCTGACGTGGATGCCCAACTTGATGCCGTGCGGGATGGCCATGAACATCGCCCAGATGAAGAACAGGCGCGACAATTCGTCGGCCGAATCGATCGAGGACGACATCACGTAGCGAACGAACACCTGGACGGCGACCAGCCCGGTCATACCGGTCATCGCGGCGATGATGACGCCGTAGACGATGCGGTCGTAGGCCGCGAGTCCCCGCCTAAGCAGGAAGAGGGGGCCGGCCGAAGCCGGCCCCTGGCAGGTGGAAGTCATTTCCGGGCCTCGGCCATGACCGCGTCGATGATGTCGGAGCCGATCTTCTTGCGCAGGCCGCCGACGACGTCCGACGTCGCCTTGGTGAGTTCGGCCCGCACGTCGGCGGAAATGGAGTCGAACTGCATGCCCCGCTTGATCAGCGTGTCACGCGCCGCGATGTCCTCGTCGGCCGCCTTCTTGCGCTGCCAGGCGATCGACTTCGCCATGGCGGCGCGAACGGCATCCTTGACCTCGGGCTTGAAGCCTTCGAACTTCCGCTTGTTGGCGGCGATGATGATGAAATCGAAGAAGTGGCCGGAGTCCGAGAGGTACTTCTGAACCTCGTCGAAGCGCCGCGTTTCGATGATGCTGTAGGGGTTCTCCTGGCCATCGAGAACGCCCTGCTGGAGGGCCGAATAGACCTCCTTGATGTCCATGGAAACCGGATTGGCGCCGATGGCCCGGAAGGTCGCGATGTGGGTTTCGTTGGGCTGCAGGCGGACTTTCAGATTTTTGAAGTCTGCGAGCGTCTTGAGCGGGCGGACGCTGTTGGTCACGTTGCGCGAGCCCAGTTCCATGTAGCCCAGCGAGGTATAGCCCTTGTCGGCCAGCTTCTTGTCCAGGAGTTCGCCGACCTTGCCGTCCATGACGCGGAAGGCCTGGTCGCGGTTGGCGAAGACGAAGGGCAGGCTGACGGCTTCAAGTTCGGGTACCGTGCGCGACAGGAAGGCGATGCTGATCCAGGTGGCGAACACGGTGCCCGAGCGTACCTGGTCGATGTTCTCCTGGGCGCCGCCCAGCTGCATGTCGGGGAAAAGGTCGACCGTCAGCTCGCCCTTGGTGGCCTTCTCCACCTCTTCCTTGAAGATCTTCATGGCCTGGCTGCTGGAATGGTCGCTCGGGAAGTTGCCGGCGATCCGAACCTTCTCGGCGTGGGCCGCCGTGACCATGCCCAGCATGGCGACCGCGGCGACCGTCGCTCCCAATCCGTTGAGATATTTCCGCATCTTCGTGACTCCCTTTTCCATGGTTTCCTACACGTCCATTCGCCCCTTCGGGCGTGCCGGTACCGGCGATTCGCATTTCAGGAACTGGCCGCGCCCGGCGGCGCCGACGAAGCCGCCGCCCTCAACGACGATCTCGCCGCGCGACACGACGGTTTCCGGCCAACCCCGCACTTTTCTACCCTCGTAGGGGGTGTAGTCGACGTTGTGGTGCAGCATGGCGTTGGTGATGGTGACCTCGCGTTCCGGATCCCAGATGGCGAGATCGGCATCGGCACCGATGGCGATCGTCCCCTTGCGCGGATAGAGGCCATAGAGGCGGGCGGGATTGGCCGACGTCAGTTCGACGAACCGGGTGAGCGTGATGCGCCCCTTGCCGACACCTTCCGAAAACAGCAGGGCAAGCCGCGTCTCGACCCCCGGAATGCCGTTCGGCACGTGGCGGAATGGGGCCTCGGCGCCGCGCAGCATCTTGCCCTTCGGGTCCGTGAAGCGGAACGGCGCATGGTCCGACGAGAAGAGCTGGAAGACGCCGTTCTCAAGGCCATCCCATACGGCGTCCTGGTTGGCGGCATCGCGGGGCGGCGGGCTGCAGATGCATTTGGCGCCCTCGAAGCCGTCGAGGTGCAGGTCCTCGGCGGTGAGAAACAGGTACTGCGGGCAGGTTTCCGCGTAAATCCGAAGGCCGCGGCCCTGGGCCCAGCGGATCTGTTCGATGGCCTCGCGGCCGGAGACGTGGACGATAAGGATCGGCACGTCGACCAACTCGGCCAGCGAGATGACCCGGTGCGTCGCCTCGCGCTCGGCCACTTGCGGGCGCGACAGGGCGTGGAAATAGGGGGCCGTCTGGCCGGCCAGTTCCAGCTTGTCGGTCAGCCAGGCGATGCAGTCCGAATTTTCGGCGTGGATCATCGCCATGGCGCCGTCGCGGCGGGCCAGCGCCAGGACATCGAGAATCTGGCGGTCGTCCAGCTTCAGGTCGTCGTAGGTCATGTAGATCTTGAACGAGGTGTAGCCGTCCCGGATGAGGGCAGGGAGTTCTTGGCCCAGCACCTGTTCGCTGGGATCGCTGACGATCAGGTGGAAAGCGTAATCGACGACCGCCTTGCCTTCGGCCCGCCGATGATAGTCCGCGACCGCCGCGCGCAGGGACGCCCCCTTGGCCTGCAGGGCGAAGGGGATAACCGTGGTGGTGCCGCCGCAGGCCGCCGATACGGTGCCGCTCAGGAAGTCGTCGGCCATCTGCGAGCCATCGCCGGTCGGCTGGTCGAAGTGGCAGTGGGCGTCGATGCCGCCCGGCAGCACCAGCTTGCCAGCGGCGTCGATTTCCTCGCGGCCGGCCCCAGGGCCGATCCCCTCGGCCATCGCCACGATGCGGCCGTCGACAATGCCCAGGTCGCAGGAAAACACGTCGGCGGCGGTCGCCACCTTTCCATTGCGGATCACCAGATCGAAATCGGACATGTGTCGCCCCCCTTTGTGCGGACGCCTCGGTCAGCCGACCTCGGTGAACAGGCGTCCCCATCCCTTGATGCGCTTGGGGTCGGCGCCGGCCATCCTCATCGACTTCCACACCGACGTGGACACCGTGTCATAGATCGAAATGCCGAGTTCCTTTTCCATCCGCTCGGCCACCAAGGCGCCGCGCATGTTGGTGCAGAAGACCGAAATCGCCTGCGGCTTCGACTTCGCCACCATACGGATCAGTTCGGCGATGCGTTCTTCGCTGTATTCCGAGAACGAGAAATTGCCGCGGTCCTTGAGATGCTGCTCGCCGACGCACTCGAAGCCGGATTTGGCGTAATTGACGATGATTTTTTCCTGGATCTCGTCGAGATAGGGCGTCACCAGGCCGAAGCGCTTGACGCCGGTGATCTCGAAAATCTCGTTCAAGGCCAGCACCGAGGTATTGGCCGGAATGCCGGTGTGGGCCTTGATCTCCTCGCACAGCTTGACGTCGGCCTCGAATCCCAGCCAGCCCGACGAGGTGCCGTTCCATGAAATGACGTTCACCTTGGCGTCGGCCAGCAGATTGGCGGCGGCCAGGATGGGCCCGTTCTCGAACTGCCCGAGCGCGCACGAATTCATCGAAATTTCGGTCACGCGGAAGCGGCCGAAGTGGGCCGTCACGTCGGGGACGCCCGCCAGGATGGCGCTGGTCACCGGCTCCAGGACCGTGTTGGAGGAGGGGGTGAGCATGCCAAGGAGAACGCGTTTGGTCATCTTTTCTTGAACCTTCCGATTGCGGTTTTGCGGCTTCGACTGATGGGCCCGCCGGCCCCGTCTGCCCGGCCGCAACCAGTATACCGAATCCCTAACCACACACCAATAATTTTTAATTAAAAATCCATATAGGAGTCAACATATTGTTTTAAATAGATTTTTTCTCATACAGTAGCCTATTTTATGAGCGAAGCGTGCCGCTTTGATGGGCATCTTCTTGATTCGGTCACGCGGAAGGTATAAGTGGACGGCAGGAACAGCGCCGAACTCCGGCGTTTTCGCTCCGGTCCCCGGAAAGACGCGAGAGGCTAAAATTATGCCACCGACTGAAGCGCCCACCCTCAACGGCCCCCTGTCGCGTCGCGGCCGGCGCTCGATCGAACGCCGCTCGCTGCATCGCGACGTCGCCGACCAGATCCGCGACATGATCGTCGAAGGGGAACTGCCGCCGGGCGAGCGCATCAACGAGGGCGCGCTGAGTGAACAGTTCGGCATTTCGCGCACGCCGTTGCGGGAAGCTTTAAAGGTTCTGGCTTCGGAAGGGCTGGTCGAGTTGCGCCCCAATCGCGGGACGCGGGTTTCCGCCATCACGCCCGAGGAGGTGGGGGAGCTTTTCGAGGCGGTCAGCGGCATCGAACGTCTGGCCGGCGAGTTGGCCGCGCTGCGCATGACGGAGCGCGACATCGAGCGACTGAAGGCGCTGCACGAGCGGATGGAGCGGCATTACGACGCCGGCGAGCGGCACGAATACTTCCGCCTGAACCAGCAGATCCACAACACCATCGTGTCGCTGGCCGGCAACTCGGTCCTCGAAGCCACCCACGCCAGCCTGATGGTGCGGGTGCGCCGGGCCCGCTACATGGCCATCCAGTCGCCGGAGCGCTGGCACGAATCGGTCCAGGAGCACCGGGCCATCATGCGGGCGCTGGAGGCCCGCGATTCGGTCGCCGCCGGGGATCTGATCCTCAACCACGTGCGGCGAACGGGCGCGGTGGTCAAGCAGTTCTTCGTCGCCTCGGGCCCCGCCCGTACCGACCACTAGACGCCCTGGGGCCTGCGGATCGGCGTTACGCCGCCTCGGCGAAACTCCGCCGAGCCGCGCGCGCGTTGCCTTCGGAATCGTCATTTCCGGCGGCGACCGCCTTGCGGACAAAATCCCCGTACTTGCGGAAATGGCCGAGATAGAAGGCAAGCGCCGGCCCGAAGTTCGGCCCGAAAACGCCGTCGACGAACAGGCGCGTCACATACTCTTCCTGTGCGACCAGCGTCTGGGCCAGAAGAACGAGTTCCTTTTCCTCGCGGACCTTCTGCTTGGACAGCCCGAGGAAGGTCTGAGCCGACAACGGCTGGTAGAAGTGGAAGTACATCAGGTCGAGGCAATGGACGGTGATCTCCTCCGCCAGTTGCCTGACGGCCGGGTTCTCGGACCCGATCAACCGCTCGGGATGACGCAGCACGTCGGGACCGTTCTCGCGCGGGAACAAATACTCCAGGGAGGCCTGGCAGGCGGCCAGTCGCGACAGGACGTCGCGGAAATCGCGCGATCGCAAGCGCCGCGTCGCCCGGCGGTCGAAATAGCCCTCGAGCACGGCGGCCACCGTGTCCGAGGCGGTCTTCGCAACCAGGCTGGTCGTCGCCGCCAGCACCACAGCCACGTCGCCGACGTCGAAGAATTGCAGCAAAAGGAGCAGGCCATAGTTGTAGGCCATGGCGACGGGAACGGCACAGACACTCCGGCCCAGATTCGCATAGGCGGCCGCCGACGGCAGGCCGCGATAGAGGTTGTGGCTCATCAGGTAAGCGCCGTTGACCGTGGCGAGGGTCAGGAAGACGGCAAGCGAACTGTTCGCTGCCGTCAGGCCCAACCCCCGCTGGAGGAGAAGGTAGCGGACGCCGATTTCCAGCAGCGGCACCGAAAAGCCCGTGTAGAACAGGGACTCGGACAGCCTGCCCCAGCTGACATAGTCCTTCCAGGTCAGGGCCGAATAGCGACGCAATCCGCCGCCGGCGATGACCGCCTGCAGGATGTTCCGGCTGCCGGTCACCGCGAACCACAGCGGCGCTCCCCAGTACGCCAGAAAGCCCTGCTGCGTGTACTGGAAGGCCAGAAAGGCGGAAACGAACCCGGCCAGGATCAGGGCGCTGTTGACCAGGACGGTGTTGACGTACCGCCACCGCAAATCGATACGACGGCCGGGCGTGTTGCCGTTCAGCCCCAGGTCGTTGCCGGCGAACACCCCGAATCCGCCCAGCGGGACGACGTTGCCCCGGGCAGTGACGGCGAGGCTTTCCAGCGGCGCCACCCACCCCCGCTTGGCCGGACGGAACACGTCCGTCAGCCGGAGCCACCAATACGCAATCCACGCCAGCGGCGCCACCCGGGCGAGTTGCGCGCTGCGCTCCACGGCATGGCCGGCTTCCCGCCTCACCCTTTCGACCAGACCGTAGCGAAGCGGCAGCAATCTCCGCTGCCCCCCTCGGAAGCAGGCCCGTTGTTCGCGGACCGGCAGCGTTTCGATGATGGCGAATCCCATGCCGTGCTGGCCGCCCCAATCGGAACGGCCGGATGAATTGCTGCTGATGAAGGTGCTGAGCGGCCGCCCGCGGTAATGAGCGAGGAAGGCCGGCATCGAACGCAACAGGTCGCGCAGGCAGGCCGCATCCTCCTCCGCTTCGGACGGCGTGCTTTCGAGGAAACCCGAAACCAGACGCTTGAGCCGCGACGGGCTGCCGGAATTGACCGCCTCGCGCAGATCGTTCATCGCCGAGAGCTGCGGCAGGTGCTCGGGGCGGTAGGTTTGCAGGCTGAACAGTTCCAGGTGGGTGAGGCGGCCTTTGCAGAGATGGAGCAATTGCAAAACCCGCGCCGGTTCGATGTCGCGGGTGTCGAGCGAAGCCCGGTAGTCGGTGGCGATGCCGGCAAGCCGCTCCAGGAGGGATGGCGGGTCCTCGTCGGCAAAGGGATCGCCCGCCGCGGCTTTTCCCAATTCGGTCGCGGCCAGCGCCTGGTTCAACCACTCATCGAGAACGGTCGCCGGCGAGAAGCGTTCCATCGCCTCGCAACATTCCGCCGTTTGCCCCCGTTCCTCGTCGCTTTCCGTCGCGGCGGAGGTTTCGGCGTTGTCCAGGCGCGCGCGCATGCCGGCGACGGTCCGGCGATGGATGCAATCCGCCAGATGCGCCCACGACGGTTGCGCCTCGCCGACCAGGGTCTCGAACTCGGCGGGGTCCAGCGCCGGGACGTCGAGGCGGAAGCGGCGGTTCACGGTGATGCGATAGTCGCGGTTGTAAAGATCGACCAACCGGGCAAACCGCGCCCGCTCGCAGGCCTCGACCGCCTTTCCGGCCGAAATCAGGGCCCGCATTTCCGGCTTTTCGAGAAATTCCCGGAATCCCTTGGGACCGGAAAACCCGCGTGGCGTCCATACCAGCGTCACCCGGCGGCCCCGGAAAGGGCGGTGGAACCGGATGCCGATGCGAACCGTCACCTCCATGATGTCGGCCGCGTCCATGAGTTCCTGGGCGGCCACGGGCGGCGCATAGTTCTCGTAGATGACCTTGAGCGTGCGGATGCCCTTCAGCCAGGCATCCATGATCAGATGGGTCGGCGACTTGCGGCCCGAGCTGTGGGAATCCCGGACATGATAGTCGAAGGTCCGCTGGTTCCAGGCTTCGGGCATCTCGAGAAGGTTGAGCCGCCGGAGGAGGGCGCGCACGATCCGCGGCCGCCCGCTGGCCGCCTTGTGAAAATCGTGGGCAAGCCCAAGCTGGACGGCCCCGTGGCCGCGCGCCCGCAACAGTTCCTTCATGAGCTGGATGAGAACGCGGGCGGTGTTCAACCTGAGGGGCGAACTTGCCGAACTGCACGCTTCCTTGCGGAGGACCCGCAGCGCTTCGAGCCGTTCCTCCGGCGTCGACGCGGGCCGGGTGTCCAGGAGGCCCATGACCGCCTGCGCCACCCGGAACGCCTTGCGCGACGTCAGTTCGCGCAAGCCGTTCGGATGGAAGTTCAGAATCCGGACGCGGCGGTCTCGCTGCTCGCCCGCCGGGTCGCGGTCGGCATAGGCGTTGACCATCCGGACCAGCTCGAAATCGCGCTGGTCGAACAAGATGCCGTTCATTGTACCCCTCGAAAAGGAAACGGACCGGCCCGTTTTTTTTGGGGCCGGTCCGTATCTGCCAGTTTGGAGGAAACGTAATCCCGCGCCCAGCTTCACCAGAGCTGACTGTTGAAGCCCATGATGGGCATCGCGTACTGCGTCCACAGGATCAGCACGATCCAGATCAGGACCAGCTGGATCATACCGAACTTGAAGGATTCGCCGCTCGAATAGTGATCGAGCAGGTAGCTGATGTTGGCGGGCTTCGAGTTGAAATAGAGGACGTAGACCTGGTTGATCATGAACGCCATCGGCAGGCAGAAGCCGACCACGTCCCAGCCGAACTTCTTGGCCACCGTGATCATGATGGGGAACATGATGATGGTGCGCGCCGTCTTGCTTTCGCTGATCAGGGTGGTCACCCCGAACAGTCCGGCCAGGATGGCAAACACCATCAGCTTCATGCCGGGCGCGTTGCCGTCGATCTGCCAGGAGTCGAGCATGCCGTGGATCCACATATCGACGATCTTCGACTTCTCGACGACCCCGCCCAGAACATAGGCGCCCCAGCTGAACATCAGCATGTGCCACGGAATGTCGGCATCGTTCCATTTGATGACGCCGATGCGCGGCGAATTCATGATCGAGGGCAGGAAGACGAAGCACGCCCCGCCCAGCGCGATGACCTCGGCCTTGATGCCGTGCAGACCGCCGGTCGCCCACAGGAGAAGGACGGTGACGAAGACGACGGAGGCCTTGATCTCGTCGATCGTGATGCGCCCGAGTTTCCGGTATTCCTCCTGGAGAAGGTGGAATCCGCCCTCGAACTGCGGCTTGGCATCTTCCTTGGAGATCGGGAAGATGTACTTGGTGCCGGTCCACCAGGAGATGGCGCACTGAATAATCGCCAGCGGCAGCAACGCCATCAGCCATTGGCCATAGGTAACGCCGGCCCCGGCCTTTTCCATCAGGGCCACCGCAACGAGGTTGGCCGCCGAGCCGGTCATGAAGGCGCTGGCCGAGACGTTGTTGGCCAGCAGGTTCTGGAGCACCATGTTGCGCCCGACGTTGTTCCGCTTCTCGCCGCCGGTCGCCCCGAAGATGGCCGAGATGACCATGAACAGCGGCAACAGCAGCGCCGTCTTGGCCGACGTCGCGCTGATGAAGGCGCCGAAGAAGAGGTTCAGCAGGATGAAGCTCCAGAACAGCATCATCACGTTGCCGTTCATCTTCAGCACCAGGTAGAGCGAAACCCGCTTCGCCAGCCCCGTCGCCACCAGGGCGCTGGCCAGGATGAAGCTGGCGATGTTCAGGATCATCACCGGCTCGCCCAGCATGGCGAAGGCTTCCCGCATCTTCATCGTGCCGGTCACGATGGCGACGACGATGACGATCAGGGAGGTCAGGAAGTTCGGAATGGTCTCGGTCAGCCACAGGACGAGAGAGGCGATGAAGATGCCGAGCGCGCTGTAGCAGAGTTGCGGAACCTTCTGCGCCTCGAAAACGTCGATCTCGCCACTCCATTTGAAGTGAAAGAAGAAGAAGGCGATGATGGCGATCGGAACCCCGTAGAGCTTGAGGGATTCCATGATCCTGCCGGGCTTGATCTCCTTGAATCTCTCCAGCGAGTAGTTCCGGAGATCCAGCGGATCGAAGGTCTCCGCGGCAGCGCTCGCGACGATCTTGCTTGGTGACATAATTAGGACTCCTCCCATTGAGCGCGGGCTTGGTCGCGCAAGCGGAGCCGGCCCCTAAAGGCCGACGATCCGCTTGGCCGCCCGCAGGTAGTTGGTATTGGGCATTCCCCCGATACCGAGGGCCGCGATGGCTTTGCTCATGCCCTCGTGGTCTTCGCTTTCACAGCACGCGGATTCGACGAGCGCGCCGTTGAACCAGACTTCGGCGTATTCGCAGATGATGCCGTTGACGCTGAAGCCGTAGCGCATCTTCTCGACCGTCACCGGGACGAGGTCCGGGTGAGCCCTGGCCAGGTCGAGGAACTGGTCGAACGTGTAGGATTCCCGATCGAGATCCATCGACACCTTCAGGTGACGGATGATCTCGCGAAGCTCGTCCGCCTTGACGGGAAACTGGAATTTTCCGCGTGGCTGGAAGATCTCGTAGCCTTGCGGGGTGGTGCCGACCTTGGTCTTGATGTCCAGCAGCCCGTCCCGGACCTTGACGTTGGCCTCGTCCGTGTGGCGTGACAGGAAATAGGTTTCAGCCGGCATCTTGCGCGCCTTGAACAGGACGGCCGAGGCCTCCCACATGTTCTTGCGCACGATATCGATCACGCCGTGACCGAATACCCGGAATTCGGCGCGCGGAGCGATCTTGGCGGCTTCGGCCGCCGACGTTGGGGCATTCTTGGCAAGTACATCAGCCATGACGGTTTCCTCGGCGACTCTTCACTTCCAGGTGGAGTAGGGATGGGCGATGAGGTTCGAGTTGAAATAGCGGGGGTCGCCCGTCACTTCCCTGCCGGCCCATGACGGCTTTTCGAAAACCTGCTCCTCGCTGCCGAGTTCCACCTCGGCGACGATGAGGCCGGCGTTCTCGCCGAAGAACTCGTCGACTTCCCAGGTCAGGCCGCCGAAGGCGATGGCGTAGCGCTTCTTCTCGATGATCGGCTTCTCGGCCAAGTCGTCGAGCATCGCGTTGCACTCGCCGAGCGGAATTTCGTACTCGTACTCGACGCGGGTGGCGCCGACGGTGATTCCCTTGATGGTCAGAAAGCCTTTCTGACCCACGGTCCGCACCCGCACGGTCCGTTCCTTGACGCTGTTCAAATAACCCTGGCGATAGAGCTTTCCCTCGGCCAGCGCGCGCCAGCCCTCTCCCTCAACCAGAAACTTGCGTTCGATTTCCTTGGCCATTCCCGTCCTTCCCGCCGGGCGGAAGCCGTCATGCGGCCCGCCCCTCGACCCCACAGATCGTGGGCATTTGTGTTGAACCGCCGTCACGATAGGAGCGCGCATCCCCCATAACAAATTATCTTTTTTTATCTTCTCCATAAGCTAATACTTATGGCTTCGATGGGAGGAGAATGCCGCCATGAACATGACGCTGCTCACCACCTTTCTGGCCGTCGTCGAAACCGGAAGCTTCACCCAGGCGGCGCGCGACACCTTCGTCACCCAGCCCGCCGTCAGCCAGCACATCCGCGCGCTGGAGGAAAAGCTCGGCGTCAAGCTGTTCGTCCGCCACGGACAGCGCATCCACCTGACGGCCGAAGGCGAGGAGTTGTGGCGGCACACCAAGGCGATCCTGAAGACGGTGGAGGAGGCGGAGTTCGCGCTGAAGGAACTGAGCGCGCTCAAGCGCGGGCGCCTCAGGATCGGCGCCACGACGTACATGGCCTACCTGCTGCCGCCGGTGGTCATGGAGTTCAAGAGGCGCCATCCCCTGGTGCAGATCTCGGTTTGCTTTCAAAACAGCGCGGAAGTCCTTCGCCTGGTCGAAAGCGGCGCGGTCGAGCTTGGCTTCGCCGGCGGCATCACCAATCGGCCGGCCAGCCTCGGGGCGGTGCCGATCCACGTCGAGCGTCTGGCTCTCATCGCGCCCCCCGATCACCCGCTGGTCGGCTGCGGCGAGGTGCGGCCCGAAGACCTGCGCGATCACATTCTGGCGGTCCGCGAGGAGGGCACCTACACGCGGCGCTGCGTCGCCGAGTGGTTCGGAAGCGTCCCCTTGCCGGACAGCCTGATCGAGGTCGGCCGGATCGAGGCCGCCATCCAGCTTGCCATGAACGGCTGCCTGACGTTCGTGCCCGAGGGCACGATCAAGGTGGCGCCGCAGTCGCGACGGCTGGTCCGGCTGCCCGCGCTCGGCTTGACCTCGGACATGGAATACAGCCTGTACCTATACGGGGGAACGATTCCCAGCCTTGCCGCCCGCGTTTTTCTGGAACTGCTGTCCGAGTTCAAGGACTTTTCAAAGGCGAAGAGCCTGAAACAAGGCCCCAGTCATCCATTTTCCGCCCCATAGCTTTTGTTTTGGCCCGGAGTGCCAAAAGAACGATGAATCGATTTACGCCGTTTGCGCCTCTCGTGTGAATCGACGGGGAAAGTCATATGATGTCTTATAAGAAGATGACTGCCCGAAAACGAATATCGCGTCGTCGCCGACGCGTTGCCGGCCGTCGGCCTCAAAATGAAAATCTGACGGCCCCCCGGTCGATGAAACTACCGGCTGCCCACGAACCGATAGCCGACGCCGGGCTCGGTAACGATGTAGAGGGGATTGTCCGGACTGTCGCCCAGCTTTTGGCGCAGATGGCCGACATAGACGCGCAGGTAGTGGTTCTCTTCGGCCTGCGCCGGTCCCCATACCTCGCGCAACAGGTACTGGTGGGTGAGGACCCGCCCCGCGTTGACGGCCAGCAGGCGCAGGATCTCGAATTCCTTTTTGGAGAGTTTCACCGGCTGGCCTTCCAGCATGACCGACCGGGTCGGCAGATCGATGACGAGCGGGCCGGCGTCGATGCGCGAGGGAACGGTCTCTTCGGCCGCCTGGGCCCTGAGGCCGACCCGGATGCGGGCGATGAGTTCGGCGATGCTGAACGGCTTGGTCACATAGTCGTAGGCGCCGTTGTTCAGCGCGCGCACCTTCTCGCCTTCGTCCGTGCGCACCGAAAGCACGAGGATCGGGACCCTCGACCATTCCCGGATGCGGGCGATCACCTGCTGCCCATCGAGGTCGGGAAGTCCCAGGTCGAGGATGACCAGATCCGGCTGTTCGGTCGCGCACTGGGTGATGCCGTCCTCGCCACGCGCCGCTTCGACCACGACATAGCCGTGGGCGTTCAGGCTGATGCGCAGGAACTTGCGGATTTGCGGTTCGTCGTCGACGACCAGGATCTTCGCGGTGGGATCAACCATGAATCAGGCCTCCACATCCTGGGCATCGAGGATCGGTGGCACCTCACGAAGGGGCAGGGTGAAGGTCATTTCCGTTCCTATTCCATCGGGGCCGGCGCGGGCCGCGATCTCCCCTCCGTGGGCCTCCACCAGCCCCTTGCAAATGGCCAAGCCCAAGCCGGTGCCGCGAGCATCGCTGTCGCGCACGGCGACGCGATAGAACATGTCGAAGACGGCCCCGCGGTCGCCGGGCGGAATGCCGGGGCCGCTATCGGTGACGCTGATTGCGATGTCTTCGCCGCGGCGGGCGGCGCTGACGGTAACGACGCTGTTCAGCGGCGCGTGCTTGGCGGCGTTGTCGAGAAGGTTCATGACCACCTGGCCGATCAGGACGGGATCGACATACATGAGCGGCAGGTCGGCGGCGAATCGAAGTTCGACCTTGAGATCTTCGAGCGAGCGGCGCATGTCGCGGACGGCGCCCCCGATGACATCGCGCAGGTCGATCCAGTCGCGTTTCGGCTCCAGCGCGCCATAGCCCAGGCGGGTCATGTCGAGGAGATTCTGCACGAAGCGGTTCAACCGCTCGCTCTCCTCGAGGATGGTTTGGGCCAGTTCGCTGCGGTCCTGGGGCGGAATGGCATCCCCCAGGTTGGCCAAGCTGGTGGCCGATCCCAGGATGGAGACCAGCGGCGTGCGCAGGTCGTGGGAGACGGAGGACAGCAGGGCGGATCGCAGCTGTTCGGTTTCACTTAAGATGCGAGCCTCCTCGATGTCCACCGTCAGCTTGGTGCGCTCGACGGCGACGGCGGCCTGATCGACGACGGCATCGAGCAGCCGCCGATGCTCCGGCGACAGTTGCGTGCGCTGGTCTTCGAAGGAGACGCCCAAAAGCCCGATGAGGCCCGAGGCGGTGCGCATCGGAATGAACAGCCAGGCGCCGGCCTCGCTGTCGGGCTCGGCCCATCCCGCGGCGCGCCCCTGTGTCCAGGCGCGCTGGGCGGCGGTCCGGTCCTCGGCATCGAGATGATCCTCGGGCGGAAAGCCGGAGACGATATCGAGCGTGTCGTCGGCGTCGGGCATCAGGACCAGAGCACGGCAGCGCAACGCCCCGGCAACGTGGGTGACCACCGCCCACAGCGTATCGTCGAGGGACACCGAGCCGGCGACCCGCCGGCTGAAGTCGTAGAGGTTTTCGATGCGTTTGGCCGAGTGGCGGATCTCCTCGACCTGAAGGCGGACCCGGGCGGCCAGGTTGCCGGTCAGCGTCGCCATCACCAGGAAGAAGAAAATGGTGATGATGTCTTCCTCATGGGTGACCGAGAGCGAGTAGTTGGGTTCGGTGAAAAAGAAGTTGTAGACCATGAAGCTGAGCAGGCTGGCGTAGATCGACGGCCACAGCCCGACACGGATCGCCACCAGCACGACGCCGGCCAGGAAGATCAGCAACACGTTGTGCAGTGGCATGAAGACGGACAGAACCTGGGCCACCGCCAGGGCTCCGGCCACCGCCGCCGTCGCCAGCAGCCCGGCGCGAAAAATCCCGCGCGGCCTTTCCCGCAAGGGCAGCCTCCATCGCGGCGCCTCGTCGCCCTCCTCGGGAATGACGACGGTGACCTCGATGTTCTTGGCCTTGCGCAGCAGCTTGCTGTCGACGGTATGCCCGAAAAACCGGGACAGATGGCGCGATCGCGAGCGGCCGACCAGAATGCGGGTCGCCTTGCGGCGCTCGGCGAATTCGAGGATCTCGTCGGCGACATCGCCCTGCGCGGTCAGGGTGACGATCTCGGCCCCCCAGCGTTCGCCCAGGCGCATGGCATGGGCCAGGCGGTCGCGGGCCGCCTCGTCCAGTTGCTGGTAGCGGGGCGTCTGCGCATAGACGATGGTCCACCGCACATGCTGGGTGTCGGCCAGCCGGCGGGCCGTCCTCAGCACCCGCCGCCAGACCGGCGAGTCGTTGATGCAGACCAGCAGGTGGTCATGCGTCGTCGACGGCGCATCGTCGTCGCCGGAGACCAGGGCATCCATGCGGTCGGCGGCGACCCGCCTTGCCATGTCGCTGAGCGCGGTAAGGTTGCGGCGGCTGAAGAAGCGCCGCATCGAGCGGCTGAGGACGTCGTCGACGTGAATCAGGCCATCGCGGAGGCGTCGGATCAGCACTTCGGGAGGCTGATCGATGACCTCGAACTCATCGGCCATGGCGACGACGTCGTCGGGGACGGTGTCGCGAAGGCGGACGCCCGACAGACGCGCCATGCTCTCGTTGATGCTTTCGAGGTTTTGGACGTCGAGCGTGGCGTCGACGTCGATTCCCGCTTCCAGAAGCGGCGCGACCAGGGCATGGCGGCGGACCGTCTTGCCGTCGAAGATAACGCGGGTCGCGAGATCGTCGACCAGGACCGCCTGCGGACGGCGCGCCAGAACGTCGGCCAGATCGACGCCAGGCACGGCGCGTTCGCCCCCCGCTTGGTCGTGCGAAAGAGTCTCGAACTGGGCGACCATCCGCTCGGTTTCGGGGCGCCCGTGCGTTTCGACGAAAAGAATCGCCACGTCGATGCCCTCGCGACGCTTGCGGATCGCCGATTGCAGCATCGCATGGGTCTTGCCGACGCCGGGGGCAGACCCCAGGAAAACCTTCATGCGGCCGCGCCGCGGCGGCGGCAGGCCGGCCCCGCCGGATTCGGCAGGGTGCGGGGCGCGGTCGGCGGGATAAATTCTGTCGGTCATGCGTTTTCGCCTGCACAGGGCGTCGGGCGGAGTCTAGCCGGTCGGCCGATTACGCGCCTGTAAAAAAAACGTAATGATTTTTCACAGAATTGATCCCGAAAGCGGCCAATCGGCACGGCTTTTTTATGCCCCGTCGTGATGTTCTAGCCGGCCTTGAGCCGTGTGGGATCTCCGCGCTGCGGAGGTGCGGCTGCACCTGAGAGGGAAACGTGTCATTCGCCTAGACACACCGGTGATTGCCGCCGCGATCGTTTCGGTCGTCGGCGTTTTTGTTCTGGGGGTCTTGGACCGACCGCAAGGGGACGGAACGGGGACGTTGTACCCGAAGGTGGTTGGCCGCCTCGACGCGCCGGCCCCGGCGGTCGCCGTCATCGACGGCGACACCCTGGAAATCAACGGCGGAATCGTCCGCCTGGCCTACATCGACGCCCCGGAACTGGGCCAATCCTGCGAGGCGGGCGGACACCTGACGGCGTGCGGGAGCGATGCGGCGTTCGTGCTCCGCAAACTGATCGGCATCGCCGACGCCAAGCCCGATTGCGCTCCCGTCGCCGGGACGGACGCTTTCGTATGCCGGGTCGGTTCCGCCGATCCCGCCGAGGTCCTGCTGGCCAGCGGCCTGGCGACGGCGATGGCCGATGCGCCCGCCTATTACCGGGCGGTCGAGCGCCGCGCGCGCGACGTCCCGCTGGGCATCTGGAAGGGCCCCTTCGTGGCGCCGGAGGAATGGCGGACCGGCAAGCGGCTGCCGGGCGAAATCGATGCCGTCCGGGCGGCAAGCGCTCCCACGGATTGGCCTCGGCGGGTCGCCGGCCTGGCCTTCCTGCCCGAGCCGATCTCCCATCGCGATCCCTGCGTGATCAAGGGCGTCGTGTCGTCCGCTGCCGATCGCTGGTATTTCGGCCCGCTCGATCCCGGCTACGCGACGATCGACGTCAAGGCCGGGAAGGGACGGACGTTCTGCAGCATCGACGAGGCTCGCAGCGCAGGCTGGCATCACGGTCATCTCGCCCTCGGGGGACGGGCTCCGTTCCACAACTGAACCCCGCTGTCGCCGGCGGAGGGAGCGCTCCGGTCGCCATACGAGGACGTTGGATGAGCCTGCAGGACTCCTCTTTCAGAATACGGAGCGTCAACCGGCTCGTGGACGGCCCCGCCTCGACGGCCGGCGCGCCGGCCGTCCGTCAGCGGCCGGAACTGGCCGCACCCTGTCCCCAGCCTTTCGAGTGCGCGGTTCTGTTCATTTTCGGCGCCCTGGCGGTGATCCTGGGTTTGCTGATGGTGGTCCCGGCGGTTGTCGAGATCGCGGCCGACGGAAAAGATCTCCACGCCTTCCTGTGGTCGGCGGCGCTCTGCATCTTCGTCGGCATGGCCCTGGTGCTGACCAACCGCCAGGAAAGCATCGTCCTCAATATCCGCCAGACCTTCCTGCTGACCGCTCTCGCGTGGTTTGGCCTGTCCTTCCTGGCGGCCATTCCGTTCATGTTCGGCCACCTCGAGTTGTCCCTGGCCGACGCCTATTTCGAAACCGTGTCGGGCTTGACGACGACCGGATCGACGGTGCTGGCCGGCCTCGATACCATGCCCCCCGGCATTCTGCTGTGGCGGGGTTTGCTGCAATGGATCGGCGGCCTCGGTATCATCGTGATGGGCGTGGCGGTGCTGCCGTTCCTTCGCGTCGGCGGCATGCAGTTGTTTCGCACCGAGTCCTCCGACCGCTCGGAAAAACTGTTCGGCCGCGTCGACCAGATCGCCGCGGCGATGCTCTATGTCTATGGCGGCCTGTCAGTGCTTTGTGCGACGCTCTACTGGGTCGGCGGCATGACGGTTTTCGAGGCTGCCATCCACGCCATGACGACGCTGTCGACCGGCGGCTACTCGACGTCGGACCAATCGCTGGCCCATTTCCCAAGCCCGGTCGTGCACTGGACGGCCGTCGTCTTCATGCTGGCGGGCGGCCTGCCCGTCGTGCCTCTCGCCCATGCCCTGGCCGGCGGTTTCAGGGCCCTGATCGGCAACAGCCAAGTCAGGGCGATCCTGGGCTTCCTGGCCGTGGTCATCGCGACGATGGCCCTGTGGCTGTGGGTGCGCAACGACATCCCCCTTGCCGACGCGCTGCGTTTCGCCGCCTTCAACGTCGTTTCCGTCGTCACCACCACCGGCTATGCCAACGCCGATTACGGACAGTGGGGGCCATTGGCCGTAGGATTATTCTTCGTGCTGATCTTCGTAGGCGGCTGTACCGGCTCGACCGGTGGCGGCATCAAGATCTTCCGCTTCCAGGTCATCGGTCGGATCATCGGCGGACACTTCCGGACCCTGGTCACGCCGCACGCAGTGTCGGTGACCCTGTACGAAGGGCGCCTGCTCGACGACGGCGTCATCCGTTCGGTGATGATCTTCACCGCCACCTTCATCGCCACGGTCACGGCCCTGGGGTTGATCCTGGTCGCCCTGGGGCTCGATTTCATGACCGGCTTCAGCGGGGCGGCGACGGCGGTGGCCAATGTCGGCCCCGGCCTTGGTGAGATCATCGGCCCCGCCGGGAACTTCGCGAGCCTTCCGGATTCCGCCAAGTGGGCCCTGGCCG
Source organism: Shumkonia mesophila (assembly GCF_026163695.1). NCBI lineage: Bacteria > Pseudomonadati > Pseudomonadota > Alphaproteobacteria > Rhodospirillales > Shumkoniaceae > Shumkonia > Shumkonia mesophila. The sequence goes on along the minus strand of NZ_JAOTID010000002.1, from coordinate 458,252 downwards.
TGGGGATGCTGCTGGGGCGGCTCGAGTTCTTCACCGTTCTGGTGGTCCTCACCCCGCGTTTCTGGCGCGGCTGACCGGGGAACGCGCGCTTTGGAGGCCCCTCGCGGCCGCCACGCCGCTGACGCTCAGCGATCGAACTGATCCGCCTGACCGAAAAGAAACGGGGCGGCGCCCTGTGCGCCGCCCCGCCATCAACGTCCGTTGGGCAGCCTAGGGGGTCTTGCCGTGTTCCATGTTGGTCGGCACGGACGGCAGGAAGGAGAGGGCCGATTCCTTACATTGACAACGGCGAAAAACCATAATATGAAACATTCATATTATGAATAAACAAAGCCTTCCCCAGTGATACCAGGCTGGGAGCCGTTTGAACGGCAAAAGGCGAGGAGCTTCAGATGGCAGTCGCGCGTTTGGCGAATCCGGTAAGGCGATCCCCCCTCCACGAGCAGGTCGCACGGACCCTCAGCCTTCGGATCATTCGCCGGGAGATCGAGCCGGGAACGGTTCTTCCCAACGAAGATGCGCTTTGCCAGCAGTTCGATGTCAGCCGCACCGTCATCCGCGAAGCCATCCGCGTCATCGCCACCAAGGGCCTTGTACAGGTGCGGCCGCGGATCGGTACCCGCGTTTGCAGTCCTGCGCAATGGGAGTTGTCCGATTCGGTTCTTCTGAAATGGCGCATGGAATCCGAGCCGGACATCAAGCTTGTTCAAGACCTGGTGGAACTGCGCAACATGATCGAGCCGATGGCTGCCGGGCTGGCAGCCGAGCGGGCGTCAGAAGCCGAGGTTGCCGTCATGACCGAGGCCTATTCGGACATGGAAGCGGCAACCACCATCGACGAACACGTCGTCGCAGACATCCGGTTCCATCTTTCCGTCATCGAGGCCTCGGGCAACGATCTGGTCGTCAGTACCCTTCGGCCGGTGATCGAGAACATGCTGGGATCCAGCTTCCGGCGGTTCATCCGATCATTGGAGAAGACGAAGAAATCGTTGCCCGTCCACAAGGCCGTGTTACGGGCCATTGCGGAAGGGAATTCCCACGGCGCCGTCCTGGCTATGCACAAGGTCATCGGCCGGGGTGCCGAGGATATCGAAAAGGAATGGCCCGCTTTTCGAGAGATGTTTTCCGCCACCCGGCAATGACTCGATTGATCCCGCAGACTCCTGTCCTGCGCCGCCTGAGCGGAAATTCCGGGTGTGCGATCGCCGGGTGAAATCCTGAGCGTGGATCGTGGGATTACAGCAAGCGTTTAGACCTCTATTAAAGACAAGAAGGAGGAATGGAGATGAAAAAGGTATTATTGGCCTGCTTGGCCAAACGGACCTTGATGATCGTGGCGGCAGGCGGCTTTGCCATGTCCGCACATGCCGCGGACGTCAACAAGGGAAAGTTCTCGACCGACGTCCAGCCGGGGCATCCCAAAGTTGTTTCCTTCGAGAAGTTCGGCAAGCTGGTCAAGGAACGCACGAAGGGCGGCGTCGACATCGCCGTCTTCCCCAGCAGCCAGCTGGGCGGTGAAATGGAAACGGCCGACGGCATGCGGCTCGGCTCCATCGAAATGGGTTCGATCACGACGTCCGTGCTGGCGTCCTGGGTTCCCGAAGTGCAGATCCTCGACCTTCCGTTCCTGTTGCGCGACGATGCCCACGCAGCCAAGGCCACGGCATGGCTGGCCGACCAATTGGCTCCGAAGTTCGAGGCCCAGGGCTTCCGTCTGCTGGCCTTCACCATCAACGGCGCCCGTCAACCGATGAGCACCTTCCCGATCCGCAAGGTCGAAGACGTGGCCGGAAAGAAGATGCGGGTCATCCAAAGCCCGCTGCACATCGCCTTGTGGAAGGCAATGGGTACAAATCCGGTGCCGATTCCAGCGCCCGAGATCTACACCTCGCTGCAGACCAGGGTGGTCGACTTCTTCGACAACACGCCGACCAACTATCTGACCTTCAAGTTCTTCGAGGTCGCGCCCTACTACACGAACCTCAGCCATGTCTATGCCGTCGCGGCCTGGGTGGCTGGCGAACGGTGGTTCAAGAAGTTGCCGGCGGCTGACCAAAAAATCGTCGCCGAAACCGCCCGCGAGATCGTGCCGGAGATCCACAAGCTGCTGGCCGAGCAGGACGCGGCTTCGCTGGCCAAAACGAAGGAGATGGGGGCAACGCTGATCTCCATCGATGACAAGGGCCCCTGGCAGGCCAAGATGGCCCCGATCTGGGATGAGTACGGCAAGAAGATTCCCGGCGGCGTCGAAATGATCAAAGCCATCGGCGCCATGTAAGGTCCTGTCCGCCCAGCCGATGAAAGAGCCCTCCCGCCTTTCGCGATCGCCGCGAAAGGCGGGAGCCCCTTGCGAAAGAGAGGCACCATGAAACCCGACGCCAACACCGCCGGTATCGTGATCGCCGCAAACAAGTTCGTTGTCCTCACCGAACGGCTGTGCCGGTTCCTCTCTTTCGGACTTCTGGTGGTGATCACGGCTGCTGTCCTGGCCGGCGTCACCTCTCGCTATGTCTTCAATGCGGCATTCAGCTGGACCGAGGAGCTTGCCGTCTGGGCGCTCTTCTGGCTGATCTGCATGGCGATCATCAACGGTCATAGCGGCGGGCGCCATATCGCCATCAACCTCATTGCTCCCGTACTGCCGCCCATCGGGCGAACCATCCAGGATACTTTCATCGTCGCCTTTGTCAGCCTGACGACTCTCCTGCTGGCGTCGGCCGGATGGGATGTCTCACGGCTGATCGGGGGCGTGAGTGTCACCCTCGAACTGCCGAACGCCGTCCGGGTGGCACCGCTGCCGATTGTCTGCGCCGTCAGTTTCCTCTTCATCCTGGGCAAGGATGTCGCCAATCGACGCGACTTCCTGATCCGGGTCTGCGGCGTTGTTGCCGGGTTGGCGATATGGTTGCTGCTGGGCCGTGGCGAGGAGATGCCGCAATTGGGCATTCAGCCAAGCCTTCTGATGGCGATCATTTTCGTGGGAGGCGTCTTGCTTGGCGTGCCGATCGCCTTCGCCATGCTCCTTTCCGCCTTTACCGCGACATCCAGCGCCGATTTGCTGCCACCGCCCGCCGTCGTACAGACCATGGTGGCGGGGGGCGGCAAGTTCATCCTTCTGGCCATTCCCTTTTTTCTTACCGCCGGCTATCTGATGAATATCGGGGGACTGTCCAGCCGGATGATGGATTTCGCGGCGACGCTGGTCAGCCACTACCGAGGCGGCCTGGCCAAGGTCAACATTGTCAACAGCCTGCTCATGGGGGGAATTTCCGGATCGTCCGGTGCCGACGCCGCCAGCACGACCAAGATCATGGTTCCCGAAATGATCAAGCGTGGCTACTCTCCCGCGTTTTCGTGCGCGGTAACGGCCGGCTCGGCCATTCTTCCCAATATCGTGCCGCCGGCCATTACCATGCTGGTATTCGCCTCGGTGGCCGACGCCTCCATCGCCCGCCTGTTCGTCGGCGGGGTGGGGCCGGGCATCCTGATCGCCGTACTGATGATCATTGCGACCCACATTGTCTCCTGGCGACGCAACTACGAACCGGCGGCTCCGAAATCGACGTGGAAACAACGGCTGGCCGCTTTCGTCCGGGCGTTTCCGGCGCTGCTGCTGATCATCTGGATCATTGGCGGCATCCGCTTCGGTATCGTCACGGCAACCGAGGCCGGCGTGCTCGGCATGTTGTGGGCAATCGTCGTGGGCGCCGGGTTTTATCGCGCCTTTGGTTGGCGAGACCTGTACGCCACGCTGGTGGAAAGCGCCATCGATACCGGCCTGATCGGGCTGCTGATCGCCGTCGCGTCGCCTTTCGCCTGGGTGATGATCGCCGACCAGGTGCCGCAGCAGATCGTCGCATGGGCCAGCACTCTCGACATCGGACCATCGGTATTTCTGCTGGTCGTCGTCGCCTGCATCATGGTGCTGGGCACGTTCCTGGACGTGTCGGTGACCATTCTGATCGCCGTTCCGCTGTTTCTTCCCCTGGCCAAGGCTTTCGCGGTCGATCCCACCCTGTTTGGCATCGTCGTCATTCTGGGCGCCGTCATGGGCAACATCACCCCGCCGGTCGGAATCCTGATCTACATTTCAGCCTCCATCGCCCGGATTCAACCGGGAAAGGTCTTCATCGAGGCGTTGCCATTCCTATTGGCGAGCATGATCGGCGTGGTCTTGGTCATCTATAACCAATGGATCAGCACGGGGCTGTGGTCCCTCATGAACTGACGGTGCGCCGCCAGTGCGGTTTCTGGAAGCGAAAGGCGTAAGATCGATGAAAATCACCGCCCTCGAAACCCTGCGGACGGAGGAATTCTCCAACGTCCTGTGGGTCCGTGTGCATACAGACCAAGGAATCATCGGGCTTGGCGAAACCTTCTACGGCGCCGAAGCCGTCGCTGCCCACATCCATGCCACGTTGGCCGGCCGCCTGCTCGGCAAGGACCCGCTGCGCATCGAGGCGCTGAACCGCGACATGGTCAACCTGCCCATGGCCCAGTCCTCGACCGGCGTCGAGTACCGCGCGGCCTCGGCCATCGACATCGCTCTTTGGGACCTGTTCGGCAAGGTATGCAACCAGCCGGTCCATCAGCTGCTGGGCGGTCTATGCCGCGACAAAGTCCGCATCTACAACACCTGCGCCGGATACCAGTACGTGAGTTCGCCCAATATCCGGCCCGTCGACACCTGGAACTTCGGCGGAGTGGGCCCTTACGAAGACCTTAAGGCATTCCTGGAACGGCCCGCGGAACTCGCGGAAAGCCTTCTCGCCCAGGGCATCACGGGCATGAAGATCTGGCCGTTCGATCCCGCCGCCCAGGAAAGCGGAGGCCGCTATATTTCGGCGGCGGACTTGAAGAAGGCTCTCTGGCCGTTCGAGCAGATCCGCAAGGCCGTCGGCGACAAGATGGATATCATGGTCGAGCTCCACTGCCTGTGGGACCTGCCGACCGCCAAACAGATCGCCCGCGCGCTGGCGCCCTTCGAGCCGTACTGGCTGGAAGACCCGATCCGCATGAACTCGCCGCAGGCGCTTGCCGAGTACGCCCGCGCGACGCCGTTCCGCGTCTGCGCCAGCGAGACCCTGGGTTCCGCCTTCCCGTACAAGGAAATGTTGAACCACGATGCCATGGACATTGTCATGGTCGACATCTGCTGGACCGGCGGCTTGACCGAGGCCCGCAAGATCGCCTCCTTGGCTGATGTCCACCACAAGCCCTTCGCGCCACACGACTGCACTGGGCCAGTTGGGCTGGTGGCGGCGGTTCACGCCTCGCTGAGCCAACCCAACACCCTCATCCAGGAGACGGTCCGCGCCTTCTATACCGGCTGGTACAAGAAACTCGTCACCGAATTGCCGACCATCAAGGATGGCTACGCCCTACCCATGGAGGGACCGGGTCTCGGGACCGACCTGCAACCCGCTTTCTTCGAACGCCAGGATCTGATCGTCCGTCGCACCGAACTGTGAGGAATATCCATGTCAATGACCAGCAGACTTTTCGACCTGACCGGCAAGACGGCCCTGGTCACCGGTTCGGCGCGCGGACTGGGCAACGGGTACGCGCGCGGCCTCGCCGACGCCGGCGCCAAGGTGGTGCTCAACGACCTGAACGAGGAGGCGTTGACCCATGCCGTTGAAACCTTGCGGGCCGGTGGCTTTGAAGCCGAGGGAATCCGCTTCGACGTCAGCAAGGAAGAGAGTGTCGTCTCCGCCTTCGAAAAGATGGACGCCAGCGGCATTGCCATCGACATCCTGATCAACAACGCCGGCATCCAGCACCGCCAGCCGATTATCGAGTTGTCGGCCGCCGACTGGCAGCGGGTCATCGACACCAACCTCACCGCCGCCTTCCTGGTCGGCCGCGAGGCCGCCAAACGCATGATCAAACGCGGAGCCGGGGGCAAGATCATCAATATCGGTTCGCTGACCAGCGAACTCGCCCGTGCCACCACGGCGCCCTACACCACGGCGAAAGGCGGCATCAAGATGCTGACCAAGGCGATGACCGCCGAATGGGCCGAGCATGGCATTCAGGTCAACGCGATCGGCCCGGGGTACATGCTGACCGAAATGACCCAACCGCTGGCCGACGATCCGAAGTTCGATGGATGGGTGAAGGGGCGCACCCCGGCTCGGCGTTGGGGACTTCCCGAGGACCTCATCGGCACGGCCGTGTTTCTCGCCTCGTCGGCCTCTGACTACGTCAACGGCCAGATCATCTATGTCGACGGCGGGATGATCTCGGTCCTGTAAGGAGAGGGGCCGGGGAAAAGATCGGCCAATACCTCAGAGTAAGCCAAGGCCCGGAGGGACATCCCTCCGGGCCTGATGCGCATCGAAGATTTGCTTTGTTTCAAACAGTAGCTTGTTACGACGAGTAGTACATCTGGAACTAAATCACCATAATAAAATCAATGAGTTAGTCACACAAAAAGTCTGACGCGTCAGACTGAGCTACTCCCCGGGAATCGGACAGTGACGTAGGCTAGGGTTCTGTTGTCTGCTGGCCTTCGACGAGAGGGGATCAGCGATCAAGAAGCTCAGGCGGTACAATCCCGAGTTCAAGGCGAGAAAGGCATTGGGGGCGGCCAAGGGCAAGCCGAGGTTGCCGAACTGGCAAGCCGGTTCGGCGCCCATCCAACGATGATCCATCAATGGAAGAAGGCGGTGCTGGAAGCCGCATCGGACATTTTCCAGCGTGGCCAGGCCGATCCGGAGGAGGATGCCGCTCAGATCAAGGAGTTGCACGCCAAGATCGGCGAACTGACGGTGGAACGGGATTTTTTGGCACAAGGGCTGCGTCTGCTCCCCGGCAAGTGCGCAAGGTGATGATCTTGTCCGAACGGACGGAGCCACCTCAACTCCAACCTCCATGACAAGGCTGGCGCTTCGGTATAATTTAATCGTCTGCTGCATGGGGGCGGCAATGCGACACGCTCGCAGGATGGCTGTTATGCCTGTCTTTTGGGGCTAATGAGGGTTGGAAATGGAACATGGGCGGGAATGCGAAAACGCAAAGCAAGCATGATTTCCTGCCTTTGAGCGCTCCTCAGATCGGAATCTGGCTCGACATCATCGCCGGGCGTTCCATGGCCGATTACAATCTGTGCGAGGTCGTTCGCTTCGATGGCCCGCTGCACGTCGAAGCCTTGACCCGAGCCTTGGCACAGAGCCATGCCGAAGCCGATGCCCTTCGCATGCGGATAGTGGTGCGGGACGGCGTGCCCGGGCAAATTCCGGGCCCCGCACGGATCGATTTCGCACTATTGGACATGTCGGGCGGAGACGGCGACGCGGCCACGCGGAAAACCATGGCCCTTGAAGAGATCGACGCCATGTGCCGTCGTCCGCTGGATCTAGAAGCCGGCCGTACGTCCCGCGAGCGGCTTATCCGTCTGGCGCCCGACCGCCATTGGTGGGTGCGGGTTTATCACCATCTGGTGATCGACGGCTTAGGGACCAAGGTCCAGGTCGACCGGATCGCCCAAATCTACAATGCCCGGCTACGCGGCGTGGAGCCGCCAGCGGCCGATCTGGGCACGTACGGCGATTTCATTGCCGCCGACGCCACCTACCCGGGGTCGACCGAGCATGAGGCGGATGTCGACTATTGGCGGAAGCGTCTCGATGACGGAGGGACGCCGACAGGCTTTTCCGCCGTCTCCGGCCATCGCCGCGGTCGTACGCAGGCACTCGATGTTCCCTTGGCACCGGATCTTGTCGCGGCCCTCCGGCAAATGGCGGCGGCCAACGGTGTCTCGCTTCCCGCCATCATGCTGGCTGCGTACCTTTTGTTGCTGGGACGCTGTGCCGGGACTGCCACACCGGCCTGCGGCGTGCCCCTGCTCAATCGCCTGGGGCGGACCGAACGGGCTACCGTCGGCCTGTTCACCACCGTGGTGCCATTCGGCCTCCCCCTTGAGGCAACGGAGCCCTTCGCCGCATTGGCCCGGCGGGTGGCGCGTCAACAGCGGGGCGATTTTCGCCACATGCGGCTAGCCGTTCCGCACATGCGGGTGGCGGGGCTCATGCCCTGGCCCGCTGGCGGCCTGCGAGGGGCGACGTTCAACGCGATCAATTTCCCGAACACGCCGCTATTCGATGGCATGAAGACGGTCGTCGAGAGCTTGGTCGCCGGCCCCGTCGACGACGTGAGCCTGCGTTTCTACGATTATGAACACCGTCAATCCCGGGACGGAACCCGGCTGGTTTGGATGTTCAATTCCGCCGTCCACGACACGGCAGGGATCGAACGGCTGGCCGGGCGGTTCGACGCCCTCCTGAAGGCGGTGGCCGCGAATTGCCAGTGCCCCCTCGCCGAGTTGCCGATGATGGGAGAGACGGAGGCCGCGCTGATCGCCGGCTGGGAAAACGGCCCGTCCCTCGCCGACACCGTAAAGAGTGATTGCGTGCATACCCGTTTCCTGGCCCAGGCGGCGCGCACCCCGAATGCGCCGGCGGTGACCGCTGGCGGTCGCAAGGCAACCTACGACGAGATCGCCAGGATGGCGGCCCAGGTTGCGGCGCGGCTTGCCGCCGAAGGGACCGAGCCGGAGGAACCGGTCGGACTGTGCCTGACGCCATCGCCGGAGTTGGTCGCCGCTTTCATCGGCATCCTGATGGCGGGCGGTGCGTCCCTGCAGCTCGATCCGCTTCAGCCACCCGGACGCCTGCAAACCATGATCCAAGGCGTCGGCTGCCGGTTGGTGTTGACCGACGCGGGCGCCTGCAACCGATTGCCCACCCTGTCGGCCGATCAGCAGGTGATCGCCATCGATGACCTCGCATCGCAGGCTGTTGGCAACGCCGCCGGGGCATCCGCCACGCCATCGATCACCCCCGACCAACTGGCTTGCATCTTCCATACGTCGGGATCGACCGGGCGACCCAAGCCGGTGGGCCTGACCCACGGCGCGCTGGCCGCCAAGATGGCCAGCATCGCCGATGTTTTCGGCTTCGGCGACGAGGGAAACGAATGCGTCTGCGCCGCCGCATCCGTCGGTTTCGATCCCTGGCTGCAACAGGTGCTCCTACCGTTGTGTACGGGCGGCCGGCTGTGGATACCGGATCGCACCCTGATGGTGGACCTCGCCGGCTTTTGGAGAGCCGTGTCGGAACAGGGGACGACCCATCTCAATCTCGTGCCATCGATGCTCGACAGCCTGCTGCCGGGAGCTCCCGCGGCCGGCCTTCGCGGCGTTCGCCGGCTGGTCTTGGGCGGCGAGCGGCTGACGCCCGACCTTGTCCAGCGTACCGTCATGGCGCTCAGAATCGACAAGGTGTGGAACATGTACGGGCCCACCGAGGCGACTGTCGATGCAACCGGATGGCGGCTCGATCCCGCGGCCCTCGGCGAAGAAATCTCCATCGGCCGGCCGTTGCCTGGATCTACGATCCGCATCCTCGATGACCGTCTGAACCGGGTGCCGGTCGGCCACGTCGGTGAGCTCTGTATCGGCGGCGTCGGACTGGCGCGGGGATACCTGGGCATGCCCGAGGAAACGGCGGCGAAGTTCATCGACGATCCATTCGGCCCGCCCGGAACGCGCCTCTACCGTTCGGGCGACCGGGCGGCATGGCACAGCGACGGAAGCGTCCTTTACCGGGGCCGGGTCGACGAACAGGTGAAGGTCCGCGGCCAGCGCCTGGAACTGGGTGACGTGGAGGCTGCCCTCCTGCGTCAGCCGGGTGTCGAAAACGCCGTGGCGATCTTCGAACCGACCTTGGACGGCGGGCGGCTGACGGCTCATGTCGTCGGCCGCGCCACGCCCGATGCGTTGCGCCGGGCGTTGGCCCTCGAACTGCCGGCCGCGGCGGTTCCTCTTGGGTATATCTTTCACCGGACTCTGCCGTCGTTGCCGTCGGGCAAGGTGGATCGGCAGGCCCTTGTCCGGGAACAACCCACGAAACGGGCCGGCCCGGCGATGCCGGCCAGGACCGGATTGGCCGCGGCATCCGGCCGACGCCTTGCCCTGCAACGGGCAATCGCCGCCGTCTGGGCCGAATTGTTGGACGGCGAAGCACCAGCGTTGGAAGCCAACCTGTTCGAGGCTGGCGTTCACTCCCTCCTGGTGCCCAGAGCCCAACTGCGCCTTTCCGCGCTGGCCGGGCGAGAGGTATCGGCCGTCGAGATCTTCCGCTATCCGACAATCGCGATGTTGGCCGCCCATCTTGCAGGATCGGATGATGCCCAGCCGGACATCGTCCCGTCACCCGCGCGAGTAAAGGCGGGAGAGGATGTGGACGACGAGCAGGCGGCCAGCATCGCGATCGTCGGCATGGCGTTGCGGGTTCCCGGCGCCGATGATCCGGAGACCTTCTGGCGCAACCTGTGTGACGGGGTGGAGAGCATCGGCGCCGTGGATGGCGCCGCACTACGGGCGGCAGGCCAAGACGAGGGATTGCTCGCCGACCCGTCGTTCGTGCGGGCCCATGGACGGCTGGCCGGAATTGACGCGTTCGATCCGGTGGCATTCGGTTACACCTCAGGCGAGGCGGCCGCCATCGACCCCCAGCAGCGGCTGCTGCTGGAAGTGGCCCTGCACGCCCTGGAAAACGCAGCCTGCGAACCAAGCCGGCAAAGGCCGGTCGGGGCTTTTGTCGGCGTCGGCTTTCCAAGCTATATCTTCGACAATCTGGACCAACAGCTGCGGGATGGAGGAGCCGAGCGTTATGCGGTGGTGCTCGGCAATGACAAGGACCACGCCGCCACCCGCCTTGCCTACAAGCTCGGCCTGACCGGACCGGTAATGGCGGTGGCAACCGCGTGTTCGACCGGGCTGGTGGCGGTGGCGCAGGCAGTTCAGGCGCTACGCGCCGGACAGTGCCGGGCCGCTCTGGCCGGCGGGGCTTCCCTGGGCCTGACCTCGGCGGGCGGCTATTTGTTTAGCGACGGGGGCATCGGCTCGCGCAGCGGGCGCTGCCGGCCGTTCGATGCCGAGGCTGACGGTACGGTCGGCGGCAGCGGCGGTGCCGTCGTCGTGCTGAAGCGCCTGCGGGATGCCCAGTCGGACGGCGACACCATTCACGCCGTTATCCGGGGCATCGGACTCAGCAACGACGGCGGCGCCAAGGCGTCCTTTACCGCACCGACGGTGGACGGCCAAGCCGCGGCTCTTGCAGCAGCATTGGCCGATGCCGCCGTTGATCCGGGCTCCATCGGCTTTATCGAAGGTCACGGCACCGGTACCGCGCTCGGCGATCCCATCGAGGTGGCAGCCCTCAACCTGGCTTATGGTCCGGGCACACCGGGGTCCATTTTGCTAGGGTCGATCAAGGGCAACGTCGGCCATCTGGACTCGGCGGCCGGTATTGCCGGTTTGATCAAAGCGGCGATGGCGGTGCGCAAAGGGACGGTGCCCCCGACTTGTCATTTCGTCCGCCCCAATCCCCAAATTCCCTTCGCCGCCGGCCCATTTCGCGTCAACAGTTGTAGCGAGCCCTGGCCAGCGCATGACGGCCCCCGGCGGGCCGGCGTAAGCAGCTTCGGTATCGGTGGGACGAACGCCCATGTGATCGTCGAGCAGGCCCCCATCCAAACCTCGTCGATGGAAAGGAGCGGGGACCCGGCTCAGGCCGACGTTCTGGTTCTGTCGGCGGCCGACGGCAACGCCCTGGATCAGCTATCCGAAGCCATGGCCAAGCGTCTTGACACCGATGATGCCCCGGCGCTTGAAGACGTGGCATACAGTCTCCAGACTGGCCGGCGGCGCCTGCGGCGGCGACGCGCGGTAATCGCCCACGACCGGAAGGAGGCCGCCCGAAACCTGCTGGGCGCGGCCCGCATCGACGGAGAAAGCCTGGACAGCGCAGGTTCCCTTGCCTTCCTGTTCCCCGGGCAGGGAGTCCAATCCCCGGGCATGGGTCGGGCCCTTTACGACCAGGAACCGGTTTTTCGCGCCATCGTCGACGAAGCCGCAACGCTGCTGGCGGATACGCCGGCAGCCGACGTTTGCCACCTTCTGCTCGGTGATCCCGGCGACGAGGTCGCCGCCAAGCGATTGGCCGGCACCGCCTTGACACAGCCTGCGCTATTCGTGACCGAATACGGGATCGCCCGGGTCCTCCAGGCTTGGGGCATCATGCCCGACGCCTTGGCCGGCCATAGCGTCGGCGAATACGTGGCGGCCTGCCTGTCCGGCGTGATGCCCTTCGATAGCGCGCTTTCGCTCGTGGCGGAACGGGGTCGACTGATGGCCTCGGCGCCCGCAGGGGCCATGCTTGCCCTTTCCGTTCCCGAAGCCGAAGCTCGCGCCTTGATCGAGGAACTCGGTGCGGGCGACGGAACGGTATTGTCGCTCGCCGCGGTAAACGGCCCTCGCCAATGTGTGGCCGCCGGGAGCGAGGCCGCGATCGCGGCCCTCCTGCGGCTGGCCGAAGCGCAAGAGCGTCCGGCCCGACGGCTCAATGTTTCCCATGCCTTCCATTGCGCCCTCATGGACCCGATCCTCGATTCCTTTGGCCAAACCGTCGCCAACGTCGCGCTGGCCGAACCGGCGATTCCCTTTCTTTCCAACCTGACCGGCGGCTGGATTACGGTAACGGAGGCAACCGATCCGATGTATTGGGTACGCCATTTGCGCGGCACCGTCCGGTTCGCCGACAACGTTGCCGCACTGGGGGCCGAACCGGGGCGCATTGTGATCGAGGTTGGACCGGGCTCAACCCTGTCGCGACTGGCTCGTGCGAATGGTACGGCGGAAGCCGACACGGTGGCCACCCAACCGACAATCGGCGGAGGACGCCCGGCTCTGCTGGAGGCCATCGCCCGGTTGTGGGTGCGTGGCGTCGAGCCGGACTGGCATGCCATGGCGGGCGGACGGCCGCGGTGTCGGGTGCCGCTGCCCGGCTATCCGTTCCAGAGAGTCCGCGCCTGGGTCGATCCGCAATCCGTGGCTGGCGATGCCTCGGCGCCGGCAACGCCAGTCCGGGTGGCCAGCCCAGAATCCGGCAATCGGACGGCAGCGACGGATGCGGTTGTGGCGGTCTGGCGCGAAGTCTTTGGCGCCCCCGAGATCGGCCACGATGCGGATTTCTTCGCGCTGGGCGGTGATTCCATGATCGCGCTGCGTATCGTATCGCGCCTGCAAGAGCGGTTGGGATGGACCATACCGGTGGCCGCCATTCTCGCGGGGCGGAGCCCGGCCGGCCTGGTGCACGCGCGGGACGACCTGCAGTCCCCATCGCCGAACAATCGCATGGAGACCGGAATCCTTTGACCGCCGCCGAAACCAGGATGCCCTCGGGCCAGGAAGTCGAGACCCTGCTGGCGGAGTTGCGGGCACTCGGTATCCGCTTGTGGGTGGAGAACGGCAATCTGGGCTTCGAGGCCCCAGCCGGGAGGTTTTCCGATGCCCTCAAGGATCGCGTGCGCCGGGCGAAGCCACGGCTGCTCGCCCATCTATCTCCATCGTCGGAGCCCCTGGCGGAGGAAGAGTCCTTCCCAGCCTTCCCGTCGCAAGAGACGATATGGCTCGCCCGACGCGACCGCCCGGCCGACAATTCCTATACCGTCATGGCCATCTTGCGGTTGGAAACCGGAATCGACAGCGCTGCGGTCGGACGGGCCGTGGCTATTGTCGCGTCCCGCCACGTTTCCTTGCGCAGCGTCTTTTTCGAACGCGACGGGCAGTTGCTCCAGAAACCGCTGGCCGAAGCAGGTCCGGAATTCACGGTCCACGACTTCTCGGCCGCTACGGATCCCGAGGCCGCAATCCGGACCCTAGGCTGGCAAGAGTTCGCTCGGCCGTTCGATCTGACGAGTGGGCCGCTCGCCCGCTTCCACTTCTGCCGCCTGGCGGCGAGCGGGGCCGCTCTTTTCATGGCCATCGACCACTTGGTCATGGACGGACAATCACTGGTGATTCTGCAGCGCGACCTGATGGCGGTACTGGCAGCCATCACGGCGGGCCGGGAACCGGATCTGCCGCCGTTACCGGCGAGCCTTGCAACCTTGGCAACAAGGCGCCGCGAATCCCTTGAAGGCCCCCGCGGAACCATGCTCCGCGAATTCTGGCGGCAAAGAATTGATCGTCCGGAGCGAGAACCGCTACCCACCGACGCCCCGGAATCGGTGATGGCGCCCGGCGACGGCTACCGTCTGGTCCGGCCGCTCGGCCGCGAAACCACTGCCGCCCTGACCCGACTCTCGGTAGCCGGCCGGGCGACACCGACCGTGGTGTGGGTAGCCGCCGTTGCCGCGTTGCTCGCCCGTTACAAGACGGCTGGCGGAACGGTCACGATTGGCGCTCCATTCTCTGGCCGCATCGACCACGACGCCCAGGATCAAATTGGCTGTTTTGTTAACGTGTTACCGGTTAGTTCTAAAGTTAAACACCAGGATACGTTCGGCGAGCTGACGACAACGATATCGCGGGAAATGCTGGCGGTGATGGCGCACCAGGATTTGCCGATCGATCACTTGCGCCGGCGCGGCTTCGCGGCCGGCCGAAATGCCTCCGAGGCGTTCGACGCCGTCGCCGTTCTGGAAAACGGCGACGATGCCCTCTTCACGTTCATCGAACCGCAGACGATGCCGGCGGCCCTCAAGTTTCCTCTCGTATTCACGCTCTCTCGGTTTGACAACGACCGGATGGTTCTTGTCATCGAGCACGATGCCCGACGGTTTCTGCCGGCGCGGGTCGAACGCATGGCCGAGCATCTGGAGCGGCTGATCTGCCACGCCGCCAGCCAGTCGGACGTGGTGGTTGGCCGCCTACACCTGCTGTCGGATAAGGAGTTCGCACAGGTCGCCGACATCTTCAATGGCACCCATCGCCCCTATCCACGCGACGCCTCGCTGGCGGCCCTTTTCCGGGCTGTTACGGCGCGGTACGCCGATCGCGCGGCCCTGCTGGCGGACGGCATTGCCGTGACCTATGCGGAACTCGACCAGCGCTCGGATGCCGTGGCCGCCGGACTTGCCGCCCGGGGGGTCGCCGCCGGCAATGTCGTCGGCTTGGCCCTCGATCGTGGCCCGGCGGCAATAGTCGCAACGCTTGGCGTCCTCAAGGCGGGGGCGGTCTACCTGCCGCTCGATCCGGGATTGCCGCCCCGGCTTCTTGCACAGCTTCTCGCAACGACCGGAACTCGACGCATCGTCGTCGACGCCAACGGCCAGGATCGTTTGGCCGATTTGGACGTGCACCTTCTCGACGTGGACTCACTCGCCAGCGAGACCGCGGCGACGCCCATAGAATCGCGAACCGGGGCGGATGCCGCCTATATCATGTTCACCTCCGGCTCGACCGGCGACCCCAAGGGCGTGGTGGTCCCGCATCGGGCCGTTGTCCGCCTCGTGGTCAACGCCGATTTCCTGACCCTTGGCCCAAAGGACGTCATGGCGCAGGCGGCACCGATGGGCTTCGACGCGGCAACGCTGGAGATCTGGGCGCCGTTGCTGAGCGGGGCAGGGCTGATTTTCCTCGACGATGAGGCTCTCTTCGATCCGGCGAAGCTCGCTCACAGCCTGGCGGAGCATGACGTCTCGGCAATGTGGCTGACGGCAAGTCTGTTCAACCGAGTGGCCGAGGAGCGCCCGGATGCCTTCCTCCCATTGCGCCAGTTGATGACCGGCGGCGAAACACTCAGCCCGCCGCATGTGCGCCGTGTCATGGATGCCTGTCCCGATTTGCGCCTCGTCAACGGGTACGGCCCGACCGAAAACACGACGTTCACCACGACCCATGTGATCGCGCGAGACGAGGCCGACGCCCTTTCCCTGCCGATCGGGCGACCGATCGCCAACACCCGCGTCTACGTGCTCGACGGGGCAGGGGAGCCGGCACCTATCGGCGTGTGGGGTGAACTGTGCGCCGCCGGCGATGGGCTCGCGCTCGGCTATGCCGGTCGCGACGACCTGACCGGACAGGCTTTCGCCACGCTGCCGTGGCGGGAAGAAGAGCGGATCTATCGCACCGGCGACATCGCCCGCTGGCGGGACGATGGCGTTCTCGAGTTCGCCGGCCGCCGCGACACCCAGGTGAAGATACGCGGCCATCGCGTCGAAATAGAGGCGGTGGAAGCGGCGCTTTGCAGGCTGCCCGGCGTACGCGACGCGGCCGTGCTGGCCTTAGGTGAAGGTGAAGCGAGGGCCCTTATCGCCTGTATCGCCGGCGACGCGACGGTCGAGGAGGAATGGCGTGCGGCGCTGAACCACCTCCTGCCCGATTTCATGGTGCCGGCCCGCTTCGTCGTGGTCCCCGCCATCCCCGTTTCGGCAAACGGCAAGAAGGACCGGCGGGCGTTGGCAACCATGGTGACGGGAGCGCTGCGTGAAACCGGAGGCCGAGCGCCGGAAACCGACGCCGAACGTCTCGTCGCCCGTCTATTCGCGGCCTTGTTCGAAGATGTCCGGATCGATGCGGAGGCCGATTTCTTCCGGCTCGGCGGTCACAGTCTGCTCGCCATGCGCCTGTCCGGGCTGATCGAAAAGGAAACTGGCGTCCGGCCGGTCATCCGCGATCTTATCATTGCCCGCACGGTTGCCGGCATTGCCCGTTTGATCGAAGAAAGCGGTGAACGTATCGCCGTCTTGCCAAAGGCGGCGGGACCGGACTTCGCCTTGTCCAGCGGCCAAGAGAGACTGTGGATCCTGCAGCGCCTGCACCCCGAGAGCGCCGCCTACAACGTGGCGGGAGCTTTCGATCTGAAGGGAACGTTGGACGTGGCGGCACTCGAACGGGCCCTAACCGCCCTGGAAGAGCGCCAACACGCCCTGCGTCTTCGCCTGATTCCCGCCCCCGGCGATCCCGGGGGGGCGCGCCAGCGCTTGGCCGAACCCGGCGAACTGAAGCTGGAAATGACCGACGTTTCGGATGCCGTCGATCCCATCGCCGATGCCGATACGCTGATGGCCGACGAGACGAGCCGCCCCTTCCGCCTGGAAGATGAAGCCCCGGTGCGGATGCGGCTGATCGGCCTTGGGACAAGCCGTTGGCGCCTAGTGATCGTGCTGCACCATTCGATATGTGACGGATGGTCGATGCCGATCCTGCTGCGCGACTTGGCGGCCCTTTATGCCCGCGAAATTGGGATTGCGGGCCCCTCCTTGCCCAAACTTTCCCGCGGGTATGAGGATTTCGCGGAATGGCAACGCGCTTTCCTTGCCGGCACCGACGGCCGCACCGTGGTGGAGCATTGGCGCGCCAAGCTCGATCCGCTCCCCGAACCGCTCGCCCTACCCACCGACCGCCGGCGTCCGTCAGCAAAGCGTTTCCGGGGCGCCTTCGCCTCTTTCGTCCTGGATACAAATACAAACGAACATCTAGAGGCGGTTGCCCAAGCCGGAGAGGCTACGCCCTTCATGGTTCTGCTGGCGCTCGTCCAAGCGCTGTTTCATCGCCTCTCGGGACAGACCGAGATTACTCTCGGCACCTTGGCGGCCGGCCGGGAACGCACGGAGTTGGCCGATCTTGTGGGCTTCTTCGTGAATACGCTGGTTCTGCGTCAGCACGTCGATCCGCGAGCCTCGTTCACCGACCTTCTTAAGACTGCCCGCGCCAATTGCCTGGAAGCCTTGGCCAATCAGGATTGCCCGTTCGAGGCCCTGGTCGATGTCGTCGGGGGCGAGCGCGACACCAGCCGCAACCCCTTGTTCGACGTTCTGGTGACCTGGCAGGACGCGGCGCCCGAGCCGCTGGCCCTGCCAGGCGTAAAGGCACGTTTCGTCGAGCCACCGTTCCCCTATGCCAAATTCGACTTGGCCTTCCATTTCCATCGCGATAAGGGCCGAATCCGCACCCTGGTCGAATACGATACCGACCTGTTTGATCCTGAAAGCATCGAAGCCCTCTGGGCCCGCTTTCACCGGCTGGCCGCCGATGCGCTCTCCAATCCGGCCGGTGCGGTCGGCGACCTAGCCGTCATGGAACCCGAAGAACGTGCCCTGGTGGTCGATGGATTTAACGCCACGGCGACGATCCTGGCCACGCGGAGGACGATCCCCGAACCTTTCCTCGATCAGGTCGCGCACGCCGGCAGGGCAAAAGCCGTGCTAACGGACACGGAAACCTTGAGCTACACCGTATTCGCACGACGCGCCGCCACGGTCGCCGCGCGCCTGCGGAAGGCAGGGACCAAGCCGGGCGTCATTGTTGCACTGTGCGCCCGGCGCTCCGCCGACATGTTGGCCGGCATTCACGGTATCCTGATGGCGGGCGCGGCCTATGCACCGCTTGACCCCGATCTTCCCGGCAAGCGACGCGCCGACATGCTGGACGACCTGGGCGATCCGATCGTTCTGGCCGCTCCCGAGCATCGCGACCTCTTCCCCGGCCGGCGGGTGGTCGACCTCGACAGCGAGACGCCGCGACGGGGAAAAGTTATCAGTGCCGCCGACGATCCCGATGCCCTTGCCTATGTAATTTTCACCTCAGGCTCCACCGGCCGGCCCAAGGGGGTCGGTATCGAGCATCATGCCGTGCTGAATCGGATCCTGTGGATGCAGCAGGCCTTCCCGATTGGCCCCGGCGACGTCATCCTCCAGAAAACACCCATCACCTTCGACGTGTCGGTGTGGGAACTGTTTTGGTGGTCGTGGACGGGTGCCGCGGTTGCGCTGCCACCGCCGGGCGCGGAGAAAAATCCGCTCGCCCTGGTCGATGCGGTGGACCGATTCGGCGTCACGGTCATGCATTTCGTGCCGTCCATGCTCGACGTGTTCCTGACCTTCCTGGAGGCCGGACAGGTAGATCTGTCACGGTTGCGCGGTCTACGCTATGTCTTCGCCAGCGGCGAGGCGCTCGATGTCCGCGTCATCGAGCGGTTCAATCGCCTGTTGCACGCGCCCTTCGGCGTCCAGCTTCACAATCTTTACGGCCCCACGGAAGCAACCGTCGACGTCACCTGGCAACCGTGCTCGCCCTGGGATGGCGGAGACGTGGTCCCAATCGGCCGACCGATCGCTAACACGCGGATCTACATTCTCGACGGCCAAGGCCAGCCGGTGCCGATCGGTGTGGCGGGAGAGATCCATATCGGCGGCCCTCAAGTCGCACGCGGCTACGTCAACCGGCCGGACCTCACGGCCGAGCATTTCATCGCCGACCGCTTCGTGTCGGGCGGGCGGCTGTATCGCACCGGCGATCTCGGCCGCTGGCGGCGGGATGGAACGGTCGAGTATCTGGGGCGCATCGACCATCAGGTGAAGGTGCGTGGCTTCCGCATCGAATGCGGCGAGGTCGAGCAGGCCCTGGAAAGCCACGCGGCGGTCGAGCGGGCCGTGGTAGTGCCGGCGCAGACCAGCGGCTTCACCGAACTCCACGCCTATATCCTGGGCGATGACGGCCTGAAATCCGCCGCCCTGCGCGGCCATCTGCGCGACCGCCTGCCCGAATACATGCTGCCAGCCCGCTTCTTCCGGCTCGAGTCCCTCCCGCTCACCGACAGTGGCAAGCTTGATCGCAAGGCGCTCGCCGGCCAGCCCTTGGATAACCGCGCCGGCCCCGTTGCCACAAATCCGCTCGAAAGCCGCTTGATGGAAATCTGGCGGGAGCTTTTGCCGGCTGCAGCGTTCGGTCCCGACGACGGGTTTTTCGACGCCGGCGGCAACTCGCTTCTGGTCATCCGCCTGCATGAGCGGTTGGAACGGCTGTGGCCCGGCGTATTTACGATCGCCGACTTGTTCGCCCATGCCACCGTAACCGCGCAGGCCCGTCGCGTCGCCGAAGCCACCGGATCGATGCCGGTGCGATCAACCGTAGAGGAGCCCGTGAAGGGCGGCCGTGTGGCAATCGTCGGCATGGCCGTCCGGCTGGCAGGATTCGAGGACCTCGGCTCGTTCTGGCACGACCTTGAAAACGGCGTCGACCGGGTTCGACCTTTGCCCGAAAACCGCAGGGACGATGCCGACGCCCTGCTATCCCTTCTCGGACACCCAACATCCAATCCCTTCCGCGAGGCAGCCTATCTCGACGATATCTTCGGCTTTGATCCCAGGCGTTTCCGCATGGCGCCGATGGATGCCGCACTGATCGATCCCGAACAGCGGTTGTTCCTGGAAACGGCGGCGGCAGCGCTGGAAAACGCGGGTTACGGCGGCGCGGCGTTGGATCGCCGACGGGTTGGCGTGTTCGTTGGCGGCAATCCCTCTTCGATATACCGCGAGGCAATGGGACGGCTGTTCCCGGACCGCGTCGAACAGGTTTTCGCGCAGAACGTCCCGTCCAACATTGCCACACGGCTCTCTTTCCTCAAGGACTGGCGTGGCCCCGCCGCGACTGTGGATACAGCCTGCTCGTCGGCGCTTGTGGCCATTCATCTTGCCTGCCGCGCCCTGGCAAATGGCGAATGCGAGGCGGCCGTGGTTGGCGCCGCCAAGGCGTTGCCGATCCCACCCGGCGACGCCACCCGCCTCACCATCGACTCCTCCACCGCCCGTACGCGGGCCTTCGCCGAAGGCGCCGATGGCACCGGCATGGGCGAGGGGGCTATTGCTTTCCTGCTCAAACCCTTGGAACGAGCGCTGGCCGACGGCGACGCTATTCACGCCGTCATTGTCGGTAGTGCCGTGAACCAGGACGGCGCGTCCAGCGGCTTCGCCGCGCCCAATCCCGTCGCCCAGGCCGAAGCCATACGCGCCGCCGCGGCCGCGGCGAGTATCAGTCTCGACTCGCTTTCGTATGTCGAGGCACACGGAACCGGAACCGCGCTCGGCGACCCGATCGAGGTCGATGGCCTGACACGCGCCTTCGCTCCGGATACCGTCGAAACCGGTTTCGCACGGCTTGGCTCGGTGAAGGGCAACTATGGCCACCTCGACGGAGCCGCCGGGGCGCTCGGCCTCGCCAAAGCGGTCCTCTGCCTTCAGTACGACATTGCTCCGCCACAGCCCTTCTTCGAGGCCCCCAACCCGAAAATCGACTTCGCTCACGCACCGGTGGTGGTGGCGAAGACCGCGATGCCGCTTGGCGACCGCGGCGGGCCGCGTCGCGCCGGCGTCAGTTCGTTCGGTCTCAGCGGCATCAATTGCCACGTCATTCTTGAAGCACCGTCGGCGGCCTCGCCATCTTTCGACGCCCAAAACGGCTGGTTTGTCGTCGGTCTTTCCGCCGCCGACAACGAAGCCGTCCAGCGCTATGCGGATGCCCTGAGGCAAGCACTCGACCGTGCTCCACCATTCGCGCTCGCCGATGTCGCCCACACACTAGCCGAGGGGCGGCAACACCTTCGCCATCGGCTTGCCATCTGTGCCCAGAGCGTCCCCGGCCTCATCGCCATGCTGGCCGATTTCGTGACGACGGGTCGCGGGGCCGTCGGCGAAGTGGCTTCGCGCCACGGTGGGCCGATGGCGCCCTCTCCGGCCCTGGCCGCCGGCGAAAAAGAGGCGTGGACCGCCGCCCAGGCTTACCTCGCCGGGGCCGATCTGGCTTGGCCGGAATCGGCACCACCCGCCCGGCGGATTCATCTGCCAGCCACCCCCTTCAGCCGCATCCGCTGCTGTCCCGATTTTGTCGAACTGGCGCCTCGGAAGGCACCTGTCGGCTTGCTCGGCCCGGCGGTGGCGATCCGTGACGGCTTCGCCATCGCCTGTGACGTCCACGCCTCGGATTTCTGGCCGGCCGCCGAACATCGCTTGAATGGCCGACCGATCCTGGTGGGGATGGCGTTGCCCGGTATGCTAGCCGGGGCGGCCCACGCCATAGGCCTTGTTGGCGCCGTCGACGTGCGCGACCTGCGCTGGCTAAGGCCACTTTGCCCGGACGAGCTAATTCCCGGCAGCGTGAGTCTGGAGTTGCGAAAAGCGGCGCCGAGCGGATGGCATGCCGTATTGGCTGGCCGCTCGATCAGCGGAAACGGCGACCCGTGGACGGTCTTTGCCGAGGCAGATCTGAACCCGTCGGACACGGTGCTCCCTCGATGCAACCTGACGGACCTGCGAGCACGTTGTGTTCAAGCCATTTCCTTGCCGCCGTTCGTCCCCGAAGAAGGCCCGGTAACGGTGACGGCACGCTGGGATTGCCGCGTCAACCTATGGTCGGCGCCCGGCGGGGCCGAGAAAATGGCCCTGCTTCGGGTACCGGTTGCCTATGCCGACGACCTGACCCGCTTCCCGCTGCACCCAGCCCTGTTGGACGTAGCGGCCAGCTTGATTCTCGACGAGCGTGGACGGGTGCCGGTGGGTTGCGCGTCGCTGACGATCACCGGAAACCCACTCCCGACGGAGGTGCTGGTTCATGCCGTTCGCCGCACCGATGGCGGCGATATGTTGGAAGCCGATATCTTTCTGGTCGATCCGGCCGACGGGCGGCTTTGCCTGGCATTCCGGGGATTACAGTTCGTAACTGCCGGAATAGGGCGCCAACCTTCATTGTCGATCCCAACCTGGATATCGACGCCGCTTGCCGCGGCAGCCCCCGCACGCCCACTGGTATTGGCCGGTACTGGACCGTTGGCGGAACAACTGGACACCGACTTGAAAGCATGTGGCCTGTTGGCCGCCCGGGCGGCTTCGGCGGCCGACATCCTCGCCCTGGTGACAGGGGACGACGACGGTGTCGTGCTGGTCCCGGACACGGAATCCGATCCTTTCGGCTGGACGGCTGACATCCTGCGCGGATTGATGGCGGGCGCGAGAAGCCGGTTGCGTGTCCTGGTCGTCGGGCAGGGCGCCTATGTCCGCGGTGGCGATGGACCGGCCAGCCCCGATGCCGCCCTGGCGGTCGGCCTGACCCTTGCGGCCTGCCATGAAGAACCTTTGCTGGCCCTTCGCTATCTCGACGTCGACGCCGCGGTGCCCACCGAAGCGGTAGCCGCCGAGTTTGCCGCCTTCGACCAGCCCGGCAACGACTTGCCGATCGCCATGCGGCGGGGAACGCTGCGTTTGGAACGGAGCATCGGTGCGGCGCCAGAATCTGGCGACGCGCGCTGGCCCTCCACCGGGTGCTGCGTCGTCACGGGCGGCCTTGGCGGCTTGGCCCTGTCTCTGGCCACAGAGATGGCGGCCGACGGAACCGTTTCGCTTGCCCTTCTCGGCAGAAGCGGAACGGTGACGGGCGAGGACGACGAAGCCCGGCGGCGGCGCGAGAAACTGGCGGCCCTGGAAGGCTCCGGCATCCGCATCCGCGCCTTTGCCTGCGACATCACCGACCGCGCCGCGCTGGCCGCATGTCTGGACGAGGTGCGCGCGGCGATGGGGCCGATCACAGCCGTTGTGCACGCGGCCGGCGTTGCCGATGGTGGCTTCCTGGTCAACCGCTCGGCGTCGGAGTTGGCCGCCGTTCTTGCCCCGAAGGTCGAGGGGGCGCGTAATCTCGACATCCTGACGCGCGGCGACCCCGTCGAATCGTTCGTCGTGTTCGGCTCGCTTACCGGATTGGCAGGCGCCCCCGGGCAGTCCGCTTACGCCGCCGCCAATGCATGGCTCGACGCCTTCGCGGCGTGGCGACTGGCGGAAGGGCGACCCGCGCTCGCCATCGACTGGTGCGCGCTGTCCGGCGTCGGGATGGCCGTCCGCCACAACAGTGGGGCCGCGCCGGGCACCACCGTTACCCCCACCCAGGCCATCGCCGTATGGCGGCAAGCCCTGGCAACAGACGTGCCGCAGATCGTCGTCATCGACCCACGACTCCTGACATCCCTGCCGCGCGAAGAAAACCGTTCGCCCGAGGCCACGCGGCCGGCGGATACGGGTTCGACCGACACCCTGGAACTGGCACTCGCCGGCATCTGGGGCAAGGTGCTCGGTTACGAAGTCGTTAGGCCAGACGACGATTTCTACGCGCTCGGCGGCGATTCCATCACCGGCATGCAGATCATCGATCACATCGTCCGCAACCTCGGGCACGCAGTGACACTGTCCGACCTGTTCGCCGCCGGTAGCGTGGCCGGGCTCGCCGCGACCCTGCGCGGCAAGGCCGTCCCCGTCGCAGCTGGAATTGTGGCCGCCCCGCAACGGTCGGGCTATCCGGTCGGCTGGGAGCAATTGAGTGTCCTGCATTCCGAAACCGCCGCCGAGATGGGGACCGCCTTCAACCTGCCCACCCTATTCGAGCTTCCCGCCGACATCGACGTCGCCCGACTGGAATCGGCGCTGACTGCCCTGATCGCCCGCCACGAAATTCTGCGCACTCGCTTCGTTCGCGATGACGACGAGTGGACGATGGAAGTGCTGGCGCCAACCCCGGTGCACCTGCCGGTCGTCGACCTGTCGGCGACTGAAGATCCGGTGGCGGCATGTCGAAATCGGGTCACCCGATTCAATCTGGCCGACAGGCCACCCGTCCGGCTGGAACTCCTTGTTGTCGGAGGTGGCCGGCGAGCCCTATTCCTCGACATTCATCATGGGCTCGCCGACGGCTTCACCCTGGAGCTCCTGGCGGGCGATCTCGCCACCCTCTATGCCGGCAAGACCAAGGAGCCGCCCGCCCTCCAACTCAAGGACTACACCTGGTGGAGCCGGGAGGGGGCGGGACGTGCAGCGCGGGAGTCGGCCAGGGATTACTGGCAGGCCCGCTTCCAGGGATCGTTGCCGATGCTCGATCTGCCCGCCGATCACCGACGCCCCACGGTGAACACATGGCGCGGCGACACGGTGTCATTCGTCCTGGAACCCCGGACAGTCCAGGTCCTGCGTGCATTCGCCCAAGGCCACGGGGCAACACCGTTCTCGGTGGTGCTGGCAGCATGGATCGCGCTGTTCCATCGTCTCGCCGGGACCTCGGATGTGGTCGTCGCGATTCCGGCGGACAACCGCGACGCCCCCCAACTCCGCAACATGGCCGGAATGATGGTGGGCTTGCTGCCGTTGCGTGCCGAGGTGCGCGGTGACGAGCCATTCGGCCGCTTGCTGGAGCGGGTCCACGCCAACCATGCCGAGGCCATGCGTCACCGCGCCTATGGTCTTGGACAATTGCTGGAGGACTTGGCGCCGCCCGCCGCCCCCGATCGCACACTGCTATCGGAAGTGTCGCTTTCCTATATGAATTTTGCGGAAGCGGAAGTCGGAAACCTCGGCTTTCCGATGTACAGCCTTCCCCGCGCCTCCTGCAAGAACGACCTTTCGATCTTCATGCGCGACCTGCCCAACCGGATTCTGGTGTCGCTGGAGTACTATGCCGATCTGTTCGATCGCTCGCGCATCGAGCGCCTGGGTCGGAGCTTCGCTGCGCTGCTCGCCGGGCTAGCAACAGCTTCGCCGAAAACGACGATCGCCGATCTGCCGATCCTTGATGCCGAGGAAGCCGCCCGGATCAGGGGCTTCGAGCGTGGTGCCGAACCACCGTTGCCGGCGGGGCAGTGACTTCACGCGCTCTTCCTGAAACAGGCCTGCCTGCACCCCACCGCAGTCGCTGTGGAAGACCGCCAGGGGGTGTCGACCTACGAGGAAGTGGCCCGCAGGGCGAATGGTGTTGCCCTTGCGTTGATCGGGGCCGGCGTGAAACCGGGTGATCGGGTCGCCCTGCACATGGCGCGCGACCGCGATGCCGTCGTGGCGATCCTGGGCATCTTTGTCGCCGGCGCTGCCTACGTGCCGTTGGACCCGGCCTACCCGGCGGAGCGCAATGCCTTCATCCTTGCCGACGCC
Source organism: Shumkonia mesophila (assembly GCF_026163695.1). Lineage (NCBI taxonomy): Bacteria > Pseudomonadati > Pseudomonadota > Alphaproteobacteria > Rhodospirillales > Shumkoniaceae > Shumkonia > Shumkonia mesophila. The sequence goes on along the minus strand of NZ_JAOTID010000002.1, from coordinate 432,722 downwards.
GGATGCCGTGTCGTCATCGCCGACGCCACCGGTCGTCTCGCGCTTGGCACCACTTTCGACGGTCCGATCATCGATGCCGCTACGCTCGTGGAGCGGAAAGCCGATACCCCCCCAAGCCTGGAGGACGAAAGGAATCCCGACGATCGCGCCGCCTATCTGATGTACACCTCGGGCTCGACCGGCCAGCCCAAGGGTGTTCTGGTGCCGCAGCGCGCGGTGATCCGGCTGGTCATCGGCGACGACTACGTCCACCTGAGCCCCGATGACCGTATTCTCCAGACCGCTCCACTGGCGTTCGATGCTTCCACGTTGGAGATCTGGGGACCTCTGCTCAACGGTGGGCGGATTTGCATCGCCTACCGCAACGACCTGCTCGACCCTGCCACCTTGGCCGAAACCATCCGCCGCCTCGGAATCACTGTCCTTTGGTTGACGGCCAGCCTTTTCAACCGACAGGTTGAACACGACCCCGCCAGCTTCCAAGGATTGCGGGCCGTGCTGACCGGCGGCGAAGTGATGAGCATGGTCCACGCGCGACGCGCTTTCGACGCCTGTCCCCGTGTCATATTCATCAACGGGTATGGCCCGACTGAAAACACCACCTTCACCACCGTTCATCGGGTAAGGCCCGAGGATCTGGATTTTGCCTCGATGCCGATCGGCCGGCCGATCCCCCATACCCGGGTGGCGGTTCTCGACGCCGCCGGACACCGCGTCCCGATCGGCGTGTGGGGGGAAATCCATGCTGGCGGCCTCGGCTTGGCCGACGGCTACTGGAACGCCGCCGACCTGACCGCGCGGGCCTTCATCGACGATCCCGAACATGCCGATCAACGGCTCTATCGCACGGGCGACCTTGGCCGTTGGCGGGATGACGGCACCCTCGAATACGGCGGTCGAAGTGACACGCGGCGGGAACGCGCCCCCCGATGGTCTGCTTCCATCCCGTTGGCGGCAACGTGCTCTGCTATCGGTCCCTGGCGGAGGCGCTGGGCCCGGACCAACCCCTGTATATGATGCAATCCTATGGCTTGGAGGAAAGCCATCCCCTGCTGCCGAGCGTCGAGGAAATGGCCGCGGCCTACCTGGAGGCCCTGCGCGGTATCCTGCCCAAGGGACCGTTGGTCCTCGCCGGATGGAGCTTCGGTGGACTCCTCGCCTACGAGGCGGCAAGCCAACTGCAACGGACGGGTAGGAAGGTTTCGGCGGTTCTGCTGTTCGACGCCGTGGCCTCGCCCGGCCCTATTCGCACCCTGCTGCGCGAGGACGAAGCCGAGTACTTGGCCATCCTGTTCGAGGAACTTCACATCGTCGATGCTGCCGAGATGCGGGCATGCAGTCCCGAGGCCCGACTGGACCTGTTGGTCGAGCGTGGGCGCGGCTCGGACCTGCTGCCTGACAGCATCGACCGTGCCGGCATGCGCCGCCTGTTGGGAGTGTTCCAGAACAATGCGCTGGCGGCGATACGCTACCGGCCACGACACACGGACGGGCGGCTCCTGTTGGTGCGTCCACGCGTTTTGACCCGACAGGCGCCGGGCATCCCCGGTGATGACCTGAATGGCTGGGGGGCGTTGGCGGCCGGCGGAGTGGAATTGCGCTGGATGGACGGAACGCACGGGCAAATGATGCAGAAGCCATTCATCAATCAGCTCGCCGCCTTCGTTCAAGACCATCTGAACGCCATGGCCGATCGGTAAGCCGGCGGCGGTCACAGAGGGAAGCCACCCCGAAAAAACCTGGCCTCTGAACGGCGAGGACAGGCGAATTTGCACAGAGACGACGCCCTCCCGCACAAACTCCGCCAATACGGAGATGTCGCCAGTGAACATCCCCAAAAGACATCAGGCCCGGGGGGCTGAAACCAGCCCCGCCGAGCCTGACGCACGTTAGGAATTTACCGTTTTAACTCAGATGGTTAGCCTTTAGGACGAATAATACATCTGGAACTCGACCGGATGGGGCGTGTGCTCGAAGTTGTAGACCTCTTCCCACTTGAGCGCGATGTAGCCGTCGATCAGGTCGTCGCTGAAGACGTCGCCCTTCTTGAGGAAGTCGCGGTCGGCGTCGAGCGCGCCAAGGGCCTGGCGCAGGCTGCCGCACACCGTCGGCACTTCCTTCAGTTCTTCCGGCGGCAGGTCGTAGAGGTTCTTGTCCATGGCGTCGCCGGGATGGATCTTGTTCATGATGCCGTCCAGGCCGGCCATCATCATCGCCGCGAAGGCCAGGTAGCCATTGCAGGTCGGGTCGGGGAACCGCACCTCGACGCGCTTGCCCTTGGGGCTCGCGGCGTAGGGAATGCGGCAGGACGCCGAACGGTTGCGCGCCGAGTAGGCCAGCAGCACGGGTGCCTCGAAGCCCGGGATCAGCCGCTTGTAGCTGTTGGTGCCGGGGTTGGTGATGGCGTTGAGCGCGCGGGCATGCTTGATGATGCCGCCGATGTAATAGAGCGCCGTCTCGGAGAGGTCGGCGTACCCGGAACCGGCGAACACCGGCTTGCCATTCTTGAAGATCGACTGGTGGGTGTGCATACCCGAGCCATTGTCGCCGATGATCGGCTTCGGCATGAAGGTCGCCGTCTTGCCATAAGAGTGGGCGACCATCTGCACGACGTACTTGTAGATCTGCAGGTTGTCGGCGGCCTTGACGAGGGTGTCATACTTGATGGCCAGTTCGTGCTGGCTGGGCGCCACCTCGTGGTGATGCTTTTCCATGGGCAGGCCCATTTCCTTCATCACCGTGACCATCTCGGCGCGCAGGTCGGAGGCCGAATCCACCGGCGGCACCGGGAAATAGCCACCCTTGATCGGCGGGCGGTGACCGGCATTGCCCTCGGGCATGATCTTGCCGGAAACGTACGGGCCCTCGTCGGAATCGAGCTCGTAGGAGCAGGTGTTCATGGCGACCTTGTAGCGGACATCGTCGAACACGAAGAACTCGGCCTCGGGGCCGAAGTAGGCGGTGTCGCCGATGCCGGTCGAGGCCAGATAGGCCTGGGCCCGCTTGGCCAGCGAACGCGGATCGCGGTTATAGGGCTGGCCGGTCGACGGCTCGACGATGTCGCAGAAAAGGATGAGCGAGGGCTGCGCCGAGAAGGGGTCCATCACCGCCGTTTCGGGGTCCGGAACCAGGAGCATGTCCGATTCATTGATGGCCTTCCAACCGGCGATCGACGATCCGTCGAACATGATGCCGTCGGCGAAGGCTTCGTCGTCGAGAGTCTCCGGCGTCTGCGCCGTGTGCTGCCACTTGCCGCGCGGGTCGGTGAAGCGCAGATCGACGAACGGAATGTCCTGCTCCTTGATGACCTTCATGACATCGGCCGGGGTTTTGCAATTCAAAGGCATGTCAGGTTCCTCTTCCCATCCACTGACGTATTGAAATTGGTCAAATCTTCTGGCCCGGCTTTGCCGGGTTAAATGGCGTCCGTACCGCGTTCGCCGGTCCGGATGCGAACGGCTTCCTCGACGTTGGTGACGAAGATCTTGCCGTCGCCGATGCGATCGGTCCGGGCCGCCCGCTGGATCGCCTCGATGGCGGGTTCCACCTGGCTGTCCTCGAGAACCACCTCGATCTTCACCTTGGGCAGGAAGTCGACGACGTATTCCGCCCCACGGTAAAGCTCGGTATGCCCTTTTTGGCGCCCAAAACCCTTGGCCTCGATCACCGTAATACCTTGGAGGCCGACCTCCTGAAGGGCTTCCTTCACCTCATCCAACTTGAAGGGTTTGATGATGGCTTCGATTTTTTTCATGAAATCTGGCCTCTCCGGCTAAAGAACCGGCCCGCGGAGGGAACCGGTCCGAGTTACCCTTTGGATGACCGTCCCTTCGGCACCGTCCGATGCGCCCGGCAGGGTCGCCACTCCATACGCACAACACGTGCCAGCTTCCAGGGGATCGAAAAACCCTTGAAAGCCCGGGGCCTTGGGCCGGAGACCGGCGGATGCGGCCGAGGGAACGGGAAGGCTGGTGCTTTAATTTTAGGCAAACGGCGCGAATTTAAACAGAAGCGCGGCCCGTTTGGATGCATCCGACGAAACCATTTGAACCGGTCGTGCGAAGCGGGTAAGGGCTGAAGCCAGCTTCCGCCCGCCGCGGCGGTTCCCCCTGTCCCGGCAGTCGTCCCGATGATCTCCGACCCCCTGTTTTACGCCGTCGCCGTTCCCGCCGTGCTGCTGGCCGCCATTTCGAAGGGCGGCTTCGGGGGCGGCCTGGCGATGCTGGGTGTTCCCCTGCTGTCCCTGGTCATCCCGGCGCCCCAGGCCGCCGCCATCATGCTGCCCATCCTCTGCCTGATGGACGTGATGGGCGTCTGGGCGTACCGGAAGACGTGGCACCGGCGCAATTTCTGGATCATGGCGTCCGGCGCGCTTATCGGCATCGCCATCGGCACGTTCACCTTCCACTGGTTCAGCGACGGCTCGATCCGGCTGCTCGTCGGATGCATCGCCGTGGTTTTCTCGCTGGACTACTGGTTTCGCAAGAAGCCGGCCAAGGCCAACGCCAATCCCGATGTCGGCAGGGGGATGTTCTGGGGGGCGCTCTCCGGTTTCACCAGCTTCCTGGCCCATGCCGGCGGCCCGCCGGCCAATACCTATCTGCTGCCCCAGCGGATGGACAAGACGCTCTTCGTCGGCACCATGGTCATGCTGTTCACCGCCGTCAATTACGCCAAGCTGTTGCCCTATTGGTGGCTGGGCCTGCTGCCGGCCGGCAATCTGGCGATGTCGCTGATCCTGGCCCCCTTGGCCCCGGTCGGCGTGGTGCTGGGGATCTGGCTGCACCGGCGCATTTCGCCGACATGGTTCTATCGGCTATGTTATCTGTTCCTGTTCGTCACAGGCCTCAAGCTTTTTTACGATGGCGTGCTGGCCACGCTCGGGTAAGAATGCCGGCCTGCGCCAACGACGACCCGCCCCCCACGGATCGCGCCAAGGAGACACTGGCCGATGAAGTATACCGACCCCGGATGTGCCTATTGCCCCCCAGAAATTCGCGTCTGCCGGCAGGGCGACGACCAGCACGGCCCGGGATGGTGCCCCAGCAAGGTGGATGATCCCGGCATCGCCAAGGGATTCGCCAAGTATCAGGATCCCTTTCTGGCCAAGGTCGCGCTCGAGTCCGCCCGCGTCGAGGCCGAGGGCTATTGCGAATGGACGCGCGTCGAGGAAGTCTGCGCGTTCGCCAAGCGCATGGGATTCCAGAAGATCGGCATCGCCTTCTGCGTCGGCGTGTTCGACCTGGCGGCCATCCTAACCCGGGTCCTGGAAAGCCATGGCTTCACGGTCGCCTCGGCCTGCTGCAAGGCCGGCGGCATCGCCAAGGAGGAAATCGGCATCCAGGACCACGAGAAGGTCCACCCCGGCAAATTCGAGGCGATGTGCAACCCGATCGTGCAAGCCGAACTGCTCAATCGCGCGGGAACCGATTTCAATGTCGTCGTCGGCTTGTGCGTCGGGCACGACAGTCTGTTTTTCAAGCACGCCGAAGCCCTGACGACGACCCTGGTGGCGAAGGATCGGGCTCTCGGCCACAACCCGGCCGCCGCCCTGCTGCTGGCCGACGGGTATTTCCGCCGAATCTGGGGGCCGCTCAAGCCCGAGGTGCCCTCGAAAAAGCCGGCGGCCCCCGTCGAAACCGCCGGCCCGCAGAAGGCCGCTCAAAGCTTGACGGGGCATCGGGTTGAGGCTACACAGGGGCCCGCCGATGGCGGGAGTAGCTCAGGTGGTTAGAGCGCCAGATTGTGGATCTGGATGTCGTGGGTTCAAGTCCCATCTCTCGCCCCAGATTTGAAAGGCTTGGCCGCTTCCGGCCAAGCCTTTCTTTCACTTTGCCGGCGGCTTTTTGGCGACCCGGGGTCGTCAATCGCCCTTTGCATAGGGATTGTGGATCGACCGGACGATGGCCTCGAAAACCTCCCGTACCTGGCCTTCCTCACACCCCATCAGGACCGCATCCTCGAGCGCATCCTGGCAACATTGGCGAATTTCCTCCAGGTTCTCGGTGAGAACCTTCAGTTTCTCCCGACATGCCACGGGGCTGCCGTTGGGCTGCCGCCAGACGATCGCCGACAGGTCCAGGGATTTGGGTGACGTCGCGTCCATGTTCCTCAACATGGGAATGCCCGAAGGCGCCGACCACCCCCAAAACGACCCTTTCCGCGGGGCGGCGCTTCTTGCGCGTGCGCCCATGCACTCTATTGAATCGACGGGATGGTGCCTTTTATATGGAAGGGGCTTCTTACCATCCCGGGCAATTGACGGATTTCGTGGCATTTCCGGCCGTCTCGGCGGATGAGAGGGGCGGGACATGCCGGCAAGAAGACCATTTCGGCCGATTGCGGAGGTAATTCGATGACGTCCATGCAGACCCTGAAAGCGTCCGACGCGGCACACGCGCCCCACAAGGATATGGCCAACGCCATCCGCTTCCTGGCGGCGGATGCCGTGCAGAAGGCCAAGTCCGGCCATCCTGGCATGCCGATGGGCATGGCCGACGTCGCGACCGTGCTGTTCACGCGCTTCCTCAAGTTCGATCCGACGGCGCCGCGCTGGGCGGACCGCGACCGCTTCGTGCTGTCGGCGGGCCATGGCTCGATGCTGCTGTACGCGCTGCTCTATCTGACCGGCTACAAGGACGTCACCATCGACGAGATCAAGAACTTCCGGCAGTTGGACTCCAAGACGCCGGGCCACCCCGAATACGGCCACACCGAGGGCGTCGAAGCGACCACCGGCCCGCTGGGGCAGGGGTTGGCCATGGCGGTCGGCATGGCGCTGGCCGAGCGCATGCGCAACACCCGCTACGGCGACGACCTGGTCGACCACTACACCTACGTGATCGCCGGCGACGGCTGCCTGATGGAAGGCATCAGCCACGAAGCCATCGGCTTTGCCGGCCACCTCAAGCTCTCGAAGCTGATCGTGCTGTGGGATGACAACAGCATCTCCATCGATGGCTCCACCGACCTCGCCCGGACCGAGGACCAGCTGGTGCGCTTCGCGGCCGCCGGCTGGGCGACCCAGGCGGTCGACGGCTTCGATCCCGAGGCAGTCGCCGCCGCCATCGAGAAGGCGCACAAGTCGGACAAGCCGACCATCATCGGCTGCAAGACGGTGATCGGCCGCGGCGCGCCCACCAAGCAGGGCACCGCCGCCAGCCACGGCGCGCCGTTGGGAGACGACGAGATTTCCGGCGCCCGTGCCACCCTGGGATGGTCGTATCCGCCGTTCGTCGTTCCCGAAAACGTGCTGGCCGCCTGGCGGGCCGCCGGCGCCCGCGGCGCCACCGCCCGCAAGCAGTGGGAAGGCCGGCTGGCCGCCACCGCTGCCGAACTGCGCAGCGAATTCGAACGGAGCGAGGCGGGCCGTCTTCCCGAGGGCTGGCAACAGGCATCGGCCCAGCATCGCAAGGCCCTCGTCGCCGAAAAGCCCGCCCTGGCCACCCGCCAGGCCTCGGGTGCCGCGCTGGAAGTCCTCACCGCCGCCATTCCCGAGCTCATCGGCGGTTCGGCCGACCTCACCGGATCGGTCAACACCAAGACCAAGAGCACGCAAAGCATCGACACCGGTGATTTCTCGGGCCGCTACATCCATTACGGCGTGCGCGAACACGCCATGGGCGCCATCATGAACGGGCTCGCCCTGCACGGCGGGTTCATCCCCTATGCGGGAACCTTCCTGGTGTTCTCGGATTATATGCGGCCGGCGATCCGCATGGCCGCCATGATGGGGGTGCGCGTCATCCATGTCCTGACCCACGATTCGATCGGCCTCGGCGAAGACGGGCCGACCCACCAGCCGGTCGAAACCCTGGCCTCGCTGCGGGCCATTCCCGGACTCGCCGTCTATCGCCCGGCCGATGCCGTCGAGACGTCGGAATGCTGGGATCTGGCGCTGACGTCGACCGCCGGGCCGGCGGCGATTTCGCTAAGCCGGCAGGCCGTTCCCACGGTGCGCGCCGAGATCGGGGAAAACCTCTGCGCCCGCGGCGGCTACGTGCTCGCCGAGGCCGAGGGCGGCGCCCGCAGGGTCACCCTGATCGCCACCGGAACCGAGGTCGCCATCGCGCTCGCCGCCCGCGACATCCTGCAGAAGGAGGGTGTTCCGACGGCGGTCGTGTCGCTGCCGTGCTGGGAACTCTTCGACGCCCAGCCGGAGGGCTACCGCCGCCAGGTGCTCGCGCCCGACACGGTCCGCGTGGCGGTGGAGGCGGCCATCGACCAGGGCTGGCACCGCTACATCGGCGAGAACGGCGTCTTCATCGGCATGCACGGCTTCGGAAAGTCGGGACCGTACAAGAAACTGTTCGAACACTTCGGCATCACGCCGGAAAAGGTGGCAGCCGCCGCCAAGGCCAAACTCTGAGGGAGGCTCTGGCCTCCCATACCCCCAACAGAGGGAGAACGACATCATGGCACTCGTATCGATGAGGCAACTTCTCGACCACGCGGCGGAGCACGATTACGGCGTTCCGGCGTTCAACATCAACAATATGGAACAGATGCTGGCGATCATGGCGGCGGCCAAGAAAACCGACTCGCCGGTCATCATGCAGGCCAGCCGCGGGGCGCGAAAGTACGCCAACGACACGGTGCTGAGCTATCTGATCAAGGCGGCGATCGAGATGTACCCGGACATTCCGGTGTGCATGCACCAGGACCACGGCAACAATCCGGCGACCTGCCTGTCGGCCATCTCGTTTGGCTTCTCCTCGGTGATGATGGACGGCTCGCTCTCCGAAGACGGCAAGACGCCGGCGTCCTACGACTACAACGTCGGGGTCACCGGCAAGGTTACCGACATGGCCCACATGGTCGGGGTCTCGGTGGAGGGCGAACTGGGCTGCCTGGGGTCTCTGGAAACCGGCAAGGGCGACAAGGAAGACGGCCACGGCTTCGAGGGCAAGCTCGACAAGAACATGCTGGTGACCGATCCCGACGAGGCGGCCGATTTTGTCGGCAAGACCGGCGTCGACGCGCTGGCGGTGGCCATCGGCACCTCGCACGGCGCCTATAAGTTCACCCGCAAGCCGACCGGCGAAATCCTGGCCATGGACATCATCAAGAAAATCCACGCCAAGCTGCCCGACACCCATCTGGTGATGCACGGCTCCTCGTCGGTGCCGCAGGAACTGCAGGACATCGTCAACACCTACGGCGGCGAGATGCCCCAGACCTTCGGGGTGCCGATCGAGGAAATCGTCACCGGCATCAAGCACGGCGTGCGCAAGGTCAACATCGATACCGACAACCGCCTGGCGATGACCGGCCAGATCCGCCGCGTGCTGACCGAAAAGAAGGCGGAGTTCGACCCCCGCACGTACCTGAAGCCGGCGATCGAAGCGATGCAGAAGCTGTGCGAGCAGCGCTACGAGCAGTTCGGCACCGCGGGTCAGGCCTCGAAGATCAAGGCCATTCCGTTGGCCAAGATGGCCGAACGCTATCGGTCCGGCGAGCTCGCGCCGAAAATCAGGTAGGGAAGGGGCGGGAACCATGGCCCACGCCGTGAAGATCGCTCCCTCCATTCTCTCGGCCGACTTCGCCCGGCTGGGAGAGGAAGTCCGCGCCATCGACGAGGCGGGCTGCGACTATATTCATGTCGACGTCATGGACGGGCATTTCGTGCCCAATATCACCATCGGTCCCGCCGTCGTCGCGGCCCTGCGGCCGCACACCCAAAAGCCGCTCGACGTGCACCTGATGATCTCGCCGGTCGACGCCTACCTCGAGGCCTTCGCCAAGGCCGGCAGCGACATCATCACGGTGCACGCCGAAGCCGGCCCCCACCTGGATCGCAGCCTTCAGGTCATCCACGCGTTGGGCAAGAAGGCGGGGGTCTCGCTCAACCCGGCGACGCCGGCCTCGGTCCTCGAATTCGTGCTCGACCGGATCGATCTCGTCCTCGTCATGACGGTCAATCCGGGCTTCGGCGGCCAGGCCTTCATTCCCGCGCAGGCCGCCAAGATCCGCGATATCCGGCGGATGGTCGGCCAACGCGCCATCGAGATCGAAGTCGACGGCGGCATCAACGAGAGTACGGCCGGGACGGTCGTCGAGGCCGGCGCCGACGTGCTGGTCGCCGGCAGCGCGGTCTTCGGCAAGGGAAGTTACGCCGACCGGATTGCCGCCCTCCGGGCGGCGACGCGCCGATAATCTGTCTCGACCCTTCGGGTCGTCTCGCTGATTCTCCATTACAGCTCCGGCCCCACGAAGGGGCCGGAATGTCTTTTGACCGCCTGGGGCGGAAGCCTACTGCGCCAGGCAGTACGGCCATCTGTTGCTATAAGCCGTGGCGGCCAGCCCGTCGTCGGCGCCGTGGGCGCAGCGGTAGACATCGGTCATCGCCGTGGCCGCCAGCCCGTCGTCGCCCGTTTCCGGCCGCGCCGCCGGCGCGTTGAGGGCGCCGCCGCTGGCCCGCCAGGCCGCCATCAGAGTGCCTTGGACTTCTTGCATCGTCGTCCTCCGCGTCGATTTGTTTTCAGGAATTCGTTCCGCCGATCATAGGCGCAATTGCGGATTGCGCGCAATCCCGCCCGGGCTTGCGGCGCCGCCCCTTCTTGCATCAGACTGCGCCGCGCCACAAAAAGAAGGGCCGTCCCCATGGTTCTGGTTGCGATCGGCGAGGCCAACATCGATGCCTACCTCGCCTTCATTTTCGAGGAGGCCGACGAGAATGGCCGCGAGTTCATGGCGACCATCGACTTGCGCGGCGCCGTGCTGCGCCGCCGCCAGGACCATTTCTATCTCGAGGACAGCCGGCCGGCGGCCTCGCTTTCGGTCGACCGCAAGGAGCGCCCCGACGGCAGCCTGATGGTCAGCCTGACCATCACGCCCAAGGGCCGCCAGTCGGGCCCGCTGCTGGCCGCGCTCGCCGAGTTCCTGGCCGTCGAGGAGAAGTCGGCACCGCGGCTGCGCCGCTACCGGCTGACCGCGCCGCCCGAGATGACGATGCCCGAGGCCGGGCTGGCCCGCCTGGGCTTCGCGGCCCGCCCCGGGCGCGTCAAATACGTGCGCGATCCCGGACCGCCCAACGAAGGCGAGTTCCCGGGCGCCGAGGCGGCGCTCGCCAAGGGCTACGCCATCGCCGAGATCGACGAGGCGATGATCGCCGCAAACCCCGCCCTCTTCGCCACCGTGACCGACATCTTCAACCGCGGCTTCGCCGGCCAGGCCGGCATCTCTGCGCGCGACGAGGCGGTCATGCGCGAGCGCCTCACCGCGCCGGGCTGCGGCACCCTGCTGGCGATGAAGGGGGCGGCGATCACCGGCTACATGCACTTCACCAAGCTGGCCAAGGAGGTGCTGGTCGGCGAATACGCCAGCGTCCGCCGCCACTGGGGCAGCGGCTCGGTCGACTTGATGTGCCGGCGCATGGCCGCCCTGGTCGACGAACGCTGGGGCGGCCCCATCGTCGGCTACGCCGACGTCACCAACGCGCCGTCCTGCGCCGCCATGGAACGCGCCGGCATGCGCCGCGCCGAGGAATACCCGGTGTGGGAATTGAGAGTCGAGGCGGGCGCCCCGATTGGCCCCATCCCCTGACCGGTATGGGCGAGATCCGGGACAAGACGTCCGGCCGTCAGCTCAGGGCGTCGATCTCGTCGTTGGAAAGATTGCCCGGCACGATGGTGATCGGCACCCGAAGGCCGCCCGCCTTCTTTTGGACCAGGTATGAAATCAGCGGCCCGGGGCCATCCGGTCCGGTGGCGGCGCCCAGAATGAGCAGCGAGATGCTCTTCTCCTCCTCGATGACCGCCAAGAGCTCGTCCTTCACGTCGCCCTCGCGAATGTAAAGGACCGGCATCTTTCCGGTTTGCTTCTGAACGGCAGTGGCGATCAATTGGATCGTTTCCTCGGCCTCTTCCCGCCGTTCCTCGCGCATCAGATCGCCGATCGCCAGCCAATGCTGGAACTCGGCGGGTTCCACCACGCAAAGAAGGCCGACGCGGGCGTCCTGGCGGTTGGCCTTGCGACAGGCGAACCGCAGGGCCGGCCACAGTTCGGCCGTTTCGTCGACAACGCACAGGAAAACGCCGCCGTCGGAAGGGGTTGCGCCTTCAGCCTCAGTCTCAGCCATTCCTCTACGCCTTGCTGCGGAAAAAGACGCTGGCCAGCCATCCTGCCACGCAGGCAATCGCGATGGCAAGAAGCCCATAGGCCAGCCCGTTGGTATGGGCGAGATCGAAAACCCGGGCCTCGAATCCGGCCCGGGACAGGATGAGAGGGGTACTGGCCGATCTCACGACTTCGCCCCCCTTGATCAGAAAAACGGTGACCCGATAAGGCCCGACCGAGGCGTTGGCCGGGAAATGGATGTCGGTGCGGAACAGACGGCTGCCCAGGAACTTCACCTCGGTCGGCTCGGCCGGAAACAGGTTGACGCGCTGTTTGTTGCGCACCAGCGCCGTCCGGAACGCGCTGGCCTCCTGCTCCGCGATTTTTTCGGAAGGCGTCAACCACAGATGATCGACGCCGATCCTCTCCTGGGCCTGCTCCTCGGGGGGCAGGATCTGATCGAGAGGGGCGCTGCTGGCCAGGGCATAGAAGGCCGGCACGTTGCTGAAAACCACCTCGTCGCTGTTCAGCCAAATCCCGCCGACGCGTGCCTTGCGCCGCACCACCTCGGTGCGGCGCGGTCCGCGAACCTCGACCACCACGTCGCCGGCCCCCTCCGTCGCCCCGAACAGCACCAGCTCCGCCCCGGCGTAGTTCAGCGCGACCGACACCTCGTGCCGGGACAGGTCGATCACCAGTTCGTCATGGCTGAGTGGAACGGCGACGGCAGCCGGCTGGGCCCCGAAAAGAACTGGAAACATCCAGGCGGCGAGGTTGAGGCCCTCGATCATTGCGACCCCACGATGCCGAGCGAATAGAGATCGCCCGGCGTCCTCACCAGATCGAACACCAGCTGCGCGCAGACGGTCAGCACGAGAGCCGCCAGAAGGACGCGAAGCTGGTCGCCCGGCATCTTGGCGCCGGCCCGCGCCCCGAACTGGGCGCCGATCACCGCGCCGACCAGCAGAACCAGAGCCAGCATGATATCGACGGTCTGGTTGGTGACGGCCTGCAGAACGGTGACGTTGGCCATTACGAACACGATCTGGAAGAGCGACGTTCCGATGACCACCGTGGTCGGCATGCCCAGCAGATAGATCATCGCCGGAACCATCACGAAGCCGCCGCCCACCCCCATGATGGCCCCCAGAATGCCGACCAGGAAGCCGATGCCGATGGGCGGCAGGACGCTGATGTACAGGCGCGACCGCCGGAACCGCGTCTTGAACGGCAGGCCGTGAATCCAGAGGTGGGTATGCTGGCGCCGGCGGACCTGCCTCTTGCGGCGGATCGCCGCACGCACGCTCTCGACGAACATCAGGCCGCCGATGACGCCGAGGAAAATGACGTAGGCAATCGTGATCACCAGGTCGATCTGGCCGATCTCGCGCAGAAGGGTGAACAGCCAGACGCCGAAGACGGACCCCAGGATGCCGCCGACCAACAAGACGGATCCCATCTTCAGATCGACGTTGCCGCGCCGCCAGTGCGCGATCGCCGCGGAAACCGACGCGGCGACGATCTGGTTGGCGCCGGTGGCCACGGCGATGGGCGGCGAGATGCCGATGAACATCAAAAGCGGTGTCATCATGAAGCCGCCGCCGACCCCGAAAAGGCCGGAGAGGAAGCCGACTCCACCCCCCATGCCGAGGATCAGAAAGAAGTTGACCGACATCTCCGCGATGGGGAGGTAGACCTGCATGGCGGCTCAGTCACGCTCGAAAGGCAGGGAACGCGCATCCCCGACGCCACAACACCGCCGCCGGGAGCCACGCGTCTCGCCGACTTTCTGCTGCACGGCCATAGCGTCGCCTTCCATGGCAAGATGCCCGACGTGTCACCCCGTCGTTGCCGATGGTGGGGAAACCGTCCCAGCCAACCAAAACCGGGTCCCCGACGGGGGTCTCCGCCGCCATTCCCTCGCGGAACAAGGGGCTGCGTCATCTAAATGACCCCTCAACACCTTGTCAACTCGGTATTCTGCGGCGGGTGGGGCCTTTTCCCCACAATCCGAACGGGATGTCTTCCATCCGTCATCGCAGGGTGGATTGTCGATCCGCTTTCCGCTATTTTAGATTTTCCTAATGTTCTCATCCCCTATCGCCAGGAGACGTCCGCCATGAGCGGGGAAGACGCCATCGCCAAGCAAAAACAAATGACCATCATCGTCACCAAGGGCACCCTCGACTGGGCCTATCCGCCGTTCATCCTGGCCACCACCGCCGCCGCCATGGACGTCAACGTGTCGATGTTCTTCACCTTCTACGGCTTGCAGCTTCTGAAAAAGGATCTCGGCCACCTGCGGGTTTCGGCCCTCGGCAACCCGGCCATGGAGATGCCGCTGGCGGGCCTTCATCTGACGATGCCCAACGTGGCCGCCGCGCTGCCCGGAATGGACGCCCTCAGCACCACCCTGATGCGGAACCTGATCAAGCGCAAAGGCGTGGCTTCCATCGAGGACCTGCGCGAGGCGGCCCTCGATTCCGAGGTCGAGATGATCGGCTGCCGGATGACCATGGATCTCTTCGAATGGACCGCCGGGGACCTGGTCGAAGGCATCGCCATCGGCGGCGCCGCCACCTATATGGAAAAGGCCCTGAAGTCGGATATCAACCTGTTCATCTGATCCGCCGACGGCGGAAAACCTGGTCAAAAGGAGAACCTCCATGGCGGAACTCGACGCCCGCGGACTGAACTGCCCGATGCCCATTCTCAAGGCGAAGAAGGCGCTCAAGGAGTTGGCGGCCGGCGACACCCTCAAGGTCGTGGCGACCGACCCCGGCTCGGTCAGCGACTTTTCCGCCTTCTGCCGGACAACCGGAAACGAGCTCGTCGAGCAGAGCGAAGAGAACGGCGTCTACACCTACGTCATCCGCAAATCCACCTGACATCGTCCCGGCCAACGAAGGGAACCGGCGGCGATCGGCAATCCTGTCCGCTGCCGCTCGGCATCCGGCAGGATGTCGAGATTGGGCCACAGGCCGGTCTCCAGCCCCCGCGCATACCCCTCCGGCAGGCCGCGCGTGCGCATCTTGCGGGCCTGGACGGCGTGATCGTAATCGAGGGATCGGTGCTCGACGGCAATGTCGCCGCCCTCCGGGCGCAGGACGCTGTACCAGCCGCGCGGCGTACCGTCGTTGGCCGGCATGCCGATGACGCCCGCGTTGTGCCACAGCCGGCCGCCGACGATGCGGCTGAACGGCAGGCCGCAATGCCCGGCGATCACCGCATCGGTCTCCTGCAGACGGCGGAATTCCTCGGCGACCTCGCCCTCGGGCGTCGAGGCGAAGAGAAAGCGGCTGATCTCGGAAACCCCGCCGTGGACGACCCGGAAGCGGCGCCCTGCCAGCCGGAAAGCGACCTGGCGCGGCAGGGTTCGCATCCACGCCTTGGCCCCGGCGTCGAGGTGGGCGACGGCATAAGCGAGCCATTGGCGCGACAGCACGTCGCAGGCGCTTCCCGAGGCGAAGCCGCATCCGCAGTCGGCGCCGTCCCCGGCCAACGATTCCTCGCAGTTGCCCATGACGGCAACGATGCCGGCGGCGCGCAGCAGATCGACCGTCGCCTGGGGATCGGCGCAATAGGCGCAGGCGTCGCCGGTGCAAAGGATGCGGGACGCCGGGATATCCAGCCGCACGGCCTCGGCAAGGACGGCGCGGGTGGCCTCCAGGTTCCCGTAGGGGCCGCCGAATACCAGGATCGGCGCTTCGAAGCCACCGATATCGAGGATGGGCCCGCCGGTCATCGGCGCGCTTCCGGTCAGGCCGGCTGAACGGCGCGGCGCGGCCGCAACGCGGCGACGAGCGCCCCCGCCACATAGCCGGCCGTGCAGATCAGCAACCCGAAGACGTTGACGCCAAGATCGTCGGCATAGCTGCCGGTTCCGATGTCGAGAGCGGCCGGAAGGATCTCGACCCCGGTCGCGCTTTCGACGGTCATCAGGACGCCAAGGACAAGGCCCGGCCAGAAAGCCAGGTGAAAGCTGAGACGGCCGGCCGGCCGTATCCACGCCAGCAGGAAGATCGGCGCCAGGCCCATCACCATGGTGCCGCTGATGGTCGTCGCCGCGATGACGGCCGGCCCCACCTGGCCGCCCAGATAGACGGCCAACAACGGCAGGTTGCCGAGAAGCGCGATGGCCAGCATCGCCTTGCGCCCGCGCGCCGAATGGCGTTCGGTGGGCGGCGCCTCGTCGTTGGACCAGTCGCGCGCCCCCACCTTGGCGGCCGAGGCGAAGGTCGAATCGAGCGTCGAGCCGGCGCTGGTCAGCATGATGGCGTTGAACACCAGCATCATCGGCAGCCCCAGCGCGGCGGGAACGGCGACGCTGGGATCGCCCGCGAGGCCCATGGCGCGGGCGTAAAGACCGACTCCTGAAAACAGCAGGATGAAGCCGCCCGACACCAGTCCGGCCAGCAGGAAGGCGCGCAGCATGACCCCCGGCCGGGTGACGAAGGCGCGATCGGTCATGACCGGATCGTGGAATCCGTAAGACAGGACCTGGACCAGGGCCAGACCGCCAAAAGTCAGCCCGGCGGCGTGGGAGGCCGGCCCGACCTCCGGCAATCCCGATGCCGCCAGCCCGGGGCCGACGGCGGCCAGCACCACCACCAGCAGGACGGCCGCCAGCAGCATCTGGGCGCCGTCGGTGATGAGGCTGGACCGCAAACCGCCGCGCCAGGAATAGTAGAGCGTGAATCCGGTGATGGCTGCCGCCGCCACCCAATAGGCGAGGCTGCCTTCGGGCCCGTAGTAAAGCGCGCCGACCTTGGTGTTGGACCACACCTCGTTGAACAGGCGGATGGCGATGGCGGCCAGGAACAGCTTGGCGCAGAACGGCCCGTACTTGGCGACCAGGAACGCCGGCAGCGAGCGGAAGCCGCCGCGGACGCGCAGAAAATAGACGGCGATACCGACGACGGCAAAGCTCAGGTAATAGAAGGCATAGCCGACGCCGCCGGCGATGCCGAACGCCGCGCTCAGGCCGGCGGCGTTGGAAATGGACTTGGCGAAGATCCAGGTGACGGCGGCGCTGGCCACCAGCAGCCACAACCCGGGCTCGCCGCCCTGGCTCGACCGGCCGTCGAAAAACTGCCCGGCGCTGACTTGGCGCGGCATGATCGCCCAGATCAGGGCGCCGTAGCCGGCCAGCACCAGCCAGACCAGCATCCCCACACTCGTCATGCCGCAATCCCCCTTCGGATGCCGTTGCTACCGTCGCTTCCCAGGTACGCAGGCACCCAGGCGAAGGCAAATTACAACCGCGTGATCGGGGGCGAGGAACGCTATCGGTCGTCCGACTTGAGCCAGCGGCGCAGCACCGAAGCCGCTTCGTCCGGATGATGCTCGACAATGTCGCCAACCGTCCGTTTCGAGGACGCGCGAACCCGCCCCCTGATGCGGCCGTCCCCCGGCGGGCCGGCGGCAACGGACGGCCGTTCGGTCGCGCCGGGAGGCGCCGGCGGAAGTTTGGGCGGCGCGATGCGGGGAGCGGGGCGGGAAGGGCGTCGCCGGAGAAGCACGACCGCCCCGCCCGCGACTACCACCAAGGCCAGCAGGCCGAAAATCAGGACTTCCGCCATGGCCACCCCCGTTCGGAAACGGCGCTCGATGATATCCTAGGCGATCTTCTCCCAGCGGCAGGCCAGGCCCAGTTCGCCCGCCGTGTTGTCGACGGTGGCCAGGCACGATGGCGCGCCGCCCTGCGGAATCCACACGTCGGCGGTGATGGAGTAGCGCTCCTCGCCGCCTTCGATGCCCTTCTGGGCGTTGAGGCGCACGACGTTGGCCTTGAACTGCACGAACACCTCGCACAGGCGGGCGATCAGCCCGGGCCGGTCGCCGCCGGTCACGGTGATGCGATGGGTGACCCGCCCCGAGGGCCCGTGCGTCGGGGCCATGCCGAACGGGCGCACCGCGATGTCGGCATCCGCCAGTTCGGGGATCGCCCTCAGGTCGCTCTCGACCGTGGCCAGATCGACGCCGTCGGGCAACCGGCAGATGGAGGTGAATTCGGCGCCGCCGCCCAGTACCGCGAACACGGTATCGCTCAGATTGCCCCCGAGGTCGAACAGGCGCCCGGCAACCGCCGCCACCAATCCCACGCGATCCGGACACAGAACCGAAATCAATACCGTTTTGGCCATGGCTCTCCCCACTGCGCTCGAAATGCCCGCCGTCCGTCGCCGGGGCGAATGGATTGGCCTTCCATAATGAAGCTTTCGCCCGGAAAGGAAAGGGGTCTCGGCAACCGTCGCCGGCCGGCAACGGGGCGGCTATCGATCGGTAATCTGCGTTAACCATTTCATGGTATCGTCTGTTGCCGATGGTGGCACGCAGCGGTTGCGGCGCCCCGGGAAAAGGACGAGCGATGATCGGAAGGACGGCGCGAACGTGGGGAGGGGCCCTGCTTCTGCTGGCCTGCGCCGCGCTTTCCGAGGCCCGCGCGGCGTCGGCGCCGGCGCAGGTTTACGAGCATCCGCAACGCAAGTATGCCGTCACCGTTCCGGCCGGCGCGCGCATCCGCGAGCCCGGCGACACGGTGGACATCGCCATCGACTCGGACAAGGGATACGGCGTCATCCTGCAGACCAGCGACGCCGGCCCCGACACCACCATCAGCGAAACGGCGGCCACCCTGGAAGCCGCCTATCTGGGGCCGGGCAAGCCGTGGGAGCGCAAGATCGGGCAGGAGGTTTCGCTGATCGCCGGCATGGTTGCCTTCAGCGGACAGTACGAAGGGCAGGGGGCGCGCTATCACGTCGTCATCACCCGCGGGCCGGTCAACGCCTATACCTTCATTTTCCGGGCGCGCAGCGAGGCCTTCGACACGCTGGAGCCCGAGTTCCACTGGATTCTGAACGCCTTCCGTCTGGCCCCCGGAGACATGCCGCCGACGCCGGCCGCGCCCGAGGCGGCCCGGCCGAAACCGGGCGTAGAACAGGCCGTCCTCGGCGCCGAGCCCTCCGTGCGCCGCTTCGCCGAGCACCGCCTGGGCTATGCCATCGAATACGATCCCGAGTGGGTCCTTGAACGGCCAACCGGCGAAGCCATCATGGTGAGCGGCCCCGAGGGGACGGACGCCTTCTATGCGACGGTCAGCATCCAGAACGTCGCCCCGCCCGACGCCGAAACCGCCGTCCAGGCGGCGTCGATGGCGATGGACCAGATCCGTGTGCAGTTCGAGAAACAGGCCAAGGACGTGATCTTCGAGCGCCAGGGCCCCTACGTCTATAAGCGGGACGAGGTGTTCCTCGTGGGCCAGGAATTCGCCGTCGCCTATTCGCAGGGCAAGCAGACCTACCGCCAGTGGTCGGTGGTGGTCCCCCGGCCGGAGGGGAAAGTCGCCTATATCTGGTCGTACCGGGCGCCGGCCGATCGGTTCGCCCGCCACATGAAGACGGCCGAACGAATTCTGGGATCGTGGGTCATCGCCAAGCCCGATCAGGACGCCGAGAGGCGCTAGGATGCCATCTCGCCCGACGCCGACGATATTCCGCGCCCTGCTGCTCGCGGCTGGGCTGGCGGCGACGGCCGCCTCGGCCGCCGCCCAGTCCCCGACAGGCGGTACGCTGCCGCCGGTCGATGACCTGGTCCGCTATTTCGACACCATCGTCTTCGGCTCCGAAATGGGCCCGGCCTACGCCAGCACGGTCATCGCCAAGTGGCCGGGAGACACCCTGACGGTCTCGCTCGAACAACGCGCCACGCCGGAGCACCTGGGCTTCGTCTCGGCCCATCTGGCGGCGCTGGGCCGCCTGACCGGAAAGAAGTTCAGCGGAACGAAGACGCCGGAGTCGGCCGCCATCCGCGTACTGTTCCTTAGGCGCAACGAGATGGCGGCCATCGGCGGCCCCAACGTTGATCCGCAGGCCATCCGCGAAGCCGCGGCGGCCGGCGGCTGTTATTTCCTGTCCTGGAAGCAGCCGGAAAGCCGCATTGTCAAGGCGATCGTCGTGGTGAACGTCGAGCGCGATCCGGCGCTCATCAACAGCTGCCTGCTTGAGGAACTGACCCAAAGCCTGGGCCTGCCCAACGACAGCGACGCGATGCGGCCGTCCATCTTCAGCGACCGCGACCATCTCTCCGAACTGTCGCCGCACGACGCCATCCTGGTGCGCACCCTGTACGATCCGCGCATGAAGGCGGGGCTGCCCAGGGCGGCGGCGCTTGGCGTCGCCAGGACGGTTATTTCCGAGCTGGCGGGTTCCGCAAGATCGTCCACATCTCATGGCCGAGGCGGATGATCCGCTCGGTTTCCGACCACAGCGTCAGGCCGGCCAGGTCGTCCAGCGAGAACCAGCCGACGGCGGCGGCATCGTCGCCGGCAACGGCGGCATCGCCGTCGGATTGGGCGACGACGTCGACGAGGGTGTAATGGTAGCGGATCCGGCCATCGGGATCGCGATGGATGGAATCGATGACATCGACGACGCCCAGCACCTCGATGTCGAGGCCGGTTTCCTCGCGCACCTCGCGGCACGCCGCCTCGAACACCGTTTCGCCGACCATCTGGGCGCCGCCCGGCAGGCTCCAATCGCCGGCCTTGGGCGGATTGCCGCGACGGGCCAGCAGAACCCGGCCCCCGTTAAGAACCACGGCGCCGACGCCGACGAATGGACGGTCCGGATATTCACGGCTCATGGAAATCGACCGAAAAGCGGATGGCGAATTGTGACTGTCGCCGGCGACACTAGAAGTGTAACGTGATTTCGGCAATCCCCAAGGGGCGAGGCCGCGATGGCGCAGGACAAGGTTCTCGAACGCAAGGTCTTCCAGGCCGGGGAAATCATCTTCAAGGAAGGCGACGAGGGTCTTCGCGCCTATGTCGTGCAGGCTGGCGGGGTCGAGATTTACAAGGTCAAGGACGGCAAGCGGGTGGTGCTCGGCGTCGTCGGCCCGGGCGGTATTTTCGGCGAGATGGCGCTGATCGACGACGTGCCGCGCATGGCCTATGCCGCCGCCGTCGACGTCACCACCGTCATCCTGATTTCGCGCCAGATGCTGGAAGAGAAGCTGGCCAAAGCCGACCCCTTCCTGCGCGGCCTGATCAACGTCTTCGCCGGCAACCTGCGCTCGATCGCGCAGCGCGCCATCGTCGACGACCTGCCGCATCCCGGCAAATCGGCGCGCCCCGACGGTTGAACCGCCGCCGGACGCGGCGGACAACGCCGATCACCCTTCGCGACGGTTGTCCCCATTGCCTTTCCCATCCGTCTGTACGATGGTGAAGCCGCAAACCCAACCTCTGGAACTCAACGAGAAATGGTCCCCGAAGACGAAAAACCGGCAGAGCCGGCAGACGATGGCTCCAAGGGCTCGGGCAAAAAGAGCCTGAGCGCCAAATTGCGCGCCTATTTCTTCGCGGGAATCCTGGTCACCGCGCCCATTTCGATCACCGTCTATTTGGCCTGGATCTTTATCCACTTCGTCGACCTCAAGGTCACCAGGCTCATCCCCGCCCACTACAACCCCGAGACCTATCTGCCGTTCGCGACGCCGGGCCTGGGGCTGCTGATCGTGGTGACCGCGCTGACCCTGATCGGCTGGCTCGCCGCCAGCTTCCTGGGGCGCTACTTCCATCGGCTGATCGACCACCTGTTGGCCAAGGTTCCGGTCGTGCGCAATGTCTACGGCACGGTCAAGCAGATCTTCGAGACGGTTCTCGCCCAACGGTCCGGCGCCTTCCGCGAGGCCGTTCTTGTCGAATATCCGCGGCGCGGCATGTGGGCGGTCGGCTTCATCACCGGCCGCACCGAAGGCGAGATTCAGAACCTCACCGAAGACGAGACGATCAACGTCTTCCTGCCGACGACGCCCAACCCGACCTCGGGCTTTCTGCTGTTCGTGCCCAAGAGCGACCTGGTGCGCCTCAACATGTCGGTGGAGGAGGCGATCAAGATGGTGATCTCGGGCGGCATCGTCACGCCGCCGGATCGCCGCAGCCCGGAAGAGAAGGTGAAACCCAAGGTTTCCGCGGCAACCTACGAAGAGGTCGACATCCTGCGCGAGCGGGACGGCATCCCGGTGCTGGTGTCGCGGAAGGAATAGGCGGGGAACCGGCCGGCCGGACGGACTTGGCCGCCGCGATGCGCCGCCGTGGAGCGTCCTGGAATGACCCTGACCGAACAGCTGATCCGCTATGTCCGCGCCAAGCCGATTGACGAAGCCGACCTTCGCGCGGCCGCCCTTTACGTTCTCGACGCCATCGCCAACGCCGTCGCCGGGCGCGCCTCGGGGCCGGGCCGCATCATGGCCGACTGGGCGGCGCAAGCCGGCCGGGACGCCGGGCGCGAGGCCTTTTTCCTGGGCGGCATCATCCACTCGCTCGAAACCGACGACCTGCACCGCGCCTCGGTGGTCCATCCGGGCTGTGCCGTGGTGCCTGTGATCGTCGCCCTCGGCCGGCGGAACGGCATGGCCGGCCGTGCCCTGCTGACCGCCACCCTGCGCGGCTTCGAGGCCTGCTGCCGCGTCGGCATGGCGGTCGGTCCCGCCCACTACCGGATCTGGCACAACACCGCCACCTGCGGCCCCTACGGCTCGGCGATGGCGGCGGCCGATCTGCTGGGGCTCGACGACGGAAAGGCCATGCACGCGCTCGGCAACGCCGGCACCCAGTCGGCCGGCCTTTGGCAATTCCTCGACACCGGAGCGATGAGCAAGCACCTGCACGCCGGACGCGCCGCCGAAGCCGGCCTCGTCGCCGCCGAACTGGCGGCCCGGGGCTTCACCGGGGCACCGGCCATCCTCGAGGGCGCCAAGGGCTTTTTCGCCGGGGCCTGCCCGGACGCCCGGCCGGAAGCCCTGCTGGCCAACCCCGACGATCCCTGGCAGCTCCGCCAGACTTCGATCAAGCCATGGCCGTCCTGCCGGCACACCCATCCCCTTGTCGATGCCGCGCTGGAGGCGCACGCCGCCCTGCGCGGCCGCTCCATCGCCGCCGTCACCGTCACCACCTATCCGGCGGCGCTCGCCGTCTGCGACCGTCCGCGCCCGGAGTCGGAATACGAGGCCAAGTTCTCGCTCTACCATTGCGCCGCCGCGGCGCTGGGCGACGGCGAGGTCGGCTTCGGCTCGTTCGATGAAGAGGCGCGCCGGCGGCTGGCCGGCCTCAGCGACAAGGTGACGGTAAGGGTGGGAGAACCCTTCGCCTCCAACTACCCGAAAGCCTGGGGAACCCGTGTCGAGATCCAAACGGCAGACGGCGGCCTTGTGGCGGCCGAACGCCTGGTCTGCAAGGGCGACCCCGAGATGCCGCTGGACGCCGCGCAGATGGTGGCCAAGGCCGGCCACCTGATGGCCTTCGGCGGCCTGGAGGACAAGGCGGCGCGCACGCTGATCGACGGCATCCTGGCCATGGCCGACGACGGGCCGCTGCCGAAAATCGATGAGAGTTGAGCCTCAGTAGGCCTTCTTGTCGGACTTGGCCGTCCAGCCGTCGAATACCTCGAGGGCCTCCCCTCCCAGCAGGCGAACCATGGGAAGCGAGCGCTTTTCGGGAGGGGCCGCGATTTCCTCGTAGAGAAGGGCATCGTCGAAGCCGATGGCGGCGGCATCGGCCCGGCCGTTGGCGTAGTACACGCACTTAAGGCGTGCCCAATAGATGGCGGCCAGGCACATGGGGCAGGGTTCGCAACTGGTGTAGATCACGGCGCCGCCGAGGTCGTGCGTCCTTAAGTTCCGGCCCGCCGCACGGATGGCCATCACCTCGGCATGGGCCGTCGGATCGTTGGCCGAGGTGACCTCGTTCCAGCCTTCGCCGACGATGGCGCCGTCCTTGACGACCACCGCGCCGAACGGCCCGCCGTGCCCGGCCTCCATGTGCGCCCGGCTGAGTGCGATGGCGCGGCGCATGAAATCCTCATGGGTCATCGTACTTCGTTCCTTTCTCATCCCGAACGCAGGAAGCGCACGGCGGCGTCGCGTTCGAACAGGTAGAGCAGCGTGCGCAGCGCCTGGCCGCGCGCCGATTCAAGCTCGGGGTCGCGCTCGAGGATCATCCTGGCGTCATCGCGCGCCACCGCCAGCAGGTCGGCGTGCGCCGCCAGGTCGGCGACGCGGAATTCGGGCAGGCCGCTCTGGCGGGTGCCCAGCAACTCGCCGGCCCCGCGCAGCCTTAAGTCCTCCTCGGCGATGCGAAAGCCGTCGTCGGTCTCGCGCATGATGGCCAGGCGGGCCCGCGCGGTTTCGGAGAGGGGGGCGGCATAGAGCAGCAGGCAGGTCGACGCCTTGCTTCCCCGCCCGATGCGGCCGCGCAGCTGATGAAGCTGGGCCAGGCCGAAGCGTTCGGCGTGCTCGATGACCATCACCGTGGCGTCGGGTACGTCGACGCCGACCTCGATCACCGTGGTGGCGACCAGCACGGAGGGCGGCCCTTCGGCGAAGGCCTGCATGGCGGCGTCCTTGTCGGTCCCCTTCATCCGCCCGTGCACCAGCCCGACCCGTTCGCCCAGCGCGTGGCGCAGGAAATCGTGGCGTTCCTCGGCCGCCGCCACGTCGAGGACTTCCGATTCCTCGACCAGCGGACACACCCAGTACACCTTGGCGCCGCCCGCCAGCGAGCGCGACACGCCGGCCACCACGTCTTCCAGCCGCTCGATCGGCAGCACCCGGGTATCGATGGGCTGGCGGCCGGCCGGCTTTTCGGTCAGGCGCGACACGTCCATGTCGCCATAGGCGGTCAGCATGAGGGTGCGCGGGATCGGCGTCGCCGTCATCACCAGGACGTCGACGCCCCGGCCCTTGGCGGCCAGCGTCAGGCGCTGATGGACGCCGAAACGGTGCTGTTCGTCGATCACGGCAAGGGCCAGATCATGAAATTCGACGCCTTCCTGGAAGAGGGCATGGGTACCGACGGCCAGATCGATGCCGCCGTCCGCCAAGGCTTCCATCAGGGCGGCGCGGGCCTTGCCCTTCTCGCGCCCGGTCAGCAGGCCCACGCGGATGCCGGCGGCGGCGGCCAGCGGCTCGATGGTGGCCATATGCTGGCGGGCCAGGATCTCGGTCGGCGCCATCAGCACGGCCTGGCCGCCGGCCTCCGCCGCCGCCAGCATGGCCAGGAGCGCCACCACCGTCTTGCCGCTGCCGACGTCGCCCTGCACCAGGCGCAGCATGCGGGTCGGCGCCGCCATGTCGGCGACGATTTCGCCCAGCGCCACGCGCTGCGAGGCGGTCAATTCGAAGGGCAGGGCGGCTTCAACCTTTGCCCGCAGCCGCCCGTCGCCGGCGATGGCGCGGCCGGGAAGCCGGCGCATGTTGAGCCGTACCAGGGCCAGCGCCAACTGGTTGGCCAGCAACTCGTCGTAGGCAAGGCGGGCGCGGGCCGGCGCCATCGGTTCCAGCGCCGCCGGGCCGTCCGGCCGGTGGGCGGCGGCAAGGGAATCGCGCCAGGCGCCCCAGCCGCGCTGCCTGGCCAGGGGCGGGTCGATCCATTCCCCCGGGAAATCCGGCGCCAGGTCGAGGGCGGCGGCCATCGCCTTGGCCAGCACCTTGAGCGTCAGGCCCGCCGTCAGCGGATAGACCGGCTCGACCGTCTGCAGGCGTTCCAGCTCGTCCGGCGTGCCGATGTGATCCGGATGGGTCATCTGGATCTCGCGGCCGAAATGCTCGACCTTGCCGCTGACGACGCGGACCTCGCCCTCGGGCAGGGTCTTGCGCAGATAGTCGGCGTGGGCGTGAAAGAAGACCAGCGCGAGGGTTCCGGTGTCGTCCGCCGCATACACCTTATAAGGGAGGCGCGGGTTGCCGGGCTTCACGTGACGCTCGACGCGCACCGTCATGGTGGCGATCTCGCCCGGGCGGGCCTCGGCCACCTTGGGCGCGTAGCGGCGGTCGATGAGGCCGCTCGGCAGATGCCAGTAGAGGTCGACGACGCGCCCGCCGGCCATCGTCTCGATGGCCTTGGCCAAACGCGGTCCCACCCCGGGAAGCGAGGTGACGGGCTTGAACAGCGGAAACAGGATCTCCGGGCGCATGCTTCCCATTCGTGCAGGCTGACAGGACCGGCGCAAGGGGTTATATCCTACGGTAGCCGACGGAGGACACAATGCCCGAATCGCCCGACATCCGCCGAAAGCGCCTCCTGTTCCGCAGTCGCCAGCGCGGCATGCTGGAAACCAGCCTGCTGCTGCGCGCCTTCGCCGACCGCTATCTGGCCGAACTCGACGGCGGCCAGCTCGATGGCTTCGAGGCCCTGCTGGAGGCCAACGACAACGACCTTCTCGATTGGGTGGTCGGCAAGAAGGCGGTGCCGGCGACCATCGACGGCGCCCTTGTAGATCTTATAAAGAACTTTAGAAAAAACATTTAGTCTGTTGAAAAATTTACTAGAAAAACTCAAATCCCAAGGCCGTCTTCAGGTCTGGGGCGCTCCCCAGGGATACGACGCGCGGATTCTCGCGGAACTGGCGGCGGGCGGGCTCGACATCCTGTTCATCGCTCGCGACGACGTCCGTTTGGCCCAGACCTCGGAAGCGGTGGCCTTTTTCGCGCCCGACGTCGAGCGGCTGGAGTTCCCGGCCTGGGATTGCCTGCCTTACGATCGCGTTTCGCCGAACGCCCAGATCGTCAGCCGCCGCATCGACACGCTGACCCGGCTTCTGACCGGCCGACCGAGCCCGGCTCAAGCCCGCATCGTGCTGACAACGGTTTCGGCCATCCTGCAACGAGTGCCCCCGCGCGAGGCTTTTGCCGGCGCCACGCTGACCATCGCCGCCGGCGGGCGTCTCGATCCCGGCGCGGTGACGGATTTCCTCGTCCGCCACGGCTTCGGGCGCTCGGAAACGGTGATGGAGCCGGGCGAGTTCGCGGTGCGCGGCGGCATCGTCGACGTTTTTCCGCCGGGCCTCGACATGCCGGTGCGCCTCGACTTCTTCGGCGACGAACTGGAAGGCATCCGGACCTTCGAGCCGACCTCGCAGCGATCCACCGGCAAGCTCGAAGCCACCGTGCTGAAGCCGGTGAGCGAGGTGCCCCTGGACAAGGAGGCCATCCAGCGTTTCCGCACCGGCTATCGCGAACTGATCGGCGCCGCCATTCACGACGACGCCTTGTACGAGGCGGTGTCGGAGGGCCGGCGCCATATCGGCATGGAACACTGGCTGCCGCTGTTTTATGGCCGGCTGGAAACGCTGTTCGACTACCTGCCGGCCGGCGCCGTCATCCTCGACCACCAGGCCGAGGAAGCCCGCGATGCCCGTCTCGATCTGATCGACGAATACTACCTGACCCGCCGGAGCATCGCCGACGGCAAACTGGCGGCCACGGCCACCCCCTACAACCCGGTGCCGTCCGAACGCCTTTACCTTGACGCCGCGGAATGGCGCACTCTCCTCGTCGAGAAACCCCTGGCCACCCTGTCGCCCTTCGCCGGCCCGGTATCCGAAGACAGCCCCGATGCCGGCGGCCGCCCGGGCCGCGATTTCAGCGATGCCCGCGTGCGGCCCGACGTCAACGTCTTCGACGACATCCGCGACCATGCGAAAGCCGAGATGCGGGGCGGGCGGCGGGTCGTCATCGCCGCCTTCTCGGCAGGCTCGCGCGACCGCCTGGGCTCGCTGCTCAAGGAACATGGCCTGGATGCCCTCAGCCCGGCCGAAACCTGGGCCGAGGTAAGCACGCTCGGCGCCGACCGCGTGGCCATGGCGGTGCTCGGCATCGAGCGCGGGTTCGCCGGGCCGGACGCCGTCTTCATCAGCGAGCAGGACATCCTGGGCGAACGGATGAACCGGCCGAGCCGGCGCAAGATCCGGCCCGAAAACGTCATCGCCGACGCCACCGCCTTGAGCGAGGGCGACTTGGTGGTGCACGTCGACCACGGCATCGGCCGCTACGACGGGCTCACCACCATCGAGGTCGGCGGCGCCCCGCACGATTGCCTGCGCATTCTCTACGACGGCGGCGACAAGCTGTTCCTGCCGGTCGAGAACATCGAGGTGCTGAGCCGCTATGGCTCCGACCAGACCGACGCCCAGTTGGACCGGCTGGGCGGCGCCGCCTGGCAGGCCCGCAAGGCCCGCCTCAAGCAGCGCATCCGCGACATGGCGGAAAAGCTGATCGGCGTGGCGGCCGCCCGGCAACTGCGCCCGGCCCCGGTGCTGGCGCCGCCGGAAGGCTTGTTCGAGGAATTCTGCGCCCGCTTCCCCTATACCGAGACCGAGGACCAGTACCGCGCCATCCAAGACACCCTGGGCGATCTGGCGCGCGGCATTCCGGCCGACCGCCTGATCTGCGGCGACGTCGGCTTCGGCAAGACCGAGGTGGCGCTGCGCGCCGCCTTCGTATCCGTGCTGTCGGGCCGACAGGTCGCCGTGGTGGTGCCGACGACGTTGCTGTGCCGCCAGCATTTCCAGACCTTCCGCGCGCGTTTCGCCGACTATCCGGTGCGCGTCGAGCAGCTGTCGCGGCTGGTCCCCGCCGCCACCGCCAAGCGCACCAAGGAGGAGCTGGCCAAGGGAACGGTGGACATCATCATCGGCACCCATGCGTTGCTCGCCAAATCCATCGCCTTTAGCGACCTCGGCCTGCTGGTGGTCGACGAGGAACAGCATTTCGGCGTCGCCCACAAGGAACGCCTGAAACAGATCAAGTCGGACGTCCATGTCCTGACGCTCAGCGCCACGCCGATTCCGCGCACCCTGCAAATGGCGCTGACGGGCGTGCGCGAGTTGAGCCTGATCGCCACGCCGCCGGTCGACCGCCTGGCGGTGCGCACCTTCGTCCTGCCCTACGATCCGGTGATCATCCGCGAGGCCATCCTGCGCGAGCGATACCGCGGCGGTCAGACCTTCTACGTGTGCCCGCGCATCGAAGACCTGGAAGGGGTCAGCGAGGCCCTGGCCAAGCTGGTGCCCGAGGTCAACGTCATCCTCGCCCACGGCAAGATGACGCCGAGCGAGCTCGAAGCGCGCGTCGCCACCTTCTACGACGGCAAAGCCGACATCCTGCTGTCCACCAACATCATCGAATCCGGCCTCGACCTGCCGTCGGTCAACACCATCATCATCCACCGCGCCGACCGCTTCGGCCTGGCCCAGCTCTATCAGCTGCGCGGCCGGGTCGGCCGCTCCAAGGTGCGCGCCTACGCCTACCTGACGCTGCCGCCGCGCCAGAAGCTGACACCCGCCGCCGAGAAACGTCTGGAGGTCATGCAGACCCTCGATTCCCTGGGCGCCGGTTTCTCGCTGGCCAGCCACGACCTCGACAT
Organism: Shumkonia mesophila; assembly: GCF_026163695.1. NCBI lineage: Bacteria > Pseudomonadati > Pseudomonadota > Alphaproteobacteria > Rhodospirillales > Shumkoniaceae > Shumkonia > Shumkonia mesophila. Next base: position 403,459 of record NZ_JAOTID010000002.1, on the reverse strand, counting down.
CCGGGGCGCCGGCAACCTGCTGGGCGAGGAGCAGTCGGGCCACATCCGCGAGGTCGGCGTCGAGCTTTACCAGCAGATGCTGGAAGAGGCGGTGGCCGAGGCCCGGGGCGCCGGGGAGGGGGACCTGGCCGATACCGAGTGGAGCCCGCAGGTCGGCCTCGGCATGGCGGTGCTGATCCCGGAAAGCTATGTCGCCGACCTCGGGGTCAGACTCAGCCTGTACCGGCGGATCGCGCGCCTGGCCGACGCCGCCGAGATCGACGCCCTGGCTGCCGAGATGATCGACCGTTTCGGGCCGCTGCCGGCCGAGGTCGACAACCTGTTGCAGACGGTGGCGGTCAAGTGCCTGTGCCGGCAGGCCGGTGTTTCCAAGGTCGAGGCCGGCCCGCGCGGCGCCGTGCTGTCGTTCCGCAACGACTCCTTCGCCAACCCCGAGGGGATGGTGCGCTTTCTCACCCAGCAGGTCGGCACGGCAAAGCTGCGTCCCGACCAAAAGCTGGTCTACATTCGCAGCTGGGACGACGTCACGGCCCGCCTGAAAGGCGTCTCGTGGCTGATGAAGGAACTGGCCGCCGTCGCGGCGGCAAAAAACTAGCGGCGCGTGGCCGCCCCATTCAGGAGGAACCCCGTCCGAACGGCGGGTTTCGGCAACAGCGGAGAAAAGGCCGATGGAGTTCAAGATCAAGTTCTGCGGCGCCGCCCGTACGGTGACCGGCTCGTGCTACCACGTCTCGGTTCCGGGGTTCCGCTTCCTGGTGGACTGCGGGATGTTCCAGGGCACCAAGACCATCCGCGAACTCAACTATGGCGACTTCCCGTTCGACGCCAAGGCCGTTGACGCCGTCTTCCTGACCCATGCCCACATCGACCATACGGGCCTTTTGCCCAAGCTGCTGAAGAGCGGCTTCGACGGGCCGGTCTTCGCCACCGAGGCGACGCGCGACCTTCTGACCTACATGCTGCCCGATTCCGGCCACATCCAGGAATTCGAGGTGAAGCGGATCAACCAGCGCAACCGGCGCCGCGACCTGCCGCCCGTCTTTCCCATCTACACCAAGGAGGACGGGGCGCGGGCGGCCGAGGGCATCCGCTATGTGCCGCTTGAGGAATGGTTCGATGGCGGTCCCGGGGTGCGGGTCCGCTTCTGGAACGCCGGCCACATCCTCGGTTCCGCCTCCATCGAGTTCGAACTGGCGGCGGGCAAGGGAAACGGCAGCGCCAAGCGGATTCTCTTCTCGGGCGACGTCGGACCCGACCAAAAGACCCTGCAATCCAATCCGCAAGGCCCGAAGGACCTGGACTACCTGGTGGTCGAAAGCACCTATGGCGACCGCGACCGCTCCGACCTGTCGCCGGAGGCCCGCCGTGGCGCCTTGAAGGCCGAGATCGACGCGGCGGTCAAGAGCGGCGGCAACATCCTGATCCCGGCCTTCGCGGTCGAGCGCACCCAGGAACTGCTGTTCGACCTCGGCATGCTGATGGACGAGGGCCAGATCCCCCAGATCCAGATCTATCTCGACTCGCCCCTGGCGATCCGCGCCACCGAGGTGTTCGAGAAGCACAGCGGCCATCTGGAAGGCATCAACGGGACCGTCAATCCGTTCCGCCATCCTTCCATCCGCTTCATCCAAAGCGTCGACGAAAGCATGGCGCTGGAGGCCGTCCGCTCGGGGGCCATCATCATGGCGGCCAGCGGCATGTGCGACGCCGGCCGCATCCGCCACCATCTCCTGAACAACCTCAGCAACCCCAAGGCCACCGTACTTTTCGTCGGCTACCAGGCGCCCGGCACCCTGGGCAGCCTGATCCTGGACGGCGCCAAGAAGGTGCGCATCCATGGCCAGGAAGTGTCGGTGAAGGCGCGCATCCGCTCGGTCGACTTCTATTCCGCCCATGCCGACCGCGAGCAGATCGTCGACTGGATCCGCGCGCGCCTGCCGGTCGCCGGCGGCATTTTCCTCAGCCATGGCGAGCAGTCGGTCATCGAGGCGCTGCGCAGCCGCCTGATCAAGGCCCAGTTCGACCCGAACCTGGTGTTCGTTCCGCAACTGGACGAGGTCTTCGACCTTGCCATCGACGGCGCCCCGAAACGCCATCTGGACCGCCCGCGCCTCGATCCGGCGAGCGTCAGCGAAACCGCGACGTCGGACTGGCACAACGACTATGCGGCGCTGTTGCTCGAACTCGCCAACGACCTTCGGACGCTGCCGGACGTGGAAACCCGCCGGCGCCTGCTCGTCGACCTGCGGCGCACCCTGAAAGGCGGGGAACGGGCGGCCTAGGAGGAACAGGTGGCGTTTTCGGCCGTCACCGCCGCCGCATCGATCAGGCGGGCCAGCACCTGCGCCTCGTGGGCGCCGGAGATGATCATCGAGCCGTTGAAGACGAACGACGGGACGCTGTTGATTCCCATGCGGTGGGCACGGGCGTTTTCCTCGTAGACGAAGGCGACGTCCTCGTAGCCGGTGAGGTAGGCGGTCAGCGCCTTTTCCTCCAGGCCGAGCGCGCCTCCGATGGCGAGCAGGGCGTCGGTTTCGCCGATGTTCCTGCCGTTGATGAAGTAGTTGAAGAACAGGGCCTCGACAGCCGCCTCGCCGCGCCCGGCGCGGGCGGCGAACTGCACCAGCCGATGGGAGTTGACCGAATTGGGAGTGGTGCGGATGCGATCGAACGCGAAATCGATATCGACGGACTGGCCGGCGTCGGCGATTGCGCCGTAAACGCGCCGCACGCGGGATTCGCTGCCGAATTTGCGCACCAGATAGGTCCCGCGCTCCATGCCGCCGTACGGCATGTCGGGATTGAGCAGGAACGGCCACCAGCCGAGTTCCACCTTCACATGGGGACGCGAGCGCAAGGCCGCCTCCATGCGGCGCTTTCCGACGTAGCACCACGGACAAACGGTATCGAAGATCACGTCGATCCGCATGGGTCGGCTTCTACTCCATTTGCTGGCGGGCCCTGGCGATCATGGCTCCCGCGTCGTCGTCGGCGTCAAGCTCGGCCCAACCGACCTTGACCGTCACCTTGACCGGCCGATAGACGTCCTTCACGGCAAAGTCGGTGTATTCCAGGATGCCGGTGACGCGCCCGATGACCGCCTCGGCCTCGTCGAGCGGCGTGTCGGGCAGGGAAACGCAGAACTCGCCGCCGCCGAAGTTGGCGACGACGTCTTCGAGGCGCACCAGCCCGGAAATCCACTGGGCGACCTGGCGGGTCAGTTCGCGGGCCGCTTCCTCGCCGAATTCCTCCCGGAAGGGGACAAGCGACTCCGCCACCGAGAAGACCAGGACGGTCAGATGCTTCTGCCAGTCGCGGGCCTCGCCGATCAACGCCGTCAGGTGGGACCTGAGGAAGCCCGGCATGTAGCTGTGGGTGTGCATGCCCCGCGTCCGCACGGTCTTGGTGGCCTCGATGGCGTCGCGGATCCGCCAGCGGATCTGCTGCCGGCGACCATAGGATGCCAGGAAATAGCGCAGGCGGTCGTCGGCGGCGGCATGATCGAGCACCAGGCTGGCCCCGGCGCGGATCGCCTCGCCGTGCGGGACGCTGCCCGGAGCCTCCTCGATGATCAGGAGCGGCAGATTGAAAAGGCGCGGATGGTTGCGAACCTCGTTGCAGAATTCCAGGGCATCCTCGACGGAGATGCCCTCTCCCGCCTCCATGACGACGGCGTCGAAGTCGCCTTCGAACAGGCGGTCGCGCGCCTCGAACGGCCGGGCCTGGTAGTCGACCCTCTCGGCCCGCGTCGCCAAAGCCCTTGAAACCCGTCGCTCCAGCGCCGGAGAGCCGCCGACCGCCAGCACGCGATGCAGAACGTCGCCCACCGAAAGATCGGGATCGTCGGGGAGTGGAACGCCGAACTCGCGGGCCAGGGCGATGCGGCGCCGCACTTCGGCCAGTTGGGTGGAAAGCCGCATCAGGGGACGCATGCGCGTCATCAGCTCGACCGCCCCCGTCGCGTCCACGTCGCCGGCAAAGACGTCGTCGGCCCGCGCCGCCAGGGCCTCGTCATACAGCCCGGCAAACTCTTCGGCCACCCATAGGACGATGGGGACGTTCTCCAGCTTCCGCTGGCGGAGCGCCGTCGCCGTGGCGATTCCCGGCCGGCCCAGCGAGCCGACGTCGATGACGATCAGATCCGGGTGGCTGCCGCGAGCTTCCTCCCACACCTCGTCGGCGGTCTCGCAGATGACGACATTGCAGTTGCTGTCGGTCAGTAGGGTGCTCATGCGGTCGGTCCGCGCGGGATCGGTTCCGTGTAGCAGTATGTTGCCGAGGCGGTTCATCGCGTCCCTGTCCGTTTCTGCCCAGTCGATGCCTTGTGCGTAGCGGTCTACCGGCTTGCCGCGTTGATGCGGTCCTCCTGATTATAGGAATCCGAGGCCGGTGCCCGCCACACCAATCGGCGATGGCGTCTAACGCCGCCAAAAACCGGGAGAGAACAGGACCAAAACCGCCAGGAACTCGAGCCGCCCCAACAGCATGGCGATGGCCAGCACCCACTTTGCAGCGGCGGGCAGGGAGGTGAACGTGCCGGACGGGCCGATGATGTCGCCCAGTCCGGGGCCGACGTTGGCGACCGCCGTCGCGGCGCCGGACAGGGCCGTCACCAGATCCAGGCCCAGTCCCTCGAGGATCAGGCTGGTGGCCATCACCGTCATCAGGAAGATCAGGATGAAAACCAGGACGCCCAGGACCACGTCGTTCGAAACCGGGCGGCCGTCGTAGGTCAGGGCCTGAACGCCATGGGGATAGATGCGGCTCCAGATGTAAGCGCGAAAGGCCGCCCACAGGACCTGGAAACGAAACATCTTGATGCCGCCGCCGGTCGAGCCGGTACAGCCGCCGACGAAGATCAGCATGAAGAAGATCCCGAAGGGCATGGCCCCCCAGCGCGAATAATCGGAAACCGCGTACCCGGTGGTGGTCACGATGGAGACCACGTTGAAGGCGGACTCGCGCAGGGCCCGTTCGAACGTGAAGCCCCCCGATGACCACAGCCATATCGTGACCACGCCGACGACTATGCACAGGAAGCTGAAAAAGGCCCGGATCTGGCTGTCCTGAAAAAGCGACGCCGGCCCCTGCCGCAGCATGTGGATGTAGACGACGAAGGGCAGCGCGCCGAGCAGCATGAAGGCCGTGATGATCCAATGGATGAACGGGCTGTCCCAGTGGCCAACCGAGGCGTCGGAGGTCGAATATCCGCCGGTCGAAAGCGTCGTCATCGCATGGACGGCGGCATCGAACCAGGGCATGCCGGCAAGCCGCAGCAAGGTGGCGCAAACAATGCTGAGCGCGACATAGGAAAGCACCAGGGCGGCGGTATAGCGCTTGACGCTGGACATCGCCTTTTCCGAACGGTCGGACGATTCCATGCGGAAAAGCTGCATGCCGCCCACCTTGAGCAGCGGGAACATGGCCACCGCCATGACGATGATGCCGATGCCGCCGAACCACTGCAGCAACCCGCGCCACAGAAGAACCCCCGGCGGCAGGTCATCCAGTCCGGTCAGCACCGTCGAGCCGGTTGTCGTCAGGCCCGACATCGTCTCGAAGAAGGCATCGGTGTAGGTCAACGGCAGAAGGTCGGAAGAGGCAAAGGGCACGGCCCCGAAAACGGCGACGGACACCCAGCTTCCGGTGGTCAGCAGAAAACCCTGGCGCAGGTTGATGTCGAGGGGCGCGCCCCGAGTGGCAAGGACGAAGGAGGCTCCCGCAAAGTAGGTTCCCGCTCCCGAAATGGCGAAGACCGCCCAATTGGCGTTGCCGGCCATCCAATCCGCCGCCGCCGGAAAGAACATGGCGACCCCCAGCATCTGCAGGAACCACCCGATCACGTAGATCACCGGCGAAAAGAGCATGCTCGAATATCCTGCGGGGTCGGCCCGGCGCGAACGAGGGGCGACGCCATCGGCGCTTTCCATACTCGGCGCCGCCGCCGAAAGCCAGAGTCAAATCACTTGGCGATCGGGAACCACACCGGACAAGCTTAGCGGCGGGGAGCCTTCTGGCCGCGGGCGATGCGGGGCAGGGGGACGGCGGCGATGCTCAATCGCTGAGCTCTTTGAGGAAGATCACCTTGCCGTCGCCCGGCCGGTAAAAGTCGGCGAATTCGGCCGCCACCGTGTAGCCGGTGCCGAGATAGAATGCGCGGGTGGGGATGTATTTCTCGCAGGACGAGGTGTCGACGTAGATCTGGCGCGCGCCGAGGCGGCGCATGGCGTCCTCGGACCGCGCCAGGATCTTGCGGCCCAGTCCTTGTCCCTGCCGATCGGCACTGACGGCGATCCAATAAAGATCGTAGCTGGTCTCCGAGCCGGGGATCAGCCCGTAACAGGCATAGCCGGCCAGCCTGCCGCCCTCCTCGACCATCACGAACTCATAACCCGACGCCGGCCCCTTTTCGATCCGCTCCATGACCAACTCGGCGGCGATATCGATCTCTTCGGCCGAGAACATGGCGGTTCCGGCGACCAGCGTCCGTACGCCCTCGATGTCCTCCGCCCGCACCGCCTCCCGCCAGACGAGGCCGGAGGAGCAGCCGCCTTCAGGGGAGATCCCGGCGATGGGGGCCGTCGACCCGTCGTGGTCGCCGGCATCCACCTCGCTCCGTTGCCGGGCGAGGGCGGTCGCGACGATGCCTTCGATCATCTCGTCATAATCCAATCCGGCGCGCGCCGCGGCGGCGGCGAAGCCGGCATCGGGGGAAAGGCAGGGGTTGACGTTGATCTCGAGGATCCACGGCCTATTCATTGAATCGACTCGGAAATCCACGCGGGCATAGCCGACCAGATCGAACAGCCGCCAGGCGGCCAGGGCCAGGTCGCCCAACCGTTCGAGAAGGGGACCGTCGGCGGCCGGGAAGTCGAAGTGGCGCGGCGTGTTGCCGAAGGCGAAACTGCCTTCCTCCCACTTCGCCTCGTAGTCGACGATGCGCGGCCGTCCGTCCGGGTATTCGACGAAATCGATCTCGGCGATCGGCAACAGGCGCGGTCCGCCGGGCCCGTCCATCACGGCCACGTTGAATTCGCGGCCCTCGACGAAGGCCTCGGCGAAGAACCGGCCGCCGAAGCGGACCTGCCGGGCCGCGATCTCCTCGGCCGCCCGGCCGGCCGCCACCACGGAACCGGCGTCGAGCCCGATCGAGGCGTGCTCGCCGATCGACTTGACGATCACCCGCTCCACGCCCTCCAGTCCGCCGCCGTCGAGCGACCACGCGGGCGTCGGCAGGCCGGCCGTCTGCAACAGCCGCTTGACCGCCGTCTTCGACAGGGTGTCGCGCAGGGATTCGGCCGTGCCGCCGCTGTAGGCAAGGCCGAAATGCTCCAACGCCATCGGCGCCAGATGGGCCAGGGTGCCGTCGCCGGCCAGTCCCTCGACCAGATTGAACACCAGGGCGGGGCGGCGCGCCGCCAGGGCGGAAAGCGCCCCAAGGTCGAGCCCCAAATGGATGATTTCCGAGCGGTATCCCAGGCGTCCGAGGGCGCCCTGGATGGTCTCGGCGGCAATCACGGTATCGGCCTCGTCCGGCCGGTCGGCGGCGGCGCCGTGAAGGACTGGCACGAAGGCTGGCGCGCTCGTCATGATTTTTCAGGCTCGATCGCCACCCGTCAGGCCGAACCGACGAGACCGTAGCGCGCGATGGCCGCCTCCATGATCTGCCCGATCAAGTCCTCGTAGGCCAGGCCGGCCATGGTCGAGAGGATGGGCAGATCGGAATGGGTGGGATGAAGACCGGCCAGGGCATTCACCTCCATGAAGTGGGGAACGCCGTTGCCGTCCGACCGAAAGTCCAGGCGCGAGGCGTCGCGACACCCCAGCGTCTTGTAGGCCGCCAGTGCCGAACCCGCCGCCGCCCGAGCCTCGGCGTCGTCGGCGAGGCGATAGTTCACGCGACTATCGCACAGTTCCTTGTTGTCGAAGGAATAGACCCCGGGATCGGCATTGGCGCCGAGCAGAACCTCCAGTACGGCGATCACCCGGGCCCTGTCGCCGTTGCCGACCACCCCGACGGTGAATTCGCGGCCGGACAGGTAGGGCTCGGCGATCACCGGCTGGTTGAACCGGCCACGCAGGGCCCGCGCCGCCTCGGCCAGTGCGGCCGGCGACGTCACCTTCGATGCCGTGGTACAGCCCTTGCCGGTGCCTTCCGCCAACGGCTTGATGAAGACGGGGAAGGGAAGGGCGCGGGCGGCGGCGACGTCGTCGTCGCTTTCGATCAGGGCGAACGGCGTCGTCGGAATGCCGGCGTCGCGGACCAGCCGCTTGGCGACGGCCTTGTCCAAGGTGACGGCCAGGGTCAGCGGATCGGAGAAGACATAGGGGATGCCATAGGCCTCGAGGAGCGCCGGCACCTGCGCCTCGCGCGAGCGTCCCTCAAGACCTTCGGCGATGTTGAAGACAAGGCCCCAGGTATCTCCCTTGACCAGCCGCGCCGCCAGATGGCGGACATGGCCGATACGGTCGGTTTCGTGGCCGAGGCCGCGGAGGACGCCTTCGATCGCCGCCACCGTTTCCGGCGAATCGAATTCGGCCAGCGCCTCCTCCGAAAGGCCCATGCCGCGATAGTCGTCGCGCAGGTCGTAGGTCAGGCCGATGCGCATCACGGAGCCGCGCCCGGGCCTTTCCCGGCGCCGAAGCTGCCGTCGGGATCGGGATAGCGATAGATTTTGCCTTCGAAGTTGCGCAGCAGGACGTCGTCGCCATCGCGCCCCACCAGATACTCCGGCAGCAGCGGAATCTTGCCGCCGCCGCCGGGGGCGTCGATGACGAAGGTCGGCACCGCGTAGCCGGTGGTATGGCCGCGCAGCCCCTGGATGATCTCGATCCCTTTCTCGACCGGCGTGCGGAAATGCGCCGAGCCGGTGATCGGGTCGCACTGGTAGAGGTAGTAGGGCTTGACCCGGCGCATGAGCAGCCCGTGCATCATGCGCTTCATGGTGTCGACCGAATCGTTGATGCCTTTCAACAGCACCGTCTGGCTGCCCAGCGGGATGCCGGCATCGGCCAGACGCGCATAGGATTCGGTGACCTCCGGCGTCAGCTCGGACGGGTGGGTGACGTGGATGCTGATCCACAGCGGGTGATGTTTCCGCAGCATCTTCGTCAGCGACTTGGTGATCCGCATGGGCAGGACCGTCGGCACCTTGGTGCCCAGGCGGATGAACTCGACGTGCTTGATCGCCCGCAGGCGGCCCAGCAGATAGTCGAGCTTGTCGTCCGCGATGGTCAGCGGATCGCCGCCCGACAGCAGGACGTCGCGGACCTCCGGATGGGCCTCGATGTAGGCGAGCGCGCGGTCCCACTGGCTGACCGAGAACTGATAGTCGCCGCCCGCCTCGCCGACCATGCGCGAACGCGTGCAGTAGCGGCAGTAGGTCGAGCAGAAGCCGGTGGACAGGAACAGCACGCGGTCGGGATAGCGGTGCACCAGCCCCGGTACCGCCGAGTCGTGATCCTCTCCCAGCGGGTCGTCCGCTTCGCCCGGCGTGCGCAGGTATTCCTGGCCGACCGGGATATGGGTGCGGCGCAGCGCATCCAACGGGTCTTCGCGATCCATCAGGCTGGCATAGTAGGGCGTGATGCCGACCGGCAACGACCCCGTGCGGCGGCCGACCGCCTCGCGCTCGTCTTCCGACAGCACGAAGATGCGTTCGAGCTGGGCAAGCGAGCGGATGCGGTTGCGCAACTGCCAACGCCAGTCCGTCCATTCGGCGACACTGGCATCCGGGAAGAACCGCTTCTTGAAGTCGCGGCTCGCCTCGCCGAGCGGGAAGCGCTCGACCCGCCGGCGCTTCGGACGAAGCGGCGGTGCGTCGGTATTGTCCGCCACGGGCGGACGATCCGGCGGACGATCCGGTGTCTTGAACAGAGCTATGAGGTTGGGGGAACGGGTGGATATTGTAGCTGAGCTACAACTGGGAGGCTCTCCACGAGCCGCCATAAGATCGTCCATTTGGATGGATAATCCCACCTTCTGCGGAGGATCGTCGCGCGACCATCGTCGATTCTGTCATCACTACCGCAGGCGCATAACCATTGTATCAGTTCGGATTCGATTTCAAGTCGTTTTGAGCGTGTTTTGCCCCTTGAAGTGAATTTTTTTGTCGAGTGTTGCACCGCGAGATATTGTGTCGGACGATCCGCCTGCCCCCTAGTGGCGGCGATAGTGGCCGTTTTCGGCGGAATGCGGGGTGTGGCAGGCAGAAGCCGAGGTATGGTCGGCGTCTTCATCAAGAGGCTCTTGAATGGGATCACCAGACAAGGACAGCGAGCGGTTTTTCCAATCCGCCATCTACGACGCCGAAAAGCGGCCGCGCCGCCCCCCATCGGGGGAATCGATTCGCGAACCGGCGCGCGAGATTCCCGTCCATGCGCAATGCGACGTCCTGGTGGTGGGGGGCGGCCCGGCCGGCACGGCGGCGGCGGTGGCAGCCGCCCGGCTGGGTGCCGACGTCGTCCTGCTGGAGCGCTACAACCATTTGGGTGGGCTGTCGACCGGCGGCCTCGTCATCTGGATCGACCGCATGACCGACTGGGCGGGACGCCAAGTCATTCGCGGCTTCGGGGAAGAAATTCTCTCCCGTCTTCCCGCCGGATCGGTCGCCGGCCCGGCCCGCGAGGAGTGGGGATCGCAAGACGAAGGCAAGGCCGCTTTCTGGTCGCCGCGGCTGGCCGCTTTCCACGGCATCGTAACCCATTCGCCGACGCTGGACCCCGAGTGGCTCAAGGCCGAATCGCTCGAACTGGCGCTCGCCGCCGGTGTGCATCCGATCTTTCACGGCTGGGGCGCGCGGCCGGTGGTCGAAGACGGCCGGGTAGGGGGCTGCCTCTTCGAAAGCAAGCAGGGCCGGCGGGCCATCCTCGCCAAGGTGACCGTCGACGCCACCGGCGACGGCGACCTTTACGCCGCGGCCGGCGCCGCCCATGACGCGACGGTGAACGCCCACGACATCCACGCCTGCATGAACACCGCCTGGATGTTCGGCGGCGTCGACATGGCCGCGTTCCTGGGCTTCAGGATGGAGGAGCCGGACCAGTACGCCGCCTTCCTGGCCCTCGGGCGCGAAACGCTGCGCTATTTCGAGAAGGCGATGGTTTCCTGGCGCGACGACATCGCCGTCTTCCTGGGGCCGCGGCTTGCCGGCTATTCCGCCCTCGACGTCGAGGACTTAAGCGAGGTCGAGATCCGCAGCCGCCGCCTGATGATCGACCATCTGCATTTCTATCGCCGGCACGCGCCGGGTTTTTCGAACGCGTACCTTCTGCTCTCGGCCCCGCAGATCGGGGTTCGCCACGGGCGACGCCTGATCGGCCGCGGAACGGTGTGCCGGACCGATTGGGACGGGCGCGTGCGGGCCGACGAGATCGGGGTTTCTCCGGCGCCGTCGCCGAAGTTCGCCAATGTGTCGATTCCTTATGGCGCGCTGCTTCCCCGGGACCTGAAAGGGCTCCTGGCGCCGGGCCGCCATTTGGCCTGCGACATCGGCAGCCACGCCTTCCTGCGCGAAATCCCCCAATGCTGGACGACCGGGCAGGCGGCGGGCATCGCCGCCGCGCTGGCCGCCAACGCCGGGCGCGATCCCGGCGACCTCGACGTCGCCGCCATCCGCGCGGCCCTCGTCAAGCAGGGGGCGTTCCTCAACCCGCTGCCGGTCGCGGCAACCGCCGAGGAGTGACCCGCTAGTCGCGCTGCCAGGGCATGACCCGGCGCTCGATCCATTGCAGGAGATAGGTCAGCAGGATGCCCAGAATCATCACCACGACAAGGCCGGCGTACATCTTCTCGGGGTTCAGCACCTCCCAGTAATAGAAGGTGATGAAGCCCACCCCCTGCTTGGCGCGCAGGAACTCCACCGAGATGATGACGATGAGCGCGGTGCCCAACGCCAGACGCAGGCCGGCGAAAATGACCGGCAGCGCGGCCGGGACGATGACGTGGCGCAGCATCTGAAGGCCGCTGGCCCCATAGTTCCGTCCCGCCATCAGGAAAACCGGGTCGATGTCGCGCACCCCGGCCATGGAGTTGATGGTCATCAGGAAAAACACCGCCAGGGCGACGACGACGATCTTCGGCCCTTCGCCGAAAGGATCGGCGAACATCAGCATGACGATGGGGAAGATGGCGATCTTGGGCAGCACATAGATGGCCGAAAGGGTGGTGTCGAGCATCAGGCGGACCGTCTTGTTCATGCCCATGACGACGCCCAGCAGCACGCCGGGAATCGCCCCCAGCACGAAGCCGGCGCCGACCCGTCCCAAAGTCGCCCACACGTGGCTTTCGGCGATCAGGCCCCAGCCGGCGGCCCATCCCGATTGCGCCACCGTCTCGGGGATGAGCCAGGGACGGCCGATCAGGCTGGTCTGCGAGAAGCGGTCGTAGCTGACCGTCATCTCCCACAGGGCCTTGGCGATGCGGGTCGGCTGCGGAAACCAGGTCGCGCTGAGAATGCCGGCGTCGACGATCACCTGCCAGGCGACAAGAGCCAGCACCGGAAAGCCGAACGCCAGGGTGCGCTCATAGGCCCGACGGCCGCGCAACGGCACGACCCGGCCGATCCGTTCGGCAATCATCACGGCCAGCACGAAATCGCCGGACAGCCCCAGCCACCACAGCGAAAACCACAGGCCGGCCGCGAAGAAGATGGCGTTCCAGGCCACCGTCGCCGCGATCAGCCACGACAGGCCGCGCCAAAAGGCCAGTCGCTCGGCCCGCCGTCGGGCCAGCGTTTCCGGATCGGTTGCCTGCGGAATGGTGGGGTTGGCGTTGCCGTTGGCCAATGTGCTCATGCCTGCAACTCCATGGCGCGGGCGACCTCCTTGCCCAACAGATCCCAGACGGCGCCGCGCAATTCGGCGAAGCGGGCCGTGTTCATGGTTTCCACCGTGCGCGGCCGGGGGATGTCGATCTCGAAGGTGGCCAGATGGCGGCCCGGATGGGCGGTCATCAGGATCACCCGGTCGCTCAGCAGGATCGCCTCGTCGAGGCTGTGGGTGATGTAGACGACCGTCTTGCGTGTATCCTCCCAGATGCGCAGGAGTTCGTCCTGCAGCACGATCCGCGTCTGGGCGTCGAGCGCTCCCAGCGGCTCGTCCATCAACAGCACCTCGGGATCGTTGGCCAGCGCGCGCACGATGCTGACGCGCTGCTTCATGCCACCGGAAATCTGGTGCGGATAGTACCCGGCGAACTTGCGAAGGCCGACCCGCTCCAGCCAGTAGAGGGCGACCTCGTGCCGCTCGGCCTGGCCGATGCCCCGCATTTCGAGGCCGAAGGCGACGTTGTCGACGACGGTCTTCCACGGAAAGACGGCATATTCCTGGAAGACGACGCTGTTGAGCGGCTTCTTGGGATCGGCCCCCGGCCGGATCAGGACGCTGCCGGCGCTGAGTGTGTCGAGGCCGGCCAGAATCCGCAGGTAGGTGGACTTGCCGCAGCCCGACGGTCCGACCACACTGACGAACTCGCCGTCCGCCACGTCGAGGTTGAAATCCGTCAACGCGGTCATCGGCCCGCGGACGGTCGGATAGATCTTGGTGACGTTCCGGGAAATGATTTTCGCCGCCGTCGCCGTCTCCCGCGACGGCGACGCCTGCGCGCCGGACAATATCATCGGTTTGGTTCCAGACAGATGACTTCGTTGATGCCGAGGGCGGGCGGCCCCGAAAGGGCCGCCCGCCGTCCCGGACAGGGCCTATTTCTTATACTGGCCGAGCGCGGCGATCGCCTTCTTGACGAACTGGTCATCGGCCACAGCCTTCAGGTCGATGGGTTGCGTGTACTCCAGGCGGCCGTTTTCGCGATGCACCCGCTCGACGTCGCGCAGGCCGTCGAAGGAAACCACCAGATTGGGGTCGTAGACCACGGGATTGCCCTCGCGGATCGCCTGCTCGGTGGTGTTGGTGAAGGTCATGTAGGCTTCGATGTTGGCGGGGGCGAGATAGCCGTCGCCCTGCATCAGGCGCGCCGCCTCGGCCAGCGCCAGCACGAACCGCTCGGCGACCTGCGGCCGTTCCTTGAGAAACTTGCCCGATCCGACGAAGGCGACGGTCATCAGGCCAGGCGTCAGGTCGCCTTCAAGGACGGTTGCGTAGCCTCCCTTGATGGCCTGATCGGCATAGGGCGAACCGGCCAACGCGGCGTCGATCGTACCCCGTTCCAGGGCGGCCGGCATGTCCGCGTTGTTCAAGTTGATCAGTTCGACATCGCGGATGGTCAGCTTGGCGCGCTCGAGCGCCTTGGCGGCCAGGTATTCGCCACCGCTGCCCGGCCCGCCGGCCGTCGCGATCCGCTTGCCCTTGAGATCGGCGATGCCCTTCACCTTGCCCTCGGCGGCCAAGGCCTTGCGCAGCAGAAGCTGCGTCGGGCTGTTGGTGAAGGGCTCCAGCGCGCCCGGCGCGATGATGCGGATGTCCATCCCGCGGTTCCAGGCGTTCCACAGCGAGGTGACGATGGCGATGCCGCCGACGTCGATGGAGCCCTGGGTCAGAAAGGCGATCGCCTCGGTGCCCGACTTCACGCGCTCGAACTCGACATCGAGGCCGTATTTTTTGAACAGGCCGCGCTTGGACGCCACGTACACGGTAGCGAACTTCAGGATCGGTACATAGGCGACCTTGACTTTTTGCGGCGGGCTGAGGGGGGCGGGCAATTCCGCCGCCGTCGCGCCGGCGGCGGCGGCCAGCACCGCGGCGCCGGCCAATCCTCCCACCAGCCGCTTAAAACCGATTCTCCAAACCATGGCCTCTCTCCCTGCTTGTCCTTGTCCATCCAGGTTCGACCAAGCCTCCCCCGGCCCGTCGGCGGCAGCCGTTTCGCGATAGCTCCGCCCTGTCCCGCCGCGATACTAATCCGCAACGGCTGGCTGGACACGCAAATTTATGGATGCGATGGCGCCGCCGGCGCCGATAAGCGGCGGTAAACGTGGACCACCCGGATGGGTTCCCGGAATTTGTACATCACCGCCAGATTGCGGATGCGCTCGGCCTGAATGCCGTTCAGCGTGTTGCCCGCCTTGAGGATGAGCCGCCCGTCCTCCGTCACCAGATCGGACTTCAGGTGATGGCCGACCTCCAGTTGGGCGATCGAAAGCTCCTGGATGAACGGCCCGATCGGTCCCGCGTCGGATGGCAGAAGGCGGTCGCGGACGAGACGCAGCAGGTCGGGATCGTAACGGCCCAGCCGGGCCGCGAGAACCGCATAGGCCGACGACATGAAGCCGGTCTGTTCCGCCTCGGCGGCCAAGTCGAACAGGATGTGCAGCAGTCGGGCCTCGATCGGGATGTCGGCGCCGACCGGCTTGTCCCAGGGGAAGCCCTGCGCTCCGTCGAACGACCGGTCGCAGCAATAGACGATCTCCGCCACCCGGCACAGCCGGGGAATGTTGGCGATGATGTCGCGTCCCGTCATCGGTATGCGGTCGATGATTTCCTGTTCGGACGCCGTCAGCCATTCCCCCTTGTCCCTTTTCGCCATCAGTTCGGGGGGCACCGCCACGCTGCCCAGCCAGGCCAGCATCGCCGCCACCTCGATTTCCCAAAGCTGGATGGCCGGCAACTCCTCGACCAACGTCCGGCACCAGTCCCGGACCCTCGATGCCCGGCCGAAGCCGGCCGGATCGGCGAGGGAAAGGACATCGATCAGCATCTTGACGCTGCCGGCCAATGTTTTTTCGAGGAGATCGCGCTCGGCCGTCACCAGGGCGTACTGGCGCAACCCCGCCTCGATGCCGTCGGCCAGCACGTCCGGCAGGCAGGGCTTGGTGAAAAACCGGAAGATCTGGCCCCGGTTGATGGCTTCGATGGCGGTCTGCTGATCGACGTTTCCGGTCAGCATCATGCGCACCGTGTCGGGGGTCTGGCGTTGCAGTTCGGCAAGCAGGGAAATGCCATCCATTCCCGGCATCCGCATGTCCACCATGGCGACCGCGAACGGCCCTTCGGAGGCGACCAGCGCCAGGGCCTCGGCGCCCCCCTGCGCCAGATGCAGATCGAAGCCGTTGCGGAACTGCCTGCGCAATCCGGCAAGAAGGTTTGCGTCGTCGTCGACGATCAGCACGCGATTGCTCATTCGACACCCCCTCTGCGCAAGACCTCGTCGACGGCATTGCGCCAATCGGGAAGACGGTCGATCAGGTCGGAGGCCATCAGGAAGTCCATGTCCAGCCCCGAACGCAGCGCGATGTCGTCGAGTTCCTCGGACTCTCCCCTGGCCATCGCCGCGCCGCAGGTCTTGGCGAGGGCCTGGGCGCAATGGAGGATCCCCACAAGCTTGCTCTGGCCCTTGTAGCGGTGCGGCTCATGGTGATGGGCCACCGCCTCGACCACCGAGTCGACGAATCCCCACAGGCCGAGGAGATAGGCGCTGAGTTCCGTATGACTGGCGCCGAACACCTGGCGTTCCGCCTCGTAAATCGGCTGCACGCCGTTTTCCACCTGGTTCACGGCCCGACGGAAACGAAGCGGGAAATTGGCGACGAGGACGAGGACGCCGACATGGGCAAGCACCCCGGCGCACATGGCTTCCTGGATGGCGGCCTGATCCAGGTGTTCCAGTTCGGCGATGGTCCGGGCGGCCATGCCGACGCCCAGGCTTCGGTTGCCGAGGCGCCGGATGATGGCCGCCGTAGCCGTGTCTCCCGAATAGCTGGAGTAGATGCCGGCCATCAGGGTCAGGGCCTTGATGGTATCCAGGCCGAGAAGCCGCACGGCGTCCTTGAGATCGGTGATGCGGGTGGGAAGACCGAAGAACGCCGAGTTTGTAAGCTTCAGGGTTTCGGCGGTCATGGCGACGTCGCGCGACAGGATATGGGCGACGGAAGTGGACGACGCGTTCTTCGAGCGAAGTTCCTCGAGCAGGGCCAGAAAGACGTCGGGTGGGCTGGGCAGGGAATGCAGGCTCGACACCAACTGACGGAGCCCCTCGTCGTCGAGAAAGCGCCGCAAGGCGACGGCGCTGGAGACGGCTTCGACCAGGCAGTCGAAGCCGCACGGTTTCGAGAGATAGCGATGGGCCGGCCCGGCGGTGCGCAGGATCGCCTCCTCCTCGGCATAGCCCGACAGGATGATGCGAACGCTGGACCGGTAGGTCTTGCTGACGATCGTCAGCAGTTCGGCGCCGTCCATTCCCGGCATCCTGAGGTCGGACACGACGACGTCGAACGGCTGCTCGGCCATCGCCGCCAAGGCCTTCTCCGCGCTGTCGACGAAAACCATCTGCCAGGCCTCGCGCATCGGATGAAGCATGCGCCGCAACCCCCTGAGGACGTTTTCGTCGTCATCGACAAACAGGACGGTTGATGTCATGGGCTGGTCCCCCATGTCAGATCGACTCACGTGTCGGCGCGCCGCCTATCGGCGCTTTCCCTTTGGCGTTGGCGTTGCCCTTGGCGACGCCACGGACGGGAAGATGGACGACGAAGGTTGTCCCCTTGCCGGTCCGCGTCTCGAAGCGGATGGCGCCGCCGTGCTTGTTGACAACGATGTCGCGGGCGATCGTCAGGCCCTGGCCGGTTCCCTTGCCGACCTCCTTGGTGGTGAAGAAGGGGTTGAAGACCTTGCCGCGGATGGCCTCGGGAATGCCCGTGCCGTTGTCCTCCACCCGGATCACCGCGGTTTCCCCTTCGAGGGCGGTGGCGATGCGGATGCGCCCGTCGTTGGCATCGTGGCCCGCCGCGCGGACGGCATGGGCGGCGTTGACCAGCAGGTTCAGCAGAACCTGTGTGATTTCGCCCGGCAGGCAGATCACCGCCGGCAACGCGGGGTCGAAGGCCGTCTCCACCTTGGCGACGTGCTTCCACTCGTTGCGCGAAATGGTGATGGTGTTCTCGATCGCCCGGTTCAGGTCGGTCGGCGCCTTCCCTTGGACTCCGGGATGCGAGAACTCCTTCATGGCAAGGACGATGCGCGAAATCTGCTTGATGCCGAAAATCGACTGCTCGGTCGCCGAGGGAATTTCTTCGGCCAGGAAGTCGAGATCGGCGCCCCGGCGCAGATTGTCGATCTCGCGCATGCGGTCGGCAAACTCCTCGCGATCCTTGAGATCGTCGATCAGCGCCAGGCACCCCCGCACCAAGGCAAACAGCGTTGCGTGGGCGTCGGCCAGAAAGGTCAAATTGTTGCTGATATATTGGGACGGCGTGTTGATTTCGTGGGCGATGCCGCCGGCCAGTTGTCCCACCGCCTCCAGTTTCTGCGCGTCGCGCAGCTCGCTTTCGAGGCGGTCGCGGCGCAGGCCGTTGCGCCAGATCACGGCGCCGCTGACGAGAAGAAGAAACGTCAGCCCATAGAGCCCGCCGACCAGCCAAACGCTGGTGTTGCCGGTCAAAAGAGTGGCCTCGAGAATGGAGGCGACGAACCTGAAGGGCGTCGTCGCCACCGGAACGGCCACGGCAACCGTCCTGTCTCCGGACGCGCCTTCGGTCGTCACGGCGCCGCCATCTACCGTTCCGGCGATACGCCACGCCAGGGAAGAGCGCAGTTCCTCCCTCGGCGCATCATAAAACGCGCATCCTTCGTTGTCGGCGATGGCGACGGCAGCCTGCCTGCGCCGGACGGAAAGCTGATGTTCCTGGATCGACTCCCACCGCAGCCAAGCCAACACCTGGCCGACGAAGCGGCCCTTGTGGAAGAGCGGCCGGAGCACCACGACGACCGGAGCGGATGGGCACCCGTCGAACCGCACCACGGCGTCGGTCTCGTCCTTTGCCAGGAATCGCGACAGATTCGCGCCCTGAAGCTCGTGGATACCGGAAGTGTTTCCCCCCATCGATGTCACGTCGATAAGCGCGGTGCCGGCGGCGTCGACCATGACCATCCGTTCGTAGACGGCGTCGGCCCTGCTGCCGAACCGGCGGGTGTTGACCAGCCGCCGCATGGTCCCGGCGACCTCCTCCAGATTGGCGCGAAGACCGTACTGCAGGGACACCCCCAGATCCTTGTTGAGGAAGTACGCTTCGAGCGAGGGGGAAACGGCAAGATCGTCGAGATCGTTGCGACGGTCGGTGAAAAAGAAGCCGAGCCCATCGGCCCGGCGCTTCACTTCCTCGACGAATTCCGTCTTGTGGGCCGCACGCAGGTCATTCTGGGTCTTGTGGTGAAGAACGAGAAGAACAATGACGAACAGGAAAAGAATGACGCCCAGAACCGCCAACAAATATTTGTCGGCCGACGTATTACGGCCGCGCATCCATGCCCAAAGGTGTCCAGACAATGCTTTCATGACATCGATCTACTTGAAAAATTCCGGAAAGTAGGAAAGGGCGAGGGGATAGTATTTTTCGACGATCCCGCGGTATGTCCCGTTCCGCTTGATCTGGTGCAGAAATTTCTCGAACTCCCGGTGCAGCTGCGGCGAGTCCGGACGGAATCCCACCCCCATCTCCTGCGCCGGCGACAACGGCCCCACGACCTTGATCATGCCGGGCCACTTCTTGAGGGCGACCAGCGCGTCGGGAACGTCGAGCAGCGTCGCCTCGGTTTCGCCCTTGATCACCGCTCCCGCCATGTCGTTGAGCGAGCCCGCGAAAAGGACACTGCGCGCGCCCGTGGACACGATGTCGTAAAGCGTCGGATCGAGACAGGTGTTCACCTTGCCGAGAATGCTGTGGCCGCGAAGGAGGGTGCGGACCGCCGCGATATCCTTCCTGAGGTCGCCGCTGGGCTCGATGGGCCGGATGGGCGAGTCGGATCGCACGACAAACCAGATCTGGGTCGGGAAGTCCGGGGTCGAGAAGCGGACAACCTTTTGCCGCCACGGAATGATCGTCAGTCCGTTGGCGATCAGGTCGCCGCGCACCGGCACGACCTCGCCGAGCTCGACCGTGCCGCCCGACGCCTTGACCTTGCGGCCGATCAGATCGGGGATGACCGTGTCCCAGTCGGTCTCGACGTACGCGTAGCGGACGCCCAGGTGTTGGGCGAACATCTTCACGATGTCGACCGAAAAGCCGTCTCCCGCTCCGGTCACGAAGTTGGCGTAGGGAACGCCCAGGTGCCGGATCGCTCCGCGCGCCTTGATCTCCCGCAGGTCGTCGGCCTGCGCGCCAGCCAACGCGCCGAGCATGGCCGCGCACAACACTCCGACGAAGGTCGTCCTGCGAAACATCGCACCTATCCGATCCGGTGGACCTTCACCACGGGTACTCCGATGCGGCGAGCCCCGATATCCCCATTTGAGGACATGCGGCTTCACCCCTTGGCGACTTCATACGATAATGGCCGCCGCCATGACGTCGAAGGGAACCCCGCAATGACGGCCGGAAATCGGCACGATGGTCCGGGAGGCCGGCCATGACGGCGATGCCGCGGGTGATGTTCGTCGACGACGACACCCATCTGCTGTCGTCGCTCGTCCGCGCCTTCCACGCGAAGCGCGGCGTCTGGGACATGGCGTTCGTCGAGTCGGCGGAGGCGGCGCTGAAGGCGGCCGCCGAGCGTCCGTTTGCCGTCGTCGTCACCGACATGAGCATGCCGGGGATGAACGGTCTTGAACTGGTTCGCTCCCTCAACCAGCGATCGCCCGCCACCCGCTGCGTGGTCCTGACCGGAACCGCCGACCTTCAACTGGCCGCCGACGTCATCAATACGACCCGCGTCTTCCGTTTCTATACCAAGCCGTGCCCGGTCGGCCGGCTGATGAGCGGCATCGAGGAAACCCTGGCGGCGGCACGATTGGCCGAAACCACCGAAACGGAAAGCGGGAGCCGCCGGGCCTCCGACGTCGGACTTCTCGCGCTGGACCATATCGCGACGGCGGTCATCGTCGTCGACGGCAGCGGGCACGTGCTGCACATGAACCAGGCCGGCAGCGCGCTGGTGGCGGAAAAGGACGGTTTGACCGTCGATGCCAATCTGGTGTGCCGGGGCGCCACGCCGGATGAAACGCAGGCCCTGCTCGAAACCATCCGCCATCAGGCGGCGCGCGAGCGCGCGGACGACGCGGTCACGGCGGTTTCTCTGTCGCGGCCGTCGATGCGCCATCCCCTGCTGGTGATCGCGACGCCGCTGGGCCCGGAGCCGGACGCCGAAGGGCAGGCCTCGGTGGCCCTGTTCGTCGCCGACCCCGACCGGCCGCCGGCCCTGGACGCCGAAGTCATCGGCCGGCTGTACGGGCTGACCGGCGCCGAAAGCCGCCTGGCCTGCGTGCTGGCCAGCGGCAGGGACCTCGGTGATGCCGCCGAGGCCCTGCACATCACCCAGGAGTCGGCCCGGACCTACCTGAAACGGATTTTCGCCAAGACCAACACCCGGCGCCAGGCCGACCTCGTCCGCCTGATCCTGGCCTCGCCGGCCCTCATCCCCCAAACCGAACCCCGCGCACCGGGGGCGGCGGGATAGGGAAGGCAGCCGGCCTTCAGAAGATCCGATCCACCGGCAATCCCAGCGCCATGGCCCCGGCGTACTCGGCCTGCGGACCCGATTGCAGCGGATGATAGCGGGCGGCCTGGACGTCGCGGAACCGCCGCTCGAGACCGGCGGAGCGGTAAAATCCCGCGCCTCCCGCCAGCTCCATGGCGTACTCGACGGCCGAGATGGCGTGCCTGGCCACGAGTTGGCGGCCGATCATTACCTGATTGACGGTGTCGGCCGAAGGCGCGTTGAGGCGAACGGCCGCCAGCATCGACTCATGGGCCAGCCGGGCCGCCGTCAGATCGGTCTCCATACGCCCCGCCAGATCCACGGAATGGCGTCCGGGCGTCTTTTTCTTTGCCAGACCGATCGCAATGTCCCGCGCGCTTTCGGCCACGCCGAGATAGACGGCATAGATCAGCGGGAAAGCCATCGTGGAGATGATCTGGAAAAGCGGATGCCATTGGCCGGCCTTGCGCCGCGCGGCAACGGCCGCCTCGGGCACGACGTGGCCTTCGATCAGCACGTCGTGCGAGCCGGTGCCGCGCATGCCGAGCGTGCGCCAGGTGTCGAGGATCTTGACGTGCGGCGAGTTCATGGGGACGCCGAAATGCACGACCGTTGGCCCCTCATCGGCCTCCAGGATCGCCCCGGTCATCAGGATGTCGCCGGTGGGCGCCCCCGACGTGAAGACCTTCCGCGCGTTGATGCGATAGCCGCCCTCCACCTTCTCGGCCTTGCCGGAACCCGCGATCCAGTCCGATCCGCCGCTCGACAGCAGCAGAATGCGCTCGGCAGCGATCCGCTTCAAAAGCGGCTCGACGGCGGCAGCCTTCTGGTGCCGCCAGCGCCAAGCCGGGACGGCGACCTGATGGGTGTGCATCGAGAAGACGAGGGCGGTCGAACCGCAATGATAGGCCAGGGTGCGCAGCATGGCGGCAAGCCCGTCAATCTCGGCGCCGGCGCCCCCCAGTTCACACGGCACCCCGGCCTCGACGAGACCGGAGTCTTTCAGAAGGGCGACGTTTTCCGCCACATACTTGTCTTCGTCTGCCTCCGCATTGGCACGAGCGGCCAAAACGGGACCCAGTTCGCGCGCGATATCGGCCGCATTCGGCGCGGGGGGAGCGATGATTTTCATGGCTGATGGGGCACTCATGGCAGTCTCCCTGTAGCTGGAAAGAGCGATTAATCCGAACGGGCCGAATCATCGCACCCGGGGAACGCGCCCCTCCAGTCCAGGAACTGTATCGGCTGGCGGCCCCGAACCCACCGAACCCTTGCCTTGTCAACGCGCCCGGCAATGCCAATCTGCGCTGGTGCTACAGTGTCTGTACCGCCCGTCGACCCCCTTGAGGGAGGTCCCCATGCTCCGGCACCATGACCCGGGAAGCTACGGCCAGTTCTGCCCGATCGCGATGGCGGCGGAAATCCTCTGTTCGCGCTGGACGGTGCTGGTGGTCCGCGAACTGCTCAGCGGCTCCAGCCGGTTCAACGATCTTCGCCGCGGGGTGCCGCTGATGTCCCCCACGCTGCTGTCCAAACGGCTCAAGGAGCTGGAGGATGCCGGCGTAATCGTATCCGTGCCGACGACGCAGCGCGGCGTTGTCGAATACCGGCTGACCGAGGCGGGCGAGGGGCTGCGCCCGGTCGTGATGTCGCTCGGCCACTGGGGGCTGCGCTGGGTCGAATCGTCGCTTTCGCTCAAGAATCTCGACCCGTCGCTGCTCATGTGGGACATGCGGCGCAATCTCGACCCGACGCCCCTGCCGGCGCGGCGATGCACGATCAATTTCCTCTATCCCGAGGTCAGGTCCGGCAAGCGATCGTGGTGGCTTGTCGTCGACGGCGACACGGTCGATCTCTGTTCGAGCAATCCCGGCTTCGAGATCGATCTTTACGTGCGCAGTTCGCTCAGGAGCATGACAGCCGTGTGGATGGGCCTCTCGACCGTGCAGAAAGAGGTCGACGCCGGCCAGATCGAGATGATCGGCGACAGGACGCTCGCGCAATCCATGCAGCGGTGGTTGGGTCTCAGCGTCTTCGCCAAGGAGACGCGGGCACCCGCTTCGTAAGGACTGGCGTCGCCTCTGGCAATGCCCTCCCGACCTAATCCTTGGCCCGCTCGACGTAGGCGCCGTCGGCGGTCATCACCACAATGCGGGTACCGGGAACGATATGGCTGGGAACCAGGGTCCTGACGCCATTGGAAAGCATGGCCGGCTTGTAAGAAGAAGAAGCCGTCTGGCCCTTCACCGTCGGCTCGGTCTCCATCACTTCCAGCGTCACCTTCTGCGGCAGTTCGATGGAAACGGCGACGCCCTCGTGCACCGAGATGTTGCACGGCATGCCTTCCTGGAGATAGACCGCCTGTTCGCCGATGATGTCACCGGAAACGGTGACCTGCTCGTAGGTCTCGGGGTTCATGAACACGTAATGGTCGCCGTCCTTGAACAGATAGCTGTGCTCCGTCTCCTCGACGTGGGCGCGCTCGACCTGCTCGGTGGTACGGTAGCGTTGCGTGGTTTTGACGCCGTCGGAGATCCGGCGCATGTCGATCTGCGTCGTCGGCGTCCCCTTGCCCGGGAAAAAGCTTTCCGCGGAAAGCACGGTATAAAGCTGGCTGTCGATCTCGACGATCTGGCCCTTGCGGATGTTGCTGGCGATAACCTTGACCATGGCGAAAATATCCTCTTGGCGCGCCCGGGATGCTATTGTTACCGCGCACCATACCCATCTTTGTGCAAAAAGCCAGATCGGAGCGTAAGCCATGGCCCACAAACGGCGGCGGCGTCGGCATGACTGAGCGCTGGTGGATACCCTCCCGCCACCAGGACCGGCGGGCCCGGCTGCTGGCCCGCAACCGGGTCAAATCGGCGTTGCGTGCCCATTTCGAGGGGGAAGGATTCCTTGAGGTCGAGGCCGCCGCGCTGCAGGTTTCGCCCGGCAACGAGACCCATCTCCATGCCTTCGCCACGCAGGCCCTGACCCCCGACGGGCAGGCCCGGCCGCTTTACCTCCACACGTCCCCCGAATTTGCCTTGAAAAAGCTGCTGGCCGCCGGAGAGCGGAAAATCTTCGACTTCGCCAGGGTCTTTCGCAACCGCGAATCGGGCGTCCGCCACGCCCGGGAATTCGTGATGCTGGAATGGTATCGCGCCGAGGAGAGTTACTCGGCGCTGATGGACGATTGCGACGCGATTCTGCGCGTCGCCACCGAGGCCGCGGGGGCGACCACGCTGCGCCATGGCAACCGCGTGGCCGACCCCTTCGAGGCGCCGGAGCGGCTGTCCGTGGCCGACGCCTTCACCCGCCACGCCGGCATCGACCTTCTGGCGACGCTCGACCCCGCCGGCCTGGCGCTCCGCGAGCCGCTGGCCAAGGCAGCCATGGATGCCGGCGTGCGCGTCGCCGATGACGACACCTGGTCGGACATCTTCAGCCGGGTGATGGCGGAAAAGGTCGAGCCCGCCATCGGCAACGGCCGGGTGACGATTCTTTGCGACTATCCGCTGCCGGAAGCGGCGCTGGCCCGGCGCAAGCCCGGTCAGCCCCAGGTGGCCGAGCGCTTCGAGATGTTTGCCTGCGGGCTGGAACTCGCCAACGCCTTCGGCGAGTTGCGGGACGCCGACGAGCAGCGGCGCCGCTTCGAAGCCGACATGGAGGAGAAGGCCCGCCTCTATGGCGAGCGCTATCCCATCGACGAGGACTTCCTGGCCGCGCTGCCCCTGATGCCGGAAGCCTCGGGCGCGGCGCTCGGGTTCGACCGGCTGGTCATGCTGCTGCTGGGGGCGCCGCGCATCGAGGACGTCCAATGGACCCCGACGGTGGAACCGGCATGAGCGCCGACCCCAGGATCCGCACGTTGCCCGTCGCCCCGCCGCTGCGCAGCGTCGCCGAGCTGATCGCCGCCGGGCTGGTGCCGGCCGCCGATGGCCCGGCGCTGGAAGCCGCCGCCGCCGGCCATGCGGTGGGGCTGACCCCGGCCATGGCGGCGCTGATCGATCCCGCCGACCCCGCCGATCCCATCGGCCGCCAGTTCCTGCCCTCGGAAGCCGAGCTCACCCGGCGGCCGGAGGAGGACCCCGATC
The DNA here is from genome assembly GCF_026163695.1 of Shumkonia mesophila. Taxonomy (NCBI): domain Bacteria; kingdom Pseudomonadati; phylum Pseudomonadota; class Alphaproteobacteria; order Rhodospirillales; family Shumkoniaceae; genus Shumkonia; species Shumkonia mesophila. The sequence continues at coordinate 378,014 of NZ_JAOTID010000002.1, read as the reverse complement.
CGATCGGCGATGCCGCCCGCTCGCCGCTCAAGGGGCTGGTTCACCGCTATCCCGACCGCGTGCTGCTCAAGCCTTTGCATACCTGCCCGGTCTATTGCCGCTTCTGCTTTCGCCGCGAAAGCGTCGGACCCGAAGGCGCCGGCACCCTCACCGAGGCCGAGCTGCGGGATGCCTTTTCCTACATCGCGGCGCGCCCGCGGATCTTCGAGCTGATCGTCAGCGGCGGCGACCCCTTCATGCTTTCCCCCCGGCGGATGGGCTTCATCGCCGAGGCGGCGGCGGGCATTGCCCATGTCAAAGTCACGCGCTGGCATACCCGGGTGCCGCTGGTCGACCCCGGCCGGCTCAGCGAAAAGCTCATCGCGGCGCTCAAGCGCTTTCCCGGCGCCGTCTATGTCGCCATCCACGCCAACCATCCCCGCGAATTCACGCCCGCCGGCAGGGCGGCGCTGGCCCGCCTGGCCGATGCCGGCATCGTGCTCCTGAGCCAGAGCGTCCTGCTCAAGGGCGTCAACGACGACGCCGACGTGCTGGAGGCGTTGATGCGCGCGTTCGTGGTGAACCGCGTCAACCCTTACTATCTCCACCACCTCGACCTCGCCCCCGGCACGGCGCATTTCCGTACCTCCATCGCCGAGGGCCGGGCCCTGATGCGCGCCCTCTCGGCCCGCCTGTCGGGCATCGCCCAGCCGACCTACGTCGTCGACCTTCCCGGCGGCCACGGCAAGGTGCCGCTGGGGCCGGGGGCGGGAGGTCCACAGAAAACACGCGACCACCCATAAAAAACATTGATATCAGAGTATTAGATAAAAATATGGTGGGCCGTGCGGGATGAAGTTGGGCGCTACGGGTATCTGCGGGCGAACGCCATGGCCAACAAGACCTCCATCGAGTTCACGAAGGTTGCAGGGAAGACCGCCGCCAAGCCAGCCGTTGCGAAGCCGACCCTCCTCTCTGGCGGCAACCCTCAACTCCCATGTTCGGCTTGGCCCGAGAGGAAAAAAGCATCATGAGCGAGAGCGGATCTCGGGAAGAAAAATCTCCATCCCGGATGATCGACGAGAGAATCGGCGAGCTCGGCGACTGGCGGGGCGAGATGCTCTCCCGGCTCCGCGCCTTGATCAAGCAAGTCGACCCCGAGGTGGTCGAGGAGTGGAAGTGGAGAGGGGTTCCGGTGTGGTATCACGACGGAATGATCTGCACCGGCGAGACCTACAAGAATGTCGTAAAGATGACCTTTGCCAAGGGAGCCGCACTTGACGACCCATCGGGCCTCTTCAATTCCAGCCTCGATGGCAACACCAGGCGCGCCATCGACTTCCACGAGGGCGAGGAGATTGACGAGGAGGCATTGAAGGCTCTTATTCGCGCAGCCGTGACGCTGAACGCGTCCGGCGCCCACGGCTGATCGAACGGAAGCGATAAGAGTGGCAGTGTGACGGGTCGGCAAAGCGGAGAGAGCGCGGGTGGCTGGGGATTCTGTGGTGCTGTGGTGGTTGGGAGTGGAAGGCGTCGCCGCCGCCGACTGGCCACGGCTTGAAGCCCTGCTCGACGACACGGAACGCGCCCGCGCCCGCCGCTTTCACTTCGACCGCGACCGGCTGTCCTATACAGCCGCCCACGCCTTGGCGCGCGGGTTGCTGTCGGCGTGGGCGGGCGGCGAGCCGTCGGCATGGCGATTCACCATCGGCCCCCACGGCAAGCCCGAGGTGCTGACGCCGGTCACGTCGCCCCGCCTGCGCGTCAATCTCTCCCATACCCGCGGCCTGGCGGCGGCGGTCGTGACCGAAGAACATGACGTGGGGATCGACGTGGAATGGCTGGATCGCCGGCCGGCCAACGGCGATTTGGCCCGGCGTTTTTTCGCCCCCGCCGAATGCGCGCAATTGGAGGCATTCCCGCCCGCCTTGGCCGACGAAGCCTTCCTGTCCATCTGGACGCTGAAGGAAGCCTACATCAAGGCCACCGGCAAAGGGTTGGCGCAGCCCCTCGACTCTTTCGCCTTCACCCTGGATCCACTGGCCATCCGGTTCGAGCCGGGTGTGGAGGACGACGCCGCGGACTGGCAATTCCGGCAGTTCCATCCAACCCCCCGCCACCTGATGGCGCTGGCCTTGCGCCATCCCCCATCCGACGGGGTGACGATCACGGCGTCTGCCGTGGACGCCGACCGGCTGTGCCGTCAAGCCGAGGCCGCCGGACCGGGAAGAATTTCCCTCAGGTAATGGGCCATGCCCAGGCGCTGGTCCCACTGTCGGGGGTGGCCCAGGGAGACCTCCTCGAAGCGGGTGCCGTCGCGCCAGTCGGTGCGGCGCACATGCAAATGGCCGCTGACCGCCACGGACGCGCGGAACCGCCGGTGCCAATCGGCGGTGGCCTTGGTGCCGCACCAGGGGGTGAAGCGCGGCGCCCGCGGGATATGGATCAGATCCTCGCGCAAGGGAAAGTGGTTGATCAGCACGGTTGGAAGCGTCGGGTCCAGCTTCGCCAGCCGTTCCTCGGTCCAGCGACAGCGGGCGGCGCACCACGCCTCGCGCGAGGCGTGGGGCGCCGGGTCGAGCAGCATTTCGTCGGCACAGACGTTGTGGCGGGCGTCGGCCCAGGACACCACCTCGTCGCGGGGAATGGAATCGGGGCGGAAGCTGTAGTCGTAAAGCAGGAACAGCGGCGCAATAACGCAATCGCCGCCGGGGCCGGTCCATAGCGGGTAGGGATCTTCGGGCGTCACCACGCCGAACGATCGCGCCAGGTCCACCAGGGCGCGATAGCGCGCCTCGCCCCGCAGCGGCTGTTCATCGCCGTCCTCGGGGATGCACCACAATTCATGATTGCCCACCACCCAGATCACCTTCCGGAAGCGGCGGGTGAAGGCGGCGAAGGCCAGGCGCAGGTGTTCGAAGCGCTCGGCAACGTCGCCGGCCAGGATCACCCAATCGTCGGGAAATTCCGGCAGGGCGGCCAGGGCGTCGCGGTTGTCGGCGCTGGCCAGGTGCAAGTCACTGATGGCGAAGAGCTTCATGGGAGATGCTTAGCAGAGGCGGCCGGCGGCTGCAAAGCCGCAGCCGCCGGCTGGCCTTGACGCTGCCATCGGCATGGGTAAGACTTGCCGCAATCGTTGGATGCGATGAATCGATTGGCCTGATTTTTCTGGGAGAGGTTGTTCATGCAATCGGCGACCTTGCCCGATGGTCGGACGGTTTTTTGCGTCAACGCCTATGAAGTGGATTTCTCGGTCCACGAAATCTTTTCCGAGGATCTGGGCGCGCACGGATTGGCGTTGCCGGCGGCTGGAACCTTCCTCGATGTCGGTGCCAACATCGGCTTGTTTTCGCTGTATTTGCGCGACCGTTGCCCGCAGGCGCGCATCGTTGCCTTCGAGCCGATGCCCGCCGTGTTCGCCGCGCTGGAGCGCAACCTGGCGGCGATGACCCCGCCGGGACTGGCGGTGCCGGTCGGCCTGGGCGCGGAAGCGGGCTGGGCCGAGTTCGACTATTTTCCCGGCGTCGCCGCCTTGTCGACGCAGAACCGCGAAGTCGGACGGACCCTGTCGGCGGGCCTGCGCCGCCTGCTCGGCGGCCAACAGGCCGGGGGCGGCATCAAGGATATCCTGGACAAGACCGGCGCCACCCGGGTGGCCGCGGACGAGGCGTTCCTGGACGATTTGTTCCGCCCCGAAACGGTGCGCGCCCGCATCGACACCCTGTCGGCGCAGATGGCCGCCCTGGGGGTGGAGACGGTCGACCTGCTGAAGATCGACACCGAGGGGGCGGAGCGCGAGGTGTTGGCCGGCCTGGATGAATCCGATTGGCCGAAGATCCGCCAGTTGCTGGTCGAGGTCCATCTGGGATACGAGGCGACCGAAGCCATGGCCGCCGATCTGCGCGGCCGCGGGTTCCGCACGGCCATCGGTGCGCATCCCCTGTCCCAGGGCGGGGCGGCGGTCTTTCACATCTACGCGGCGCGCTGACCGCCAAGGGAGACGGGAACGATGGCAGAAACCACGACGGCGGCGGTCACCGGCCACGACTGGTGGGGCATGCTGACCGACCGGGCCTTCCTGGAAAATCCCTATCCGCAGTTGCGCCGGTTGCAGGAGCGGGGGCCCATCCATCTGGACACCCGGTCGGGCATGTATTTCGTCCTTGGCCACGAAGCCTTCGCGCGCGTGGTCAAGGCGCCGGAAATCGGCCGCGACACCCGCCCTTGGAAGAACGGCTGGTACAACGAGGAATACCGTCGGCGCGATCCCGTCGGCTATCGGCTGTTCGACGACTTCCAGCATCAGATGATCAATCGCGACGGGGCCGACCACAAGCGCATGCGCGGCATGTGGCAATCCTCGTTCTCGGCGCCGGCCATGAACGCCCTGGCGCCGACGATCCAGGCCGAGGCCGACCGCCTGCTGGGCCGGCTGCCCGATGAAGGCGAGTTCGACATCATCGATGAGTTCGCCGGCCCCATGCCGTTGCGGGTTCTGTGCAACCTGTTCAACCTGCCGGCGGCGCTCGACGACGACATCCGGCGCTGGAGCGCGTCGCTGATCCGCGTCGGCGACATCATGATGACGCCCGAACAGAAACAGGAAGCGCTGGACGCCTTGAATTCCTTCAAGGATTTCCTGCGGGCCACGTTGGCCGAGCGGCGGGCCAAGCCGGACGACAGCCTGCTTTCCGTCGTCATTCGCGCCCAGGACGAAGGCCGGCTCAACGAGGAAGAGACGCTGGTCAACATGGTGTCCATGCTGGTCGCCGGACACGAGACGACGGTGACCCTCATCGGCAACGGGTTGCTGCTGCTTCTGCGCGATGACGGGCAGATGGCGCGCCTGCGAGGCGACCGTTCGCTGGTGCGCCCGGCGGTCGAGGAATTCCTGCGCGTCGAACCGGGCGGCAACATGGTCCTGCGCGTGGCGGCGAAGGACGTCGACATCTGCGGCACGCTTATTCCCGCCGGCTCGCCGATCATCGGCATGATCGGCGCCATCAACCGCGATCCCGCCCGCTTCGAGCGCCCGGACGATCTCGACGTCGGCCGCCCGGGCAACGCCCACTTCACGTTCGGCGGCGGCCCGCATTTCTGCCTGGGGGCGCCGTTGGCCCGGCTGGAGGGGCAGATCGCCTTTGCCTCGCTGCTGGATCGCTGGCCGTCCATCGCCCTCGCCGGACAGCCGGAATGGCGCCTCGACCGCCTCAACGCGCGGGGCCTGCGCACGCTGCCGGTCAAGGTGGGGCGCCCCTGATGGCCATCGCCGCCGGCATCGAGGACCTCAACGTCTATGGCGGCTCGGCCTGCCTGGACGTGCGCGAGTTGTGCGTCCATCGCGGCCTTGATGTCGCCCGCTTCGAAAACCTGCTGATGCGCGAGAAGGCGGTGGCGCTGCCCTGCGAGGACCCGGTCAGCTTCGCCGTCAACGCCGCCAAGCCGCTGCTCGACGCCATGGGCGAGGCCGAGCGGGCTCGCATCGAGATGGTGGTGACCTGCACCGAATCCGGCATCGACTTCGGCAAGTCGCTCAGCACCTATGTCCACCACTACCTGGGCCTCGGCGGCAACTGCCGCCTGTTCGAGATCAAGCAGGCCTGCTACTCGGGCACCGCCGGTTTGCAGATGGCCGTGAACTTCGTCCTCTCGGGCACGTCGCCGGGGGCCAAGGCGCTGGTGATCGCCACCGACCTGTCGCGCTTCGCACTGGCCGATGCCGCCGCCATCCAGGAATGGGCCTATTCCGAACCCAGTTCCGGGGCCGGCGCGGTGGCCATGGTGGTCGGCGACGCGCCGCACGTGCTGCAGATCGATCCCGGCGCCTATGGCAATCACGGCTTCGAGGTGATGGATACCTGCCGGCCCGGTCCCGACACCGAGGCGGGCGACGCCGACCTGTCGCTGATGGCCTACCTCGATTGCTGCGAGCGCGCCTACCGCGACTACGCCCGGCGGGTCGAGGGCGCCGATTTCCGCTCCTCCTTCGCCTACCTCTGCTTTCACACCCCGTTCGGCGGCATGGTCAAGGGGGCGCACCGCCATCTCATGCGCAAGCTCTACAAGGCGCCGCCGGCCGAGATCGAGGCGGATTTCGACCGCCGCCTCGGCCCCAGCCTGGCCTTCGGCCAGCGCGTCGGCAACACCGCCGGCGGGTCGGTGTTCGTCGGCCTGGCCGGGCTGCTGGAAAGCGCCGAGCTGGCGGGGCCCTGCCGGGTGGGCATGTTCTCGTACGGATCGGGCTGCTGCTCGGAGTTCTTCAGCGGCGTCGTCACGCCCGACGGCCAGCGGCGCCTGCGCGCCCGGGGAATCGGCGCCGAGCTCGACCGCCGCCATCGCCTGAGCCTGGAGGAATACGAGCTGTTGCTGCGCGGCGAACAGGTGATCCGCTTCGGCCAGCGCGACGTCGCCATCGATCCCGGCGCCGTTCCCGCCGCCTGGGCCGCCCTCCAGGGTTCGGGAAGGCTTGTGCTGGAGGGCATGGCGGGCTACCACCGCCAATACCGCTTCGTCTGATCGATCGCTTAAAAGGGGGCCCGCTTGGACCGCGACAGCATTCTGGCCATCGTCATCGGGCAGGTCCGCGAGGTCGTGCCCGACCTGGAAGCGCAGCCGATTTCCGGCGGCGACGCCATGGCCGACCTCGGCATCAATTCCATCGAGCGCAGCGAAATCGTCATGAACACGCTGGAAGCCCTCGGCCTCGACCTGCCCATGGTGCAGACGCACGGGCCGCGCAACCTCGGCGAACTGGCCGATCTGCTCCATGCCAAGCTTAAGCGCACCTGAGATCGTCGTCACCGGCATCGGCGTCGCCAGCGGCCTCGGCCACGGCAAGGCCAGCCTGCTCGACGGCCTGCTGGCGGGCAGGGACGTGTTTTCGGTGCTGTCCCGCCCCGGCCGCCAGGCGCCCGACGGCCGAACCGCCTTCATGGGCGTGGAAATGCCCGACCCGCCCGACCTGCTGCCCAAGCGGGTGGCGCGCACCGCCGGCTTCGGCGCCCGCGTCGCCATCTCGGTGCTGGACGAGGCGTGGCGCGAGGCCGGACTGGACGATGTCGACCCCACGCGCATCGGGCTGGTGGTCGGCGGCTCCAACCTGTTTTCCCGCGAGCAGCTGCTGGCCGTCCGCGATTACGCCGGCCGGCTGGCCTTCGTTCCGCCGCGCCATGGCCACGTCTTCATGGACAGCGACGTGTGTGGCCTCTGCACCGCCAGCTTCGCCATTCGCGGCTTCGCCAACACCGTGGGGGCCGCCTCGGCCAGCGGGGCGGTGGCGGTGATCCTGGCGGCCGAGGCGCTGCGCGGCGGCCGGGTCGATGCCTGCGTCGCCCTGGGGGCGTTGCAGGACGTCTCCTACGTCGACCTGCTGGGGTTCCGGGCGCTGGGGGCCCTGGGCTCGGAGCGCTTCGACGGCCAGCCCGGCCGAGCCTGCCGGCCCTTCGATGCCGCGCACGACGGATTTCTTTTTGGCGAATCCTGCGCCGCCCTGGTCCTGCGCCGCGCCGGCGAGGCCGGGCCGGGTTACGGCGCGCTGATCGGCGCCGCCCAGGTCGCCGACGGCCAGCGCGGCCCCGAGCCATCCCCCGAGGGGCAGAAGCGGGCCATCGCCTTGGCCCTGGCCGAGGCCGGCCTTGGCGCCGCCGACATCGACCATGTGAACGCGCATGCCACCGGCACGCCCAAGGGCGACGAAACCGAACGGGAGACCCTGCTGGCGATGGGCCTCGAGCACGCCTGGGTCAACGCCACCAAATCCATCCTCGGCCACGGGCTTGCGGCGGCCGGCGCGGTGGAACTGGCCACCCTCCTGTTGCAGATGCGGGGCGGCCGCCTGCATCCCATCCGCAACCTGGAGAACCCGCCGGAACCGGGGCTGCGCTGGGTGATCGGCGGGCCGCAACCGCACCGCATTCGCCATGCCCTCAAGCTGTCGTTCGGCTTCGGCGGCATCGATACGGCGCTGGTGGTGCGCTCGCCCGAAGGGGGAAACCATGGCCTATGAAACCCTGGCGGTGGATTGCCGCGACGGCATCTTGACCGTGCACCTCAATCGGCCCGAGGCGGGCAACGTCATCAACAGCTTGCTGATCGCCGAATTGGGCCGGGCGGTGGCGCAATGCGAGGCCCCCGACGGGCCGTCGGTCCTGGTGCTGGGCGGCTCGGCGGAAGTCTTCTGCGCCGGCGGCGATTTCCAGGCGACGGCCGCCGCCGACGTGCCCGAGGACCCGGAACCGCTCTACGATCTTTGGCTGCGCCTGGCCAATGGTCCCTTCGTCTCGCTGGCGGTGGCGCGCGGGCGCGTCAATGCCGGGGGGGTGGGGCTGGCCGCCGCCTGCGATATCGTGCTCGCCGACGGCACGGCGAGCTTCGCCCTGTCGGAAATGCTGTTCGGCCTGTTCCCGGCCTGCGTGCTGCCGTTCCTGATCCGCCGGGTGGGGGCGCAAAGGGCCCATTACCTCACCCTGACCACCCAGCCGGTCGGCGCCGCCCAGGCCCTGGCTTGGGGTCTGGCGGATGCCGTCGAGGACCCGGTCGAGCCCCTGCTGCGCCGGCACCTGGTCCGGCTGCGCCGGCTGGGCAAGCCGGCCATCGGCCGCTACAAGCGCCACCGGGCGGAAACCGCCGGCCCATTGGCGGAGGCCAAGCCCGCCGCCCTGGCCGCCAACCGCGCCCTGTTCGGCGACCCGCAAATCCGCGAAAACATCCGCCGCTACGTGACCGAGATGAAGTTTCCCTGGGAAGAGTAGGGGGCGGCCAGTTCGGGGGGCGGCTTGGTGCCGGAAATGGCGCAACCCGCGCGTCTGTTCTGATACGGGGCCGGAAGCGGAAAGGCGGCTTGCGGACTTCGAACTGGTACAGCGGACACCTCGATATGAGAAAATAGGGAGCGCATCGCTTTCGCAATTTGCGTCGCGACGAAAAAGTCTTACAATTTTCGTCGCGACGTAAATGAAGGATAGATCATGAAGGATTGGAAGCGATTTAGGAGGAGCCTGCATTACATTGGGCCACTTTGGGTCCGCCTTTTTGGGGACGGTCTCGTCGGGAGGGTCTTCGAGGAGCCGAACGTCGAAGGGCGTTTCGCCTGGTATGTCGCCGATAGCCATCAGCTTGGCGCTAAGACGTTCCGGCAGGGTCTTGCGCCAAGTCTCGATGAGGCGAAGTTCTCGGCTGATGCGGCTGTGCTGGACAGGAAGCGTGGTAGGGCGGCTGCTGTTGAGGGCGAGTTGACGACCAGCACAGATCGGAACCGTCGACGGGTCGATCGGCTGCTGGCCTCCGAATCCCAGGCACGTGGGCTCATCGAAGATCTAGCGACCTATCATCAAGAGCTTGTCTCGACCGGCGAGGTTAAGACGGCAGATAGAATCGCACTGTCGTTGCGGCGGGCTGCGCTGAGCGGGTTTTCTGACTATGTGCGGCGCACGGCGGCGTTCTGTGTGCGGTCGGGATCAAGAATGGCATCACCCGAAGCAATGCAGGCGCACGAGGAAGCCGTATTGAGGATCGCGGATGAGCTTGACGCGCTTGCCGAAAATCCAAACGCTGGCGTCAACGATTTCGAGAAGGTCACGAACAAGCTACGCAAGATGGGGGCCTTCCCCGACCCGGAGCTCTACTCGACTGTGATGCAAAGTTTCCGGCTTAAAGCGGCGACGTGAAGGGGCCAAGAGCTGTATTTCGCGCTTCCGTTTTGGTGCGACAGAATTGGGCTGATAGCGGAATGCGGCAATGGAGCCGACTGCGACATCGTTAGGTCGCAACCGCAGGAGTTTTCAGGCCGTTCTCCTTGGCGGCGAGCGCGCGAATTCCCTCCGTCAGCGTTTGGACCTTGGCGGCGTCCCGCACGATCTGAAGGCCCCGGCCAACGGCCGCTCTGCGGATAAGGTCCGCGCAAATCTCGAACGCTTCCCGCGACCGTTCCGCGTCGGCCAACTGGGCGTTAAGGGGCTCGCACCAATCTGAGATTTTCTTGTTCTCGAACCCGGGAAACTCATTGATCTCGAACCGATGGCGGAAAGCCGGTAAGAAGTGAAATTTGAACGCGCGGAGATCTGCGGTATCCGCGTGCCCTCGACGCAAAAGACCCTCGAAACGGTAAAACGCGAGTGCTGCTGTATAGTAAGCTTCGGGCCGATGGCTGGCTTTGAATACGCGGTCACCGACCTGCTTGAGCAAGGTCGCTTGGTACCGTCCCGCCTGATGGGCGGCGTCCAGGAACATCGAGGCGAAAGCCTTCAACTGGACCCCGATTGGGATGATTCGGGTGCGCTCAACGTCGGCGCGGCTAGCGTACTGCTTGGATCGACGCTCGTAATAGAGCCGGCGATCATCTGGCATACCGGAATAGTAAATCTCAAGGTCCCGCTGGAATTTGGTCAGCGCGAGTAGGTCCTTCTCGTCAATCGGCGTTTGCCTGTTGGTCGACTTGATGACCTCCTGGGCAATTTCCTCGTCATCAGTGTAAATTAGCTTTACCGGCACATATAGTTTGTCGGTGAGGGTGGCGCGGTTCGCGTATAAAACGTGGCTCGTTTGGCAACCATTGACGATCTGGTAGTCGCGCACAGTAAATATTGGGCCGGTGATGGACAGGTCTCGAGCTACAATGGTGACCCCGTTGTTGCGTAGTACGAACTGATCGAGCAGGCCACCTGTCAATGTCGCAGACATATCCGCGTTGACAGGGTTTTCGCCCTGAAAATCGCGGACATTGTCGATGAAAACCGATTTGACGATATTATCGTCATCTCCGATGATGAGCTTGACGAATTCCGAGGCAGGCAGGGCACCCAAGTAGGCAGCTTTTACCTTATTAATAGCTGGTAATACTACAGTTCGGTCGAAGGTGATCTGGCGACTAATCGTATATTTCGTATTACGATAGAATTGTTGCAGGGCTTGTGCCCCGACAGGGTTGTATCGTACATCTGCGAACATGTTGGTTGTGGCAAGATCGCTGATCTGTTTCTTAATAATAGTCCCGAGGTAAGCATCGTCGTTCCAAATGCCTGTGGTGACATAGTAGATTCGACATTCGGGATTCTTACGGAAGTTGGCGGCACGCTTGTAAATCTCGTCGATTATTTTTATGCGCTTGCTGAGTTCCGGACTGATCGGGGGAGTGGTTTGGTGAGTGAAAACTGCGTCCTTCAGATGCTGACCGAGGGCCATCATGGCAGCGCCATCGAAATTCGCCGAGCGCTTAGCCTGCACGAAAATGAATTCCGCCTCCAGATAACCATTCAGCTTCTGGATATCATCAACTTCCTGTTCATCGTCGATCAGGCGACCATTGAGAATTATCCCGCACCCGTCGATACCAAGGTCGGCATTGCCGCCTAGCACAACGTCGCTGGTGGCGAACTCCTCGCCATAGCGCGAAGCAATGACCGAGAACGTTGCGAAGTGCTCGAACTGCTTGTCTTCGGCCAATCCGTCGAGCTCGTTCTGCTTCACAAACTCGCTGAGCAAAGCTTTGGTAATTGGATCCATGTACTCCTCCACCCGGCGCACGGTAAGGTTCGGCGCCCCCAACGATCATTAGCTGCAAGCCCTAGCTGGTCAAGTTTGTTGGGCACGGGTGGAAGAGATTGTGGCCGTGTTGGTCACAATACTGCTGCCAGAATGAGATCGAAATATGGCCCGAAAGCTATCGTCTGGTCGCTTCGCCAGCCAACCGCGCTTCGGCCAGCCTCCATCCGGCTTTCGCACCAAGATGTTGGCTTCAGGCATAGCTGGGGTCCTCTGGACTTTTGCGGCGCGTTATGATAATATTCCTCATCTTTGCTATCTGATAGGTAAATAAGTCTTGGCCGAACGGGCCGTGCGGGTGTCCGTCGGCGGACGGCCGTGGGGTCCGGAAAAGGCCCTCGTCGGGCGCCCATAACGCATTGATGAGAAAAGAGAAAACGGCGAAATGATGACAAAGGACGACAAACGATGACAATCCTATCGCCGAATTGGCGTTTTGGCCTTGTTTTTCAAGGCGTTGGCCGAAATCGGCGTAACCGGGAATTCATCGTTCTCGGCCCCGATCCGGCCCGTCCGGGAACGGCGGCGGAGCCGGGGTTCGGCGGGGGGTTCCGATGTCGGCCTGGGGCGCCCATCGGGCACCGCCGTGGCCGGCCGTTCCGCGAGGGGCTACGCCGCCCCCCGCAGATCCACCATCCGCACCAGGGGAGGATGCACGCGCCCGGCCTTGTGCCCGGCCACGCCGTCGCGGCCGACGAATTGGCGGTGCAGCAGGGCGATGGACAGCAGGAACAGGAAGGTCTGGTTTTCCTTGGTGCTGATTTCGGCCGCCGGCCGGCTCAACACCTTGGCCGTCAGGCGGCGGGCGAAGTTGGCGTCCAGGAAGGGGAGCTTGGCCAGTTCGCTTTCCGATTGCACCAGTTCCAGGTAGTCGGGCCGGGTCTCGGCAAAGGCGGCGGCGTCGGGGGCGCGATAGGGGAACTTGCGCTTGTTGACGATCGATTCCGGCAGACGGCCGGCAAAGGCCTGGCGCAACAGCCGCTTTTCCTCGAAGCCGTCGTCGAAGCGCAGATTGAGGGTCGAGGCCAGATCCACCACCGCCGGGTCCAGGAACGGACAGCGGTTCTCGATCCCGTGGGCCAGCGCCGCGCGGTCGCCCTGGGTGGACAGCAGATAGCCCGGCAACAGGGTCTTGTATTCCAGCCACTGCGCCCGCTGCACCGGGGACATGGCGGCCATTTCGCCATGCCCGGCGACCAGGGCGGAAATGGCGGCGAAGGGATCGCCGGCGCCCTTGATCAGGCGGGCCGAGAAGCGGCCGTTCTGGAACTTGAGCTCGTGCGAGAACAAGCCCGGCATCCGTTCCTGCGAGAACTGCTGGTAAAGCCCGGTCAGGGCGGCGATGTCCTGGGGGCCGTAGTGGCCGAGGTGGGGGTAAAGGCGGGCCAGACGCCGGCTGCGGGTGTCGTCGTCGATGTCGTCCCACCGGCTGCGCAGAAGGGTTTCCTTGAACAGGTCATAGCCGAGGAAGGCTTCGTCGGCGCCTTCGCCGCTCAGGATCACCTTGATGCCGCATTCCTGGGTGCGCCGCGACAGCAGGAACATCGGAATGAAGGCGCTGCGGAAGGCCGGCACCTCGGCGTGATAGACCGCGTCGGGACAGGCGGCGGCGATGTCTTCATGGCTGACGCGCAGGGTGTCGTGGCGCGTGCCCAGGTGGGCCGCCACGACCTGCTGTTCGGCCGATTCGTCCAGCGCCGCATCGTCGAACGCCACCGAGAAGGTGGCGGGCGGCCGGCCGCCGATGTCGCGGGCCAGGAGGGCGACGATCGCCGAATCGATGCCGCCGCTGAGATAGACCCCCACTTCGACGTCGCTGCGCAGGCGAAGGGCGACGCTGGCCTCCAGATGCCGGCGGATCAGTGCTTTGGCCTCGTCCTCGCCGGCCGGCGCCGGGCCCTCGGGGAAGGCCAGCCGGGCATAGGTGTGGCGCTCCAGCCCGCCCCGGTCGAACGACAGCCATTCGCCCATGGGCAGCGCCTGGATGGCCCGAAAGCCGGTCTGGTCGGGCAGCGGCGTCCATTGCCCGAGGATGGAGGCCAATTGCGCCGGGTCCTGCTCGAAGGCGAATCCGGGCACCGCCAGGAACGCCTTCATCTCCGAGGCGAACAGGAACGCGTTGCCGTGGCGGGCATAGAACAGCGGCCGCTTGCCGAAGCGGTCGCGGGCCAGCACGAGGCGCCGCTCGCGGCGGTCGAACAGGGCGAAGGCGAAGCCGCCGTTGAAGCGGGGCAGGCATTGCTCGCCCCAGGTCATCCAGGCGGCCAGCACGACCTCGGTATCGCAATGGGTGCGAAAAACCACGCCCTGGGCTTCGAGGTCGGCGCGCAGCTCGCGGTAATTATAGATTTCGCCGTTGTAACACAGCCAGAACCGGCCGCCCGGATCGCCGAGGGGCTGGGTTCCGCTCTCCAGGTCGATGACGGCCAGCCGGGCCGTGCCCATGGCCCAGTCGTCGCCCACCGCATAGCCCAGGCCGTCGGGCCCGCGATGCGCGATGGTCCCCAGCATCTCCAGGATGGTGTCGGGCAGCGCCTCGGACGGCAGGGCGGTGTCGATCAGGCCGGCGATTCCACACATGGCCTAGGCGGGTTCCTCGCCGCGCCGGGCCACCTTCTGCGCCACGGTTTCCCTGATCTGGGTCAGGCTGACCAGGACGTTGCCGGTCATTTCGGCCTCGGTGAAGGCGATGGCGAATTCCTTTTCCAGGAACCGGCACAATTGCACGTATCCGAAGGAATCCATCACCCCTTCCTTGAACAGGTTGGTGCCCTCGGGAAAGCTCTCGTCGAACTCCACCAGGAACTGGTCTTCGATGAAGGCGCGTATTTTATCCATGCGGCTCACGGGCTCGAAAATCGCTGAAATGAATGGGTAGCATTTATACCAAAGTTGGGCCAGGGCGACGGGCTATTCTTCTTCGTCACCCCCGCGCAGGCGGGGGTCCAGGGCGAGTGACGGAGCGGTTGCCCTGGATTCCCGCTTTCGCGGGAATGACGACCCATAAAGCGGTGATTCCGCGCGGCCGTAAATTGCCCAAGACATCAAGCATGGCAATGGCCCAGCGCCGCGACGGTCTTGCGCAGGCGCTCGACGTTGTCGCCGAAGGGCGAGACCACCGACAGCAGCCGCGACGGCGAGGTGGCGCCGAGGCTCTGGCGAAACACCGCCGCCAGGGTGCCCGACGGACTGAGGTCGACATAGATGGCGCCGCCCTGCTTCTCCAGCGTCAGCAGGGTCTGCTGGACGTTCATCCGCTGGCGGACGATGCGCCACGAAAGATCGGGCGTCGCCGGTCCGATGACGCCGCCGGTGCAACAGGACCACACCGGCCAGAAGGCCGCTTCCCGCCGCTGCTGGCCGAACGCGCCGCGCCAGGCATCCTCGGCGGCATCGATGAAGCGGGAATGGAAGGCGAACGGCACCGGCAGGCGCTGGAAGGCAGCCTCGCAGGCCGCCAGATCGGCCTCGATGGCCGGCAGATCCGCGGCCAGGGCCGACAGCACGAAATGGCCATCGGCGTTGACCCCGGCCACCTCGCTGCGCGCGGCAAGCAGGGGGCGGCGGGCGTGGAGGTCGGGCGAGCCCAGGACGGCCACCATGCCGCCGGCCGGGCAGGTGCGCCGGAACAGGGCGGGCTGGTCGGCCACCGCACACAGGGACGCCTCGAAGGACGTCATGCCGGCCACGCTCTGGGCGACGGTTTCGCCCAGGCTGGCCCCCAGCAGCATGTCGGGGCGCAGGCCATGATGCAGGAGCGTTTTGGCCAGCGCGTATTGCACCAGGAACAGGGCGGGGTGGCTGGCCTCCAGGCGGTCGAAGGGGGTGGCCGGCCGGCGGCCTTCCCCATAGAGCTCGGCCAGGATCGAAAATCCGTGCCGTTGGGCGACGATGGCGTCGCCCGATCGCATCCAGTGGCAAAAGACGTCGTCCTCCGCCATCAGATCGGCGGCCATTCCGTAATATTGCGATCCCTGGCCGGCGAAGCAGAAAAGGACGGGCAGGGGCGGGGAGGCGGCTCGCTGGGGATAGCCCGTCACTTTGGCTTGTCCCGCCGGGCCAGGGCATCGTCGAGAAGGGCGACGCACGCCTCGAGGTTGGGATGACGCAGGATGGAATGGTGGTCTCCGGGCACCGTGCGCAGCGTCATGCCGCCCCGGGCCAGCGCACCCCAGCCGCAGGTCTCGTCGTCGAGCGCGACGTCGGCCGCGCGCACCAGCGTCATCCCGACGTCGCAGGGGGCCGGGTCATAGGCCAGCAGCGCGGCGTTGTGGGCGCCGTAAAGGTCATGCAGGCGGCGCAGCCGGCCGGCATCGCCGGCGTCGAATTGCCCGGCCAGCGCGGGCAAGGCCAGAAGGGTTCCCGCCATGTCCTGGCCCTCAGGAATCGGCGGCGGGTCGGCGATGCCAAGAACGTCGCGGGCGAAGGCGCGGGTCAGCGAATGGCCGTTTCCGTCGCCCTCCGTCAAGGCGTCGAAGCGGCGCAGCAGCGCGGGGGTGTAGCTTTCGATCAGGCACAGCAGGGCGACGTCCTCGCCGCCCTGGCGCAGCTGGCGGGCCATTTCGAAGGCCAGCACGCCGCCCAGCGACCAGCCACCCAGGGAATAGGGGCCGTGCGGCTGAACCTGGCGTAGCGCCTGGATGTAGCGGCCGGCCATCCGCGGCAGGTCGGCGGCGGCGATCGCGGCGGCCGGATCGTCCGCCCCCGGCGCCTGCAGGCCGTAGATGGCGATCGGCGTGGCGAGCCGGCGGGCCAGATCGACATAGCAGGAAACCGTCCCCGCCGCCGCATGCGCCAGGAACAGCGGCGGCTTCGCGGCGCCGGAAGGATCGGACAGGCGCAGCGGCACCAGCACCTCGTCCCGGCCGGCCGGCGTGGCCGGGCCGCCGTCCGTCACCTGACGGCGCAGAACCCGCGCCTGCTCGGCGATGGTCTGGGCGGCCAGGAAGTCGCGGGCCGAAGGCCGATAATGGAAGGTCCGCTCGATGTCGGAGAGCAGACGGACCCACAGCAGGGAATGGCCGCCGCAGGCCAGGAAGTCGTCGTGGATGCCGATGGAGGCGGGCTCGCGCCCCAGCACCCGGGACCACATCCGCAGCAGGCGCTCCTCCATCTCGTCGCGGGGCGTGTCGCCGCTCTCGCCGTGGGGCCGCGCCTCGGGCAGGGCGGCGCGGTCCAGCTTGCCGCCGGCGGTGAAGGGCAAGGCATGCAGGCGGACAAAGGCGGCGGGCAGCATGTGGGGGGGCAGGCGGGCCGCCGCGTAGGCGCGCAAGGCATCCTCGTCGATGCTTTCCGATTCGGAGACCACATAGGCGACGAGCACCTGGCCGCCACTGGTGTCGACCCGGGGCACCACGGCCGTCTCGCGCAGGCCGAAGGCGCGCAGCACGCTCTCCACTTCGCTCAGCTCGACCCGGAAGCCGCGGATCTTGACCTGGTGATCGACACGTCCATGAAAGGCGATGATTCCCTTGCCCCCAGGCACGAACGCCGCCATGTCGCCGGTCCGGTACAGCCGCGGCGCCGGCTTGCCCGACGGCGGTTCGACAAAGCGTTCCAAGGTCAGGTCGGGGCGGCGGTGATAGCCGAGCGCCAAACGGTCCCCGCCGATATGGAGTTCGCCGATGATCCCCTCGGGAACCGGGTTGCCGTCGCGATCCAGGATGTAGGCCCGGGTGCCGGGCAACGGACGGCCGATGGGAACCGTCCCAACCGGCAGGGTGGTGTCCACCTCGTGGGTCAGGCAGGTGATGGTCGCTTCGGTCGGGCCATAGGCGTTCAACAGCCGCGTACCGGCCAGCGGGCTCTCCTGCCACAGGCGCACGGTGTCGGGAGGCAGTGCCTCGCCGCCGACGATGCACAGGCGCAGGGAGGGCGGCGGCAAGGCGGCCACGCCTTTCCAGGCCAGCAGGATTTCGCGCAGATAGGCTGGCGGCAAATCGGCCACGGTCACGCGATGGTCGGTCAGGGTGCGGCGAAGGTGATCGGCGGTCCAGACGGCGTCGGTACGCATCAGCAGCCGGGCCCCGGCGGCCAGCGTCGGCAGAATCTGCTCCAGGGCGGTGTCGACCACGTGGGGGGCGAATTGCAGGACGACGTCGTCGGCGCTGAGGCCGTAATGATGGATGACCACGTGGGCATGGTCGGCGATCGCGCGGTGCGACACCAGCACGCCCTTGGGGCTGCCGGTCGAACCCGACGTGTAGATCATATAGGCGGGGTCGTCCGGCGCCGGCCGGGTTTTGAGGGCGTCGGCGGAACGCTTGGCGATGGCCGCGCCATCCCGGCTCAAATCGACGACGGCTGGCAGTTCCGCCAGTTCTCCCAGGCGCCCGACCAAACTGCCGTTGGTGACGATGACCTTGGCGCCGCTGTCGGCCAGCATGGAGGATTGCCGGCGGGCCGGAGCGTCGCCGTCCAGCGGGATCCAGACGGCGCCGGCGGTCATCGTCGCCAACAGGGCGACGATGCTGTCGGTGCAGCGATCCAGCAGAACCGCGACGGCGTCGCCGGGGCGCACGCCGCACCCACGGAGATGCCGAGCCAGGCGGTTGGCGCGGCGGACCAGCCGGCGATAGCTCAGGCTGTCGTGATCGGCCACGACCGCGACGGCATCGGGGTGGTCCTTGGCCTGGCTGGCAATCCACTGCGGCAACAGCCCGTCGCGGCGAGGCAAGGCGGGAGGCTTGGCCCAGGGTCCGAGCAGACGCCGGCGCTCACCGGCCGCCATCATGTCGAGGTCGCGGACAAGAGAGCCGGGCCGGGCGCAGATGGCCGTAGCGAGCCGAGCGAAGCGGTCCAGCAGGCGGTCGATGGTGGCGTCGTCGAAACGGGCCCCGTCGAAGCCCGCGACCAGGCGCAGGACGCCTTCGTCTTCGTACACCTCGATGCCGAACGGACAGTCGCCCTCCTGGCTCAGTTCTGGCAGGAAGGTGGCTTGGCCCGC
The DNA here is from genome assembly GCF_026163695.1 of Shumkonia mesophila. NCBI lineage: Bacteria > Pseudomonadati > Pseudomonadota > Alphaproteobacteria > Rhodospirillales > Shumkoniaceae > Shumkonia > Shumkonia mesophila. The sequence continues at coordinate 359,551 of NZ_JAOTID010000002.1, read as the reverse complement.
CTTCGCCGGCAGTGCCAGGGAAGCATCGATGGGAAAGTTCTGATAGGCGAAGCTGACCTGATAAGGCGGTTCGCCGGAAAGCGAGCGGCCGAGGTTGCGGGCGATGGCGGCGAAGGGGTATTCGCCGTGGTCCAGGCCGTCGATCATCCGCCGGTGGACGTCGCGCAGCACCGTCTCGGCAACCATGTCCCCGGAAACGGTCGCGCGCAGCGCCAGCATGTTGACGAAGTAACCCACCGAGCGTTCGAACCGGCGTTCGGGCCGGCGCAGGGTGGGCACCCCGATCAGCATGTCTTCCTGGCCGGTGTGGCGGTAGAGCAGGATAGCCATCACGCCCAGCAACAACGACGCCGGCGTGATGCCCAGTGCGGCGGCAGTCCGTTTCGCCGCCTGGGCGAGGGGGGCGTCCAGCACGCGCTCCAGGCTGCGGCCGTCGATGGCTTCGCCCGGCTGGGCAGGGCGGTCGGTGGGCAGGTGGACCACCGGCAACTCGCCGTCCAGCTGGTTTCGCCAATAGGCGCGCTGCTTCTCACCCGCCGGGGAATCCATGAACCGGCGTTCCCAGGCGGCGAACCGGGCGAAATCGGCCTGCTCGGGGGGCGGCGGCGCTTCGCGGCCTTGCGCGAAGCGGCCATAGGCGTCCCACAACGCCGCTGCCGTCACCGCAGCCGAGGCCCCGTCGAACACCATGTGGTGAACGGTCAGCAGCAGAATTTCCTGGCTGTCGCCCAGGGCGCCGCCATGCAGCAATTCGAAGCGGGATGGCGCCGCCGCACGAAGATCGAACGGTTGCGCCGCCCGCTGGCGGGCGAAGACCAGCGGGTCCATGCCCTTGGGGACCTCGATCCGGTCCAGCGGCTGCGCCACCGGCAAGGCCTCCAGCGACGGTTCGGGCCCGTCCTCGACCACACGGGCGGTCAGCACGGGAAAGGCCTCCAACAGCCAGCGGCAAGCGCGGCCCAAGGCCTCGTGATCGATGTCGCTGACGCGGAATGCCAGCGGCACGTTGTAAACGCTGGAGCGGGGATAGAGCGATTGCACCACCCATAGCCCCTTCTGTCCCTCGGTCATGGGCACGCGCCAGTGTCCGGATGGGTTCTCCGGCTCTGCAGGGCCGGCACGAACCGGGACCGTGGACTGTAACGCCGCCACCCGGCCGGCCAGCAGGCTGGGGGTGGGATATTGCTCGAAATCGCCCCGCGCAAGGCTGACCCCACTGGCCTCCTCGATGGCGTAGCCCAAGCGCAGGGCGATCATGGAATCGAGGCCGAGCGTCGCGAAGGAGGCTGTCGGCGCCAGGGTGTCAGCGGCCACGCCCAGTTCGCCGGCCAGGACGCCGACGATCAGGTCGCGCAGGGCGGTTGCATCCGCAGCGGGCGCGAGGGTGGCGTCGGCCGCTGCGGCCTGGGGCAACCAATGGCGCTCGCGGGCGAACGGATAGCCGGGCAGGACCAGCGCTGGACCGGTTTCCTCCGGCCCGGGTTCGGGCAGGACGTCGGTCGGGTCGCCGGGGTGGGCGGCCTCCAGCCTGGCGATCAGATCGTCGCGGTTGCTGGCGATAATCTCGATAGCGTGCTCCATGGCCTCGCGGCCTTGGATCAGGGTGTGGGACAGCCGGCTGAGCGACAGGTCCGGAGTCCGGCGAACAAAATCGGCCAACCGCGAGCGCAGCTCCGCCAGTTGGTCGGGCGTGCGCGCGGACAACGGGAAGCGGCGGCGACGTTGGGTTTCGGCCACGGCGGGAACGGCCGGCGCTTCCTCCAGGATCAGATGGACGTTGGAGCCGCCGGCGCCGAACGAACTGACGGTCGCGCGTCGCGGCGAGGCCTGGCCATCCACCACCGTCACCGGCCAGTCGGCCGCCTGCCATTGCGGGCGGAAGGGGGTGGCATCGAAGTCGATGGCGCGGTTGGCCTGGTCGGGCTTGAGCGAGGGCACCAGCCGCCGGTGCTGCAATTGGAGCAGCACCTTGGTCAGCTGGGCCATGCCCGAGGCGGCCTCGGCGTGGCCCATGTTGGACTTCACCGAGCCGATGGAACAGGCGCCGTCCTCGACGCCGAAGGCGCGGAAGGCGCGGGTCAGGGCCCGTATCTCGATGGCGTCGCCCAGGTGGGCACCGCTGGCTGCGGCCTCGACATACCCGATGGTGCGGGCATCGACTTTGGACTTGCGCAGGTTGTCCTCGATCAGCCACGCCTGGGCCTCGGCGCTCGGCACGCCGAAGCCGGCCGAATGACCGCCATGATTGGCCGCGCTGCCCTTGATGACGGCGATCACCAGATCGCCGTCGCGCATCGCGTCGGCCAGTGGCTTCAACAGCACCGCCCCCACCCCTTCGGCCGGCAGGTAACCGTCGCCCTCGGCGAAGCTGCGGCTGCCGGGATGGCTGGCCACCAGCCCGGTGCGGCTGAGGCCGATGTACTTGGCCGGAAGCAGCGACAAGTTGACGCCGCCGGCGATGGCCAGCCGGCATTCCCCCATCCGCAGGCTCTGGCAGGCCTGATGCACCGCTTGCAATCCGGACGAGCACATGCTGTCGACGGCGACGCTGGGGCCTTGCAGGTCGAAGAAGAACGACACCCGATTGGCGATGCCGGAATAGGAATTCAGGAGCAGCAGCGATTTGCTCTCGGCGTCGGTGTCCAGCGCCCCGTAATGCTGGTACATGGCGCCGACGAACACCCCGACCTTGGCGCCGTAATGGTCGCGCAGCTTGGCGCGGGTGTGGCCGGCGCGCTCCAGCAGATGCCAGGTGGCTTGCAGGAACAGCCGCTCCTGCGGATCGGCCAGATCGGCGGCGCGCGGCGAATAGCCGAAGAACTCGGCATCGAAGCCATCGACGTCGCTCAGGAATCCGCCCCATTTGCAGTGGCTGGCGCCGGGCTTGCCCTTGGCCTCGGAATACTGCGGGTCCCAGCGTTCCGGCGGCACTTCGGTGACGCAGTCGCGCCCCTGTTCCAGCACCGTCCAGAAGTCCTCGATGGTGTCGGCGCCGGGGTAGCGCCCGGCTACCGCGATCACCGCGACGTCGCCCTCGACGCCCGATGGTCCCGGTGCCGGTTGGGCCGCAGGCGCCGTGTACGTGGCGGCAAGCGCGTCGGCGAGCTGGGCAATGGTGGGATGCTCGAACAGGATGGTCGCGGGCAGCGGGCCGACCCGGCGTTCCAGGGCGGCGACGATCTCCATCGCCGAGACCGAATCGACGCCGAAGCGGTCGATCGGCGCGTCAGGGGCCAAGCGGTCGGCGGGGATTTTCAAAACCTCGGAGAAGCAGGCGGTGACCAGAGCGGCCGTCGGCTTCGGCCTCTCCGTCTCCGGCTTCGTTTTCGAAGCGGGTGCCGGCGCTTCGGGCGTGGCCGCCTGCAACGCCTTACGTATGCGGTCGTGGTCGCCGTCCAGCACGAGGATTTCGTCCTCGTCCTTAAGGGCCAGGGCGGCTGCCAGGGCGGCGAGGGCGGGACCGTCTTCCAGCGGGCGGACGCCCACGTACCGGTCCATGCCGGCGATGGCTTCGTCGGACATTTTCATGCCGCCGTCCCGCCAATAGGGCCAGTCGATGGCGAGCGTGCGTCCCCGTCGTTCGCCTAGCGCCACCAGGCGGTTGCGGTGGGCGGCGAAGGCGTCGAGCCAGGCGTTGGCGGAGGCGTAGTCGGCCTGTCCGGGATTTCCCAACGCGCCCGTAGCCGAGGCGAACAGCACCATCATGTCGAGGTCCAGTTCGGCCGTGGCGGCGTCGAGAGCGAGGGCTCCGGCCACCTTGGGCACCATGACTGCCCGCAGATCGGCCTCGTTCTTGCGCACCAGGAGCATGTCGCGGGTTACCCCGACCCCGTGCAGGACGCCATCCAGCCGGCCATGCGTGGCCCGGATCTCGGCCACCAGCGCGGCCACCGCCGCGCGGTCGGCCACGTCGACCTGGCGATAGGTCACCTGGGCGTCGATCGCGTCGAGCCGCTGCCGCGCTTCGGCCGACAACGGCGAGCGTCCAACCAGCCACAGGGACGGGCGGCGGGCGGCGGCGGCGATGCCGGCACACACATGTCGGCCGACGCCTCCGGCGCCGCCGGTAATCAGATAGACGCCGCCATCCTTCCAGGGCGACGGGGCGGCGGGAGAGCTCAGTTCCTGCCATTGCCGCACCAGCCGCCGGCCGCTGTCGTGACGGATTTCGGCGTCGGTCTGCGCCGCCGCCTGGTCGGCCGCCAGCAGGGCGGCGACGTCGCCGTCGCGATAGTCCAGCGCCACCATCTGGCACAGCACGCCCGGCCGCTCCTGGCGGGCGACGCGCAGCATGCCGGCCAGGCCTTCCAGCAGGTTTGCCTGACCGCTCAGCGGTACCACCACCTGGACGATGGCGGCATCCGGACGGTCCCTGAACAGATCCTGCAACAGCCTAAGCAGCCGCGCGGCATGGCCGATGAAGTCGTCGCCTTCCCAGACTGCCACCTCGGCCGGGGCGAGGGCGTCGGCAAGCCGGGAAGCCAGCTCGGGCGGCGGCGCGCACAATACCACCAGCCGCCGCCCCGTGGCGGCCTCTCCGCCGGCCGCCTTGTCGCGCCAGCGCGGGGCGAACAGCAGCGGCAGCGCGACGGCCGCCGGGGCCTGCTTCGACGCCTCGCCGCCCGGTACCCAGAAGCGTTCGCGGGCAAACGGATAGGCCGGCAGGCCAATGCGGGGAGGCCGGGACTGGCCGGCATGCAGGGCGGACCAATCCACTCTGGCGCCATCGGCCCACGCCGCCGCCATAGCATCCGCATCGCCGGAGGAAAGGGAAGGCTTGCCGCGTCCCGCCCGACCTTGATGGATGCCGGGTCCGCCGGAGGCCCCGCCCAGCACCTTGTCGAGGGCGGCCATCAAAGGGGCGCGGCCGTCGGCGACGACCGCCAGGCGTTCCTCGAACGCCTCGCGTCCGCTTTGCAGGGTGTGGGCGACAGCCGCCATGTCGGACTCGCAGAGGCCGTCCAGGGATCGGCGGAAACGGGAAACCATCTTGAGCAGCCGCTCGGGATCGCGGGCCGACAGGGGATAGACGTGGCGCCGGGGTGGTGTCGCGGGCGGCGGTGGCGCGACGTATTCCTCGAGGATCAGATGGGCGTTGGCGCCGCCGGCGCCGAACGAGGACAGCCCGGCGATCCGCGGCCCTTCGCGCCCGTCCACCGTTGGGCGGCGCCATTCGGCCGACCGCTGCTGCACCACGAAGGGCGTGGAGGCGAAGTCGATGCCGGGGTTGAGCGTTTCCGAGTGCAGCGACGGGACCAGCCGGCGATGGCGGAACTGCAACAGGACCTTGGACAGCCCGGCCATGCCGGCCGCGCTTTCGCAATGGCCGATGTTGGATTTCACCGAGCCGATGGCGCAAAAGCCGGTGTCGCCGGTATGGGCGCCATAGGCCTTGGCGAGCGCGGCGATCTCGATGGGATCGCCGAGGCTGGTGCCGGTGCCGTGGGCCTCGACATAGCTGACCATGCGCGCCGAAACGCCCGCGGCGTCCAGCGCCTTGCCGATGACGGCGGCCTGGGCGGCCGGGTTGGGCACGGTGTAGCCGTTGGTCTTGCCGCCGTGGTTCAGCGATGAGGAACGGATGACGCCGAGGATGCGGTCGCCGTCGGCTACCGCCTGCTCCAGGGGTTTCAGCAGGACGGCGCCGACGCCTTCGCCCGGCACATAACCGTCACCACCGCGGCCGAAGCTTTCGCAGCGGCCGTTGGACGACATGAAGCGGCCCTGGGCCAGCCCCAGGTACTTGTTGGGATGCAGGCTGAGGTTCACGCCGCCGGCCAGCGCCACCCGGCACGAGCCGCCGCGCAGGGCGTCGCAGGCCAGATGGATGGCCGACAGCGACGACGAGCACATGCTGTCGACCGCCAGGCTGGGACCGTGGAAACCGCAGAAATAGGACACCCGGTTGGCGATCGAGGCGGCGCTGCTCGACAAGGCCAGCGGCTGGCCGCTTGCGGTCCGTTCGGCGCCGTAAAGCTGGTATTCCTCGTACATCACGCCGACGAACACGCCGACGTCGGCGCCATCAAGCGGCGGCCGCGCGGGCGCGATGGTGGCGCGGGTATAGCCGGCATCCTCCAGCGTTTCCCAGGCACATTGCAGGAACAGGCGCTCCTGCGGGTCCATGTACTCGGCCTCGCGCGGCGAAATGTTGAAGAACAGCGGATCGAAGCGGTCGACGCCGTCGAGGAAGCCGCCCCACTTGCTGTTGGTCTTGCCGGGCCGGCCGGGGGTGGGGTCGTAATAGCGGCTGTGGTCCCAGCGGTCGCTGGGCACCTCGGTGATGCAGTCGCGCCCCTGTTCGAGGTTGCGCCAGAACTGATCGAGGTCGCCGGCGCCGGGATAGCGGCCGGCGAGGCCGATGATGGCGATGGGGGCGCCGGCCGCGGGCGGCCGTGTCGGGGCTTGGCGCCAGGTTTCCGGGGCGCTCGCCGGCGGGGCGGGTGGCTGGGGAGCGGCATCATCGAACAGCCGGCCGAGCGCCTCCGCGTGCGTCGACAGGAAATAGCCGGTCAGGGCCTGAAGCGTGCGGTATTCGAAGAACAGCGTCTTGGGCAGGGGGCCGAAGTCCCTTTCCAGCGCGTCGGTCAGGCGGGTGATCATCACCGAATCGATGCCGTAGGCCTCCAGTTCCGCCTCGGCTTCGATCTGCTCCACCGCCATCGCCGCCTCGCGGGCCACCAGGGCCGCCAGATGGCGGGAGGTGCTGGCCTCCAGGTCCTTGGCCAGGGCGGCTCGCTTGAGGACGCGAAGGGTGAAGCCACGGAACCGCACGCAGACCTGTCCATCGTCGTCGGCCAAGTCAAGGTCCAGCTTGTGGATGCCGGCGCCGCCGGGAACCTTCCGCAGATGGACCCACATGGCGTCGGTGGTGGGCGCCAGCACCTCGACCCGTTCCATGCCGAAGGGCAACGCCACATTGCCGTCGCCGTTTTCCTGGAAGAAGCCGATGGCGGCCTGGAACGCCCCATCGACCATGCTGGGATGGAGGGAGAACGACGATCCGGCCGCCGCCGCCGGCAGGCGCAGCCGCGCCAGCACCTCGCCCTCGCCGAGACGGACCTCCTCCATCGCCCGGAAAGCCGGGCCGTAGTCGAGGCCCAAGGCGGCATAGGTGGCATACAGCCGTTCCGTCGCCAGCCCCTTGGCGCAGCGCCGCCGCAGTCCGTCGAGGTCGATCCGCTGAAGTGCGGGATCGTCCAGGGGGCCGACGGTGCCGAGCACGTGGGGGAGGGAATCGATGCCGCCGCTCAACAGCCGGAAAACGCTGGCGCCGTTCTGGCCGGGAGCGAGCGGGATGGTCACCGATACACTGCCGGCGTCAAGCCGCAGCGGGTGCTGCCAGACGACCCGGCTGAGGGCTACCGGCGCGAAGGGGCAGCCGGCGGCAAAGGCCGCGCGCGCCAGTTCCAGCCCCATGGCGCCGGGAAGGATACGGGCGCCGCGCACCCGGTGGTCGCTAAGGTAGAACGCCTCGGCTTCGAGGTGGACGGTGTAATCGGCCGTCGCCGCGGCCGTGACGCCGGGCGCCGATCCGGCGAACGCCGCGTTGACGTGGTGGACATCGCGGGCGAATGGATAGGTCGGCAGCCGCAGCCGACGCCGGGGCGAGGCGTACAGGCGGGACCACTCCACCGTGTCGCCAGCCACCCAGCGAGCGGCGATGACGTCCGGCGTCGCATGAGGATCTACGGCGGGGCCCGACGCCTTGTGCCCGGCATCCAGCTTGCCGGTGGCGATGCCGGTCGCGTCGCCCGCCAGGAAGCAGTCCAGGCGGGCGCGCAACTGCGCCAACGAAGTCACCACCGTCGCCAGACGGTGCTTCATGGCGTCGCGGCCGACCTGAAGGGTGTAGGCCAGATTGGGTAAGTCTGCCTCGGCCAGCCGGCCGCCGGCGATGAAGGTCGACAGGGCGCGCGCCTGGTCCCTGAGCCTGTCGTCGTCGCGGGCCGACAACACGGCGATCACCGGACCGCCGTGCGGTGCCGGCGCCCCTGCGGCGGGCCATTCCTCCAGGATGACGTGGGCGTTGACGCCGCCGAAGCCGAAGCTGCTGACGCCCGCCCGAAGCGGCAAGGGCCGTCCGGCGGCATCGCGCACCGGCTGCCATGGCTGGGTTTCGCGGATGATGCGAAACGGGCTGTCCGACAGGTCGATGTAGGGGTTGATCTCGGCGCAATGCAGGCTGGGCGCCAGGGTGCGGTGCTGCATCTGCAACAGTACCTTGATGATCCCCGCCGCGCCGGCGGCCAGTTCGAGATGGCCGATGTTGGACTTCACCGACCCGAGGCCACAGCCGACGCCGCTCAGTTCCTCGGCCCCGGCGGGGGCGGCGCGGAAGGCGGCCTTGAGCGCGTTGATCTCCACCGGATCGCCGAGCGCCGTGCCGGTGCCGTGGGTTTCCACATAGCCGATGGTGCTGGGGTGGATGCCGGCGCGCACCTGGGCCTCGCGCAGCAGGTCGGCCTGGGCGGCGGTGTTGGGGGCGGTCAGCGAATTGGCGCGGCCGCCGTGGTTGACGGCGCTGGAGCGCACGATGGCCAGGATGGGGTCGCCGTCGCGCCGGGCCTCGGACAGGCGCTTCAGCACAACCATGCCCACGCCCTCGCCGCGCACGTAGCCGTTGGCCTCAGGCGAGAAGGTCTTGCAGCGGCCGTCGGGCGACAGCATCCCCGCCTTGGCGTAGGCGATGTGGGCCGCCGGGGTGACGATGGTGTTGACGCCGCCGGCCAGCGCCATGTCGCAGTCGCCGGCCCGCATCGACAGGATCGCCCGGTGGAGCGCGACCAGGGAACTGGAGCAGGCGGTTTCCACCGGCTCGCTCGGGCCATGCCAATCGAGGAAGTAGCTGATCCTGTTCGGACCCACCGACGGCACTGCGCCGGTGGCCGCATACCCTTCGGCCCCCGCATCGCCGCCGGGGATTTCGTGATATCCGCTGATGGTGGTGCCGACGAACAGGCCGACTTGGCGCCCCGCCAGGCTACGCGGGTCATGGCCGGAATCCTCGATGGCCTTCCACGCATGCATCATCAGCAGGCGCTGCTGCGGGTCCATCAGCTTGGCTTCGCGCGGGGATATGCCGAAGAACAGGGAATCGAACTCGAACACCCCGTCGATGAAGCCGCCCCAATGGATGTTGGTCTTGCCCTGTTCGGTTTTGGGGTCGCCGTCGAAGGCCTGCCAGTCCCAGCGATCGGCGGGAATGCGGGTGATGCAGTCGCGCCCCGCGCGCAGGTTGTCCCAGAAGGCGTCGCCGTCGAGGGCTCCGGGGAACCGGCAGCTGTAGCCGACGATAGCGACCGGATCGTCAAGCGCGGTCGACGCCGCGGCGGTGACGTGGGCGGGAGCGGTCGCCCGGACCAGAGCGGCGGGGACTGGGGCTTCCTGCCTCGGCGCGGGCGGAAGCGGGGCGGCTGGCGTCACGCTGCCGGCGATGTGGCCGGCCAGCCGGGACAGGGTGGCGAACTCGAAGAAGTCGGCGGGGGTCAAGGACAGGTTCAGCTCGGCGTTCACTTTGGTGGCGAAGCCGGTCATGGTGATGGAATCGAACCCGAACTCGCCCAGCTCCGCCTCGGGATCGAGCGCCGAGGGATCGACCTCCAGCACGCGGGCGGCAATGGCCGTCAGCATCGTCAGCGCATAGGCGGCCGGGTCCACCGTCCGTGGCGCATCGGCCTGCGCTACCGGAACGGGCATGGCCACAGGTCTTGGCTCGGGCGGCGGCGGGGTTGCGCCGTTGCCGATGTGGCCGGCCAGCCGGGACAAAGTGGCGAACTCGAAGAAGTCGGCGGGGGTCAGCGACAGGTTCAGTCCGTCGTTCACCTTGGTGGCGAAGCCGGTCATGGTGATGGAATCGAACCCGAACTCGCCCAGTTCCGCCTCGGGGTCGAGTGCCGAGGGATCGACCTCCAGCACGCGCGCCGCGATGGCCGTCAGCATCGTCAAGGTATCGGCCGCCGGGGTCGCCGGTTCCTCAATTGCGCTGTGGAACACGGGCTCGGGCGGCGGTTCGGGGACCTCCGGCGCGGCGGGCGCCAAGGCGGTGGGCGCGGGCTCGGCGCGCTTGACCCAGAAGCGGGTGGCGGCGAGGGGATAGCCGGGCAGGGCGACGCGACGCGGCCGGGCGGCGCCATAGAGCGCCGTCCAATCCACGGCGAAGCCCTTCGCCCACAGTTCCAACAGGCCGTCGGCGCGTCCGCGCAAGGCCAGCCCGGCGACGGCGCGGCGCAGTTCGCCGTCGCTTTCCAGCACCGAGATGGCGGCGCGATGGGTCTTGACCCGGCCCTGATGAAGGGCGGGGTCAAGGGTGCCGGCGACGAAGGCATCGAGCCTGACGATCGCCTCTTGGCGCGTGGCGGCGGCGAAGGCCAGCCGATGCTCCATGGCGTCGCGCGCCGTCTGAAGCGTGAAGGCGATGTCGGCCAGGGTGACGCCTTCGCGTTCCTCGGCGATGAAGGCGCGCAGGTTCCGCGCCATCTGGATCAGCGCGTCGGACGAATGCGCCGACAGCGCCATCAGGAATGGACCGGTGGCGGCCGGCGCCGCCGGAGCGGGATCGGGCAGGTATTCCTCGACCACCACATGGGCGTTGGCGCCGCCGAAGCCGTAGCTGCTGACGCCGGCCCGGCGGGGCAGCGGGTTGCCGGCGCCGTCCAGCGGCCGGGTCCACGGCCGGCCTTCGCGGATCACCTCGAACGGGCTGCCCGTCAGTTTCAGGTACGGATTCAATTGGTCGCAATGCAGGGTCTTGGCCAAGGTGCCGTGTTGCATCTGCAACAACACCTTGATCAGGCCGGCGATGCCGGCGGCAATTTCCAGATGGCCGACGTTGGATTTCACCGAGCCGATGCCGCACCGCATGGCCGGCGCCGGGCCGTACCTCTCTTCGGCGGAACGGGTCAGGTCGGCGAACGCGCTCGTCAGGGCCTCGACCTCGATGGGGTCGCCCAGCGGCGTGCCGGTGCCATGGGCCTCGATGTAGCTCACCGTGCGCGGATCGAAGCCGGCGCGTCCATAGATGGTGCGCAACAGGTCGGCCTGGGCCTTGGGATTAGGCGCGGTCAGCGAGCTGGAACGGCCGCCGTGGTTCTCGCCGCTGGCGCGGATCACCGCGATGATGCGGTCACCATCGCGGCGGGCGGCGGCGAGGTTCTTCAGGAACACCAGCCCGAGCCCTTCGGCGCGCGCGTAGCCATTGGCGGCGGCCGAGAACGGTTTGCAGCGGCCGTCGGGCGACAGCATCCCGGCCTTGTTCAAGCCAACGAAAGTGTCGGCCAGCAACAGCGCGCTGACCCCACCGGCAATGGCCGCCTCGCAATGGCCGAGGCGGATCGCCTCCACCGCCCGATGGACGGCGACCAGGGCGCTGGAACAGGCGGTTTCGACCGCCACGCTGGGACCATGCAGGTCGAAATGAAAGCTGATGCGGTTGGGGCCCAGCGACGGCGCCAGGCCGGTCATGGCGTAGCCTTCGATGGGCGTTCCCGACTGCTTGATCACTCGGCCGTAGGCGCTGTCGGCGATGCCGATGAAGACGCCGGTCGACGAGCCCGCCAGGCTGCGCGGGGCATAGCCGGCATCTTCCATCAGCCGCCACGCCTGGGTCAGCAGGAGGCGCTGTTGCGGGTCCATCATCCGCGCCTCGGGGGCGGACAGGCCGAAGAAGCCGGGGTCGAAACGGGCCATTTCATCGATGAAGCCGCCCCAGCGGACATTGCAGCGCCCGGGTTCGGTCTGCGGATCGCCCCAGATGGCCCGCCAATCCCAGCGGTCGGCGGGGATTTCGCGGATGCAGTCGCGACCCTGCTCCAGATTGCGCCAGAAGGCGTCCAGATCCTCGGCCAGGGGGAAGATGCCGCTCATGCCGGTGATGGCGATGGCGTCTTCGAGGGCTGGCGCCATGGGCCTCGCCATCGGCGCCGGGGCGGGGACGGGCGCCACAACGGCCGGAGCGGGCATCGGCGGGGCAGTGACCGGCGCGGGCTGCGATACGGCTGTCACCCCCAGGCGGGCGGCCAGGGCGGCGCCGTGAGCGGCGCCCAGGTGTCCGGCCAGTTCTTCAAGCGTCGGATGCTCGAAGAACACCGTCGGCGTCAGATCAAGATCGAACCGCTCGTTCAAAACATTAGCAAACTGCGTGAAGCCAATGGAATCGAAGCCGTATTCGGCTAATTCCGTGTCGGCCGCCAGATCGTTCACCGCCACCTTGAGCTGTTGCGCGGCAGCGGCCGTCAGCGCCGCCAGGATCTGTTCGTTCAAGCCGGACGAGGTGGCGGCGACGGGTGCCGCCTCAACCGGCGCCATGGCCGGCTCCGCCATCACGCGGCGGCGCACCTTCTCGGGGTCGCCTGCTGCCACCAGCAGGCGCGGCGCGTCGCCGTTCAAGGCACTGTAAAGCGCGGCCAGCCCATCGGCGGTTTGCAGCGGCACCAGGCCGGTGACGCGGGTCATCAGGGCCTGGCTTGCCGCATCCAGGGTCATGCCGCCTTCGGCCCATAGCGGCCAGGCGATGGATACGGTTCGCCCTTCGACCAATCCGGCGCGGCGGCGGACTTCGCGTGCGGCGGCGAAGCCGTCGAGGAATCCGTTGGCGGCGGCGTAGTCGGTCTGGCCCGTATTGCCGAGCGCGGCAGACAGCGACGAGAACAGCACGAAGAAATCGAGCGGCACGGCACCGATGGCGCGGTCCAGATTGAGCGCGCCGGCCACCTTGGGGGCCAGCACCGCCGTCAATTGCCCGGACGTCTTTTCGGCCAGGAGGCTGTCTCTCGTCACTCCGGCGGCATGGATCACCCCGTCGAGGCGGCCATGACGGCGACGGATCCCGGCCACCAGCGCGGCCGTGGCCACCGCGTCGGCCAGGTCGCACGCCTCGTATTCGACGGTACCCTGGCCGTCCAGCCACGCCCGGGCTTCGGCGGTCAACGGCGAACGGCCGGCAAGGACGACGACCGCCCCCGGGGCCGAGGCGCGAATGGCGAGGGTAAGCAGCCGGCCCAGCCCGCCCAACCCGCCGGTGATCAGGTAGACCTTGCCGTCCTGCCAGGGCGCCGGATGGGGGACAACGGCAACGGGCGCGAAGCCCTCCTGCCACAAGGCGCCATCCTCGACCCGCAGTTTGGCTCCGGCCGGGGCGGCAGCGGCTTGCGTCAGGATCGCCGCCAGGGCCGTGGGCGCCATTCCCGGAGGGACGATGACAACCTGCCCGGCCAAGGCGGGCCGCTCCAGCCCGGCGCTGCACAGCATGCCCACCATCCCAGCCAATGCCTCGCAATCGGGGCCGTCGGCCAGCACCAGTTGGATCAGTGTCAGAGAGGACGCCGCTTGCAGTTCCGCCAGAAGCCGATGCGCCAGCAGCCGGAACCGCTCCTCCAGCGGGAGCGCTTTGTCGCCTCCCGCAATGCGGCAACTCCAACCCGGAAGATGGGGCGCCAGCGCCGCCGGATCGGCCACGCCGTCGCACAGCAACGCCATCCGGACGGCGGTAGTGGCAACCGATCCCGTCGCCGGTCGATGCCAATGAGGAGCGAACATCTGCACCGAAGAATGGTCCGTCGCCGGCAGACGGGTGGCGAAGCCGCGCAGGCGCACCCGCACCTGTCCCACCGTGTCCATCAAATCCATATCGAGGGTACGCACGCGCGGCGCCGCCTCGGCCTGGGCGGCGGCGCGGACATGCACCCACATATCCGGCACGCATGGGCCGAGCACTTCGATCAAGTCCACGGAGAAGGGAAGGGCGGCGCCTTCCGAAGTCCCGCCGCCGGCGTTCAGGGTGACGCCGATGGCGGCCTGGAACGCGCCGTCCATCAAACTGGGATGCAGGGGATAGGCGTTCAGCGTGTCCGCCACGGTGGCCGGCAGGGCCAGATGGGCCAAGACCTGGGGGCGTCCCTGGGTGTCGCTGCCGGTGGACAAATGGGTAATGGCGCGATGCGCCGGGCCGTAATTCAGCCCCATGGCGCCGAAGGCGGCATACACCTGTTCGGCCGAGAAGGCTTGCGTATGGGCCGCCCGCAAGGCCGCGACGTCGGCCGCCGGCCCGGGTGACGCCGGGGTGTCGGCAAGGCGGAGCTGGGCGTGAAGGCGCCGGGGACCATCGGCGGGTAGGCTGGCGATTTCGATCTGCCGGACGACGCCGCTGGCGTCGCGGTTCAGCGTCACCTCGACGCTCAGCGGCGCCGCGACCATCATCGGCTGAATCCACACCACATTGCGCAGGGCCGTGACATTCAGGCCGGCGCGGGCGGCGACGGCGCGGGCCAACTCCAGATAGGCGACGCCGGGCAACACCGGCTGATCGCCCAAGCGATGGTCGGCCAAAAAGAACTCATCGCCCTTGAGCTCAACCAGGTAACGATCGGGGCCGCCTGGACGGAGCGTGAAGCCCTGCGGGGCCACACGGGCGGCGGTTGCCGCCGAGGTGGGCAGCCAGAACCGCTTGCGGATGAAGGGAGTGGTCGGCAAAGCCAGACGATGACGGCGGGTCTTGGCATACAGCCGGCCCCAGTCCACGGTCCCGCCGGTCGCCCAGTAGGCGGCGATCTCGGTCGCCGGCCGCCCGGCCGGGTCGACTGCCGGGCCATCTCCACGGCACTGCTTGGCCACGCCATGGGCGAAGGCCGCGCCACCACCAGCGAGGAAGCCATCCATCTGCCGCACCAGTTCGGCACCATCGTGAACGACGAAGGCGACGCGGGTACGCCGGGCGTCGCGGCCAACCTGCAGGGTGAAGGCGAGATCGTCCAGATCGGCTCCGTCGACCCGGGAGCGCAGATCGGCCACCGCCTGGCGCAACCCGTCTTCGGTGCGGGCCGAGACCGGCACCACCAGCGGGCGCGGGCCGGGTACGGGGAAAGGGCCGGCGGGAGCACGATACTCCTCGATCACCACATGGACGTTGGTGCCGCCGGCCCCGAACGAGCTGAGCCCGGCGCGCCGGGGCGCTTCGATGCCGTCGACGACCGGCCGGACCCACGGCCGCGCCTCGTTCAGCAGGAAGAACGGGCTGCCGGCCAGATCGATCAGCGGGTTTGGTTCCTCGCAGTGCAGCGAGCGGTACTGGATGCCGTGGCGCATCGCCAGCAGCACCTTGACCAGCCCGGCGATGCCGGCGGCGGTTTCGGTATGGCCGATGTTCGATTTCACCGATCCCAGGCCGCAATGGGGCGCGGTCGGCGGCTCCAGGCCATGGTCGCGGTACAGTTGGGCGAAGGCGGTCTTCAGCGCCTCGACCTCCGCCGGATCGCCCAGCGAGGTGCCGGTGCCGTGACATTCGATCATGGTCACGGTGCGCGGATCGATGCCCGCATGGCGGTAGGCGTCGACGATCAGGCGGGCTTGCGACCGAGGATTGGGGGCGGTCAGCGAGGTGGCCGCGCCGCCATGGTGCTCCGCCCAGCCACGGATCAGGCCCAGGATGGTGTCGCCGTCGCGTTCGGCCAGATCCAGGCGCTTGAGCAGCACCGCGCCGACCCCGTCGGAACGGGCGTAACCGTCGGCCTGGCTCCCAAAGGACCGGCAGCGCCCGCCGGGCGACAGCATGCCCACCTGCGAGAACAGGATATGCTGATCCGGCGTCAACATCAGGTTCGAACCGCCGGCGATGGCCATGCTGCAGCCATCCTGGCGGATGCTCGTGATGGCGCGGAGCAGGGCAACCAGCGAACTCGAGCAGGCGGTGTCGACGACCTGGCTGGGGCCGTGGATGTCGAGCAGGAAGGACAGCCGGTTGGGGCAAAACGCGTGTCCCAGGCCGGTCATCTGCTGGGCTTCCATGATGCCGGCGCGATTGACCATGTTGACGTAGTCGAGCAGGTTGATGCCCAGGAACAGGCCGATCTTTTCTCCGCTCAGCGAGCCCGGCGCATGACCGGCCCGCTCGATCAGCGTCCACACGCATTCGATGAACAGCCGGTGTTGCGGATCCATCAGTTCCGCTTCGCGCGGCGAGATGTTGAAAAAGGCCGCGTCGAACAGGTCGTGACCGGGGACGAAGCCACCGTACTTCACGTTGGTGAAGGGGCCCTTGCGCGGATCGCCGTCGACGGAATGCCAGTCCCAGCGGTCGGCGGGAATCTCTTCGATGCAGTCGTTGCCTCGGCGCAGATGGGCTTCGAGCGTCTCCAGATCCGGGCTTTGCGGGAATTTGCCGGCCATGGCGATGACGGCGATGGGGCAATCGGTCATCGCGGGTTCGCGGGACACGGCGGATTTGGGGCGACGCATCGCGCGGTGGCGGGCCAGCCACGCCGGCACGTCGTCGGCGGTGGCCTTGGTGGGGGTCATGGGCGCCGCCGCCGGTGGAGCCAGCTCGGCTTGGGCCGCCGCCTTTGCATAGTGGGCGGCGATGGGCTTGGCGTAACGCTCGCCCAGGATGCGGGCCAGATCGTTGAGGTGGCGGGCCTCGAAGAAGGTGGTGGGCGCCACCGAGATGCCAAAGACGCGGGAGATCTTCACCATCACTTCGGTGATGGCGATCGAATCGACGCCGAAGTTGGCCAAATTCTCGGTGGGGTCCAACTGCTCGGCCGGAATGCGCAGGGCGTCGGCGGCGATGCCCAGCACATCGGCTTCCAAGCGCTCCCGCAGGCCGGGGATCGCCGCCTCGGACGGCTGGGCGGCGGCCGGGGCCGATGGCGCCTCGGCCGGGCCGATGCCGGCCATCAGCTCCTGATCCAGCAGGCGGCTCATGGCGGCATCGAGATCGGGGGTGGGCTTGTCGGTCATCGCGCCACCACGGCAACGTCGTCTTCCTGGGCCAGCATGTCGCGATAGTGGCGCATGTGGCCCAGCAGCTTCCACAAATCGGCCTCCCACAGGTGGCGGTAGGATTTGACGAATTGATCCTGCCCGAGGTCGGGCCGGTCCACCTTCTTGGCGGCCAGGAACGCCTCGAGGCCGGGCGTGCGGCCGGCCAGCGCGCGGGCGTAATTGAGCACGAACAGTCCCTGGGTCTTCAGGCCGTCGCCCAGACCGGCGGCGGAATTGATGAAGCCCATGAACAGCAGGTTGTCGTGGTTGCGCGGCGTGGAATGCAAAAACAGGTCGGGAATGCCCGATTTCCATTCCAGCAGCGTGCTGTCGAGGAAGGGAAAGTCGCGGCGATAGCCGGTGGCGTAAAGGATGAGGTCGATGTCCGCCGCCGAGCCATCCTTGAACGTGACCGTCCTGCCGGCGAAGGACGCGATGTCGCCCTTGGGGACGATATCGCCGTGGCCGATGTGATAGAGGATCAGCGAGTTCATCACCGGATGCGCCCCGTCCAACGGATAGTCCGGGCGAGGCAGGCCGTAATCGGCGCCGTCATAGCCGGCCAGCCGGAACACCTGGGCGATGTAGGCCTGGGTCTCCTGCTTCGTCTTGAACTTGGCTCCCAGTTCCATCATCCATTGCGGCGTCGGCTTTCCGGCGATGAACTTCGGCTGGTAGTAATAGCCGCGCCGCGTGCTGTGGTAGACGGCGGACGCCGCATGCACGGCGTCGACGGCAAAGTCGCAGCCGGAATTGCCGCCGCCCACCACCAGCACCCGCTTGCCGCGCACCTGGTCCAGGCCCTTGTAGTCGCGGGAATGCAGCACCTCGCCGGTGAAGGTGCCGGGATAGGCGGGGTCGGGATAGCGGGGTTCGCGGTGCAGCCCGGTGCACACCACCACCAGCGAATACACCCCGTCATGCCCGGCGCCGCTGGTCAGCCGCCAGCCGCTGCCTTCGGGCGTCAGGCGGGAGATGGGGGCGTTGAAGCGGGCGCGGTCGTAGAGCCCGAAATGGCTGGCGTAGGAGCGGATGTAGCGCAGCATCAGGCGATGGTTGGGATAGACCGGATAGTCGTCCGGCATCGGGAAATCCGGCACCTGGGTATTGAACTTGGGGGAAATCAGGTGCAGCGACTCATAGGTGCGGCCGCAGGCGGCCTCGCTGTTCCAGACGCCGCCGAAATCGGATGCGGCCTCGTAGAGGTCGAAATCGATGCCGCCCTCGGCCAATTCGCGGCCGACGCCGATCCCGGTCGGGCCGCCGCCGATGACGGCGACTTTGAATGCCTTGCTCATGATTCCAGGCCTTCCCCTACGAGGATTTCCGCCAACTCTGTGAAATGCGCCGTCCTCAGGCCATCCAGACACAGGCGCGCGACGCCCTGATCGTCCAGCACGGCAATGTTGGGATGGGTTTCACCCGGACGGGTCCAAACGCGGACAATAAATTCCGGCGGCACGGGACCGGCGGTCAGCGCCCGGTCCATCGCCAGCGGGAAGGGCAGCGGCCCGCCCTCGGCCCGCCAGCCGTTGGCGCGGAAGGCAGTCAGCCGCCACGCCGCGTCGAGAACCAGGGGATCGAAACCGGCGCCATCGCCTGAATGCACGACGCGGGCCATCAGGTCGTCGCCCTGGCG
Organism: Shumkonia mesophila; assembly: GCF_026163695.1. NCBI lineage: Bacteria > Pseudomonadati > Pseudomonadota > Alphaproteobacteria > Rhodospirillales > Shumkoniaceae > Shumkonia > Shumkonia mesophila. The sequence goes on along the minus strand of NZ_JAOTID010000002.1, from coordinate 341,157 downwards.
CCAGACCTCGCGCACCTGGGCGGCCTCGGGAGCCGCCGGGCCGGAATGGGCGTCGCAGCCGGCGGCGAAGCGGCGGAAGGCGTCGCTGGTGCCGACGCGGGAGGGCGAAGCGTCGGGGGCGATCAGGTCAAGCGGCATCGCCGCCTCGTCCCCGGTCAGGATTTCGCCCACGTGGCAGGGCGTCGCCTCCTCGCCATCCGCCGCCACCCGATAGAGCAGGCCTTCGCTGTCGGCCTCGATCGTAACGTCCAACTGGCGCGGCTTGCCGTTCACCCGCATCGGCGCCCCCCACACCAGATGCCGGAGGCCCAGCACCGGCCGTCCGGTCGCCCGTTCGGCGGCGGCGCGGGCCAGTTCGGGCAGGAACAGCCCCAGCACCACCCGTTCGGTGCCGGTGGCGTGGCTGGTGACGAAGGGCTCGTCGCCCTGGATCGGGACCGAGAACCGCGCCGGGCCGGGACGCGCGTCCAACAGCGGGTGGGACCGCGCCGGCGTTTGCGGGGCTATCGCCGCGGCCTCGGCCGGCGGCGTCACCCAATGGCGGTCGCGGCTGAACGGATAGCCGGGCAGATGCAGGCGGCGCGCCGCCGGGGACGCACGCCAGTCCACCGACATGCCCTTGGCCCACAGCTCGGCCACCTTGGCGAGCTTGCCGCCATCCGCCGAGGCAAGCCACTTGGCAGCCAGCGCGCGGGCGTCATCGTCCTGCTCGAACAAGGCGATGGCGTCGGCATCGCCCGTGGAGAGGGTAATGCCGGCCAGGGGCTGTCCGGCGTCCAACGACTCCAGGGCGCGCAGCAGCCCGTCGCGGTCATCAAAGACGAAGGCCAACCGCACACCATGGACCTTGCGGCCGACCTGCAACGTGTGGGCGAGTTCGCCGAGGTCGATTTCGGCATGGGCGGCGATGAACCGCTCCATCGCGCCGGCATACTCCATCAGCCGATCCCGGGTTCTGGCCGACAGCACGAAGATCCAAGGCCCCGGCCGGCTGACGGCGGCCGGCCGCTCATGGCTTTCGACCACCACGTGGGCGTTGGTGCCGGAGAACCCGAAGGCGCTGACGGCGGCCCGGCGCGGGCCGCCCGTCGGCCGCGACCATGGCCGCAGGGCGGTGTTGACGGTGAACGGCGTGCCATCCAGCGAGATGTGCTCGTTCATCTGTACGAAATTGATGGAAGGCGGCAGTTCGCCCCTCTCCACCGCCAGCATGGCCTTGATCGCCCCGGCCACCCCGGCGGCGGCCAGCAGATGGCCGACGTTGCTTTTCACCGAACCCAGCGCGCAGGTGCCGGGGCGATCGCCCAGCCCGGCGAAGGCATCGCTCAGTCCCTCGATCTCGATGGGATCGCCCAACGGCGTGCCGGTGCCGTGCGCCTCGATCAGGCCGATGCTGGCGGGCTCGATGCCGAAGCGGCCGTAAACGTCTTTCATCAGCCGGGTCTGGGCTTGCGGGTTGGGCGCCGTGATGCCGTTGGTGCGGCCGTCCTGGTTGACGCCCCAGCCGCGGATCACCGCGTGGATGGGATCGCCGTCGCGTTCGGCATCTTCGAGGCGCTTCAGCAGCAGGACGCCGGCGCCTTCCCCCGGAACGAAGCCGTTGGCGCGGTCGTCGAACGTGAAGCAGCGGCCGTCCGCAGACAGCATGCCGACCTTGGAGGTGTCGATGAACATGCCGGGCCCGATCAGGACGCACACGCCGCCCGCCAGCGCCAGGTCGCTGTCGCCCACCAGCAGGCTGTTGCACGCTTCGGCGATGGCCACCAGCGAGCTGGAGCAGGCCGTATCGAGCGAAATGCAGGGGCCGCGCAAGTCCAGCAAATGGGCAATGCGCGCCGCCAGGATCGAGCCGGAGGTGCCGAGCAGGCTGTAGGCATTGTGTTCGTCGATCAGGTCGCCGTAGCCGCTGGAGCCGGCCCCGACGAAGACGCCGCAACGGCTGCCGGCCAGGGCCGTCGGATCGAGGGCGGCGTCCTCGAAGGCCTGCCACGCATGCTGCAGGAACAGCCGCTGCTGCGGGTCCATCAACTCGGCTTCGCGCGGCGTGATGTTGAAGAACGGCGCGTCGAAGCGGTCCACGTCGTCGATGGCGCCCATCCACCGGCAATAGGACGTGCCGGGATGCAGGGGGTCGGGATGGAAATACGTCGCCACGTCCCAGCGATCGCCGGGGACCTCGTCGATGCAGTCGCGACCCGAGCGGATGTTGCCCCAGAACGCTTCCAGGTCCGGCGCCTTCGGGAACCGCCCCGAGGCGCCGATGATGGCCACGGCATCGGCGGCGGAACGCGCGGTGCGGGCCGGCCGGACAACAGGTTCCGGGCGGACGGGCGACGGTTGGACGACGGCAACGACCGGTACCAGTGGTGCCGGCGGCGGCGTTTCCGCCGCCGGGACGGGCAGCAGTCCGGCCACGTGGTCGACCAGGGCACCGACGGTGGGGTGGGCGTAGACCGCCGTGGCCGGCAATTCCACCTTCAACAGGGCGTTGAGCCGGCGTATCCAGGTCACCGCCAGGATGGAATCGAGGCCCAGTTCAAGAAATCCGGCGCCGTCGCGAATGTCGTCGACGGCGATCATCAGATCCTCGGCCAATGAATCGATCACCGCCTTGCGGACCGGGCCACGGCCGGCTGGGGCTGCGGAGGCGGCGGCGACGGCCGATGGGACGGGCGGGAACATCTGCTCGATCCTTTCCTGCACCCGGGGATTGCCGACGAAAGTCTTTTCGTGCATCGCCAGTTCGCGGGCGAAAACGGCATCCAGCCGATCCACGATGGGGCGGTTGGCCTGAGCCTTGATGGCGATCAAGCGCTCGCGCGGCTGGCGGGCCAGCCCATGGGCCAGCGCCAGCGCGGCCGGTAGGACTTGCGACGCCGGTAGCACGCGCAAATTCGGGCTCCGTCCGGCCAACTCGCGGCCGCGGTATTCGCGGGCGGTAAACAACACCTCGCGCCCCAGGTCGTCGCCCAGGCGAAGCGGGAAGATCAGGGTCGCTCCGGCGCCGGGGGTGAAGCCGTACCACAGGTAATTGCTGTGATAGACCCCCTCGGCTGCCGCCAGCGCCCGGTCGCAGAACATGCCCAGCGACCAGCCGGCGCCGATGGCATGGCCCTGCATGGCGGCGATCACCGGCAGCGGGCAATCCAGCGGCAGGCTGTAGATCTTGCGGTCGGTAAAGCGGGCCGTCCCCTGTTGCAGCGCCTGCAAGCCGTCGCGCGTGCCGCCGCTGGCGAAATAGCCATCGAAGCCGGTCAGCACCACCACCTTGGCGCCTTCCAGCCGGCCGACGGCGGCAAAGGCCTCACCCAGGCCGTCCATGAACGGCTCGGTGAACGAGTTCTTGTGCTGGCGTTCGACCATGCGCAGCACCACGACACCGTCATCGTAAGTCTCGATGGTCATGCACGAGGCGGCCAGGGGGATGTCGCGGGCGATGGTGGCGGCGACGGGTGGCGCCGCTTCGGCCTCGGCCCATAGCGCCTCAAACTCCGGCGCCGGGGGCTCGGGCAGACGGTCGGGCTGGCGCATGGTCCGTTTCAGTTCCACCAGCGCCAAGTGCGGCGCCTGGGCGATCTGGCGGGCCAACGCCAAGGCGGCGGCTTCCACCTGCGAAGCCGGGCTGCGCAGCATGCCCGGGCGTTGCCCCTCGAAACGCACGCCTTCGGCCAGCACCGCAAAATCGGCGGCAAGCACGGTCTTGAGCCCGGCACCCGAGGCCGCCTCCGCCAGCGCCGCCACCACCGGCACCGGACAGGCGAGCAGCGCGGACCCGTCGCCACTTCCCTCGGCGCCATCCCAACTCCCGGCCGTCGAAACCACCACCGCCCGAATGGAATCCTCCACCGCCACGGCGCCCAGTTCCTCGGCCAGCCGGCGCTCCGGCGCGGCGCCCCAGCGGCCCGACAGGCGCAGATGACGCACACCGTCGGCATCGGGCGGCCGGCTTAGCTCGCCGGTTAGCGCGGATGGCTCCAGCGGCGCCAAGATCACGCGGCCGGCCGGGGGCTGGGCCGCGAAGGGCCCGGCGAGCCGGACGGGATCGGCCAGCCGAAGCGGCACTGCCTTCGGCTTTTCAAACGGCCCGTCCGGCGCGGCCGGGGTATCGACCCAATAGCGGCCGGCGGCAAGCGGCGTGGTCGGCAAGGGCACCCGCCGGCCGCCGGGGACCCGGATTTTGCCCGACAGCGACGCGCCGCGCAGATACATTTCCGCCATCCCGTCGAGGCTTGGTGACGCCCCCGACGGCTCCTCAATGCGTTTGTCATCGACCTCGGCCGCCTTGACGCCGCTGGCATGATCGCCGGCCAGCCAGCGGCGCAAGCGGGTAGCCAGTTCGGCCAGATCGCCGGCGATCACCGCCAGCCGGTGGGCCAGGTGACGCCGCCCCGCCAGCAGCGTGAAGGCGACATCGGCAGGATGCAGGGAGGGGGTGGACTCAAGGTGGCCGGCCAGGCGTTCCGCCTGCTCGCGCAGCTGGTCGGCGTTACGGGCGCTGAGGATGAACAGGTGCGGGCCGACATCGTCGGGCCGGGCGGGCTGCGCCGGGGCCTCTTCGACCACCAGGTGGGCGTTGGTGCCGGAAAATCCGAACGAGCTGATGGCGGCGCGGCGCCGTCCGGCCGGCCCAACGGGCCACGCCGCCGGCTGGGTATTGACGTGAAACGGCCCGTCCTCGAAGCGGATGGCCGGATTGCCGCCGTTGAAATGGAGCGTCGGCGGAATGGTGGCGTGGCGCAGGCTCAGCAGCACCTTGATCAGCCCGGCGATGCCGGCGGCGGTGGTGGCGTGGCCGATATTGGACTTCACCGAGCCCAGGAGGCACGACTTGGGACGTCCGGCCCCGAAGGCGCGGGCCAGGGCGGCATGTTCGATGGGATCGCCCAGCCGGGTACCGGTGCCGTGCGCCTCGACAAGCCCGATGGTGGCGGGGTCGATGCCGAACTGCTCGTAGACGCCGCGCATCAGGCGCTCCTGCGACGCCGCGCTGGGCGCGGTGATGCCGTTGGTGGTGCCGTCCTGGTTGATGCCGGTCGCCACGATCACCCCGTGGATGGTGTCGCCATCGGCCACGGCCGCCGACAGCGGCCGCAACAGCACCGCGCCCACGGCCTCGCCCGGCACGATGCCGTCGGCCCCGGCGCCGAAGGCGGCGCAGCGGCCGCTGGGCGACAGCATGTTGGCCTGGTTGGCGTAGCGATAGAACCTGGGCGTGCAGTGCACGAACACGCCGCCGGCCAGGGCCATTTCGGACTCGCCGCTCCACAGGCTCCGGCAGGCCATGTGCACGGCCACCAGCGCGCTGGAACAGGCGGTATCCACCGCCACCGCCGGCCCCTTGAGGTCGAGGAAATAGGCGATACGCGATGGGATGAGCGAGCTGGTGTTGCCCCAGAATGCCTGTCCCGGCGGCTGGCTGCGGAACAGCTCCTGATAGTCGCCGGAGCTGCAGCCGACGAACACGCCGCAGGCCCGGCCGGCCATGTCGTCACCGGCATGGCCGGCGTTTTCGAGGGTCTTCCAGGCTTCCTCCAGGAACAACCGCTGCTGCGGGTCCATGTAGGTGGCTTCAAGGCCGGAAATGCCGAAGAACACCGGATCGAATAGCTCGATGCCATCGATGAAGCTGCCATGGCGGCCATAGGAACCCGGTGCCGCATCCTTGTAGAACGGCGCCAGGTCGAAACGGCTGACCGGCTCGACCAGATCGTCGCCGGCAACCAGATGCCGCCACAGGGCCTCGACATCGGGGGATTTGGCGAAACGGCCGCTCATGCCGACGATGGCGATGGGCTCGTGGGCGACGGGCGCCGCCGCCGTCGATCGGGCCGGAGCCACGGGTTCCGGCGCGGCGGCGGGATTTTGCGCGGCCAGGAAACCTTCCAGTTGGGCCACCGTGGTGAAGTCGAACAGGTGGGTGTGATCCAGCTCGACCTTGAGCACCCGGCGGATACGGTGCACGAGGTCGGCGCCCAGAATGGAGTCCAGGCCGTAATCGGCGAACGGGCGGTCGACGTCGATGGAGGCCGGCGCCATGTTGAGCGTCTCGCCGACCAGGGCCAACAGGCGGTCGCGCAACCCGTCGCCGGCAACCGGGGCCGATGCTGCCGGCTGCCGGACGGCGGCGGCGGGACGGGATGCCGGCACCGCCCGAGCGTGACCGGGAGCGCGGGCGGCAATGATCTGCTGGCCCAGCGCGCATTCCTCGGGCGTCGAGCCGGCAACCCAATCGAGCCCGCTTTCGGCCAGCAGCGAGCGCCACGCATCCGGCGTCAGCGAGGGCGTGCCGGGGATGCGCCGCTCGGCATCGGTGAAGCGCCACCAGCCTTCCAGCAGGCCGAAGGTCACGTGGGTGAACAGGCTGGCCTGGCTGGTTTCGTTGATCAGCAGCAGGCCGCCCGGCGCCAGCAGCTCGCGCACATGGCCCACGGTGCGTTTCATGTCGGCGGTGGCGTGCAGCACGTTGGCGGCGATCACCAGATCATAGGCGCCGGGAGCGACGTCCTGGCCGGCCAGCGGCTTCTCGACGTCGAACACGGCGGTGACAAGCTGCGGCCAGCCCGGGCCGAAGCGGCGCTCGGCATGGATCAGGAAGGCCCGCGACAGGTCCGTATAGCGGTATTCCTCGATGCGGCTCGCATGCGGGGCCAGCGCGTCGAACACCGGCCCGCTGGTGCCGCCGGTGCCGGCGCCGATTTCCAGGACGCGCAGGGTCCGGCCGGGAGAGCCCCGCACGAAAGCCTCGGCCGCCTGGGCCAGGGTGCGGCTGAAGCGGACCGCCGCCGGGTTGTCCTTGTAGACCGCCTCGACCAGAGTCATGGCGCCGTCGGGGAACATCACCGCGGTGGCGGGGCGCCGGCCGCTGAGGATGTCGGGCAGGGCGCGCAGGGTGGCTTCGGCCAGCGCCATCTGCGCCGCCGGGCCGCCCTGGTGGCGGTAGCGCTCCCACGCCGACCACGGATCGTCCCCCCCGGCCGGCGGACATTCGGCCAGCAGGTTTTCCGCCGCGTGTTGCCAGCGGGCGAGGGCCGGCACGATTGCGGGCCCCTGGCGTAAGGTCGCCGACAGGATGGCGGCGATGTGGCGATCCAGCCGGCCGGCCTCGAACAGCAGCGCTTCCTCGCCCCGAGGCGCCGTAATGGCGGCGGCGACGCCATCCCCCGACGGCAACCAGAAGCGGCGGCGCTCGAACGGATAGGCGGGCAGCGAGACGATGGCGGGACGCGCCTGGCGCGGCAACGCCGCCCAATCGACGTCGAGGCCCTTGACCCACAGGCCGAGGATCTTGTCCAGCCGGCCCTGGGTCCACCAGCGGGCGATCACCTCGCCAAGCGCGTCCTCGTCGCCGAGCGCGCCCAGGATGTCGCGATGCTCGCCGGCCCGGCCGGCATAAAGGCCGGCGCCGTCGGCACCGTCCAGCCAGCCGCGCAACGCCGAGACCACGGCGGGAATTGATTCGGCCACCAGCGCCAAGCGGCACTCCATGGCCTCGCGCCCGATCTGCAAAGTGTAGGCGAGATCGGCCAGCGGGGGTGCGCTATTGGCGGGCACCGCCTGGGGCTGTTCGGCGCCCACATGGGCGGCCACCTGATCGAGCGTGCTCAGATGCGCGAAGACGGCGGGGTCCGGGGCAAGGCCGAACCGCTCCTCGACCCAGCGCCGCAAGGCCAGATGCTGGGCGGAGTCCATTCCCAGGGAATCGAACGGCTCGGCCCCATCGATCTGCTTTGGCGCCACCGCCAGCATGCGGGCCAGTTCGGCGCGCAGTTCATCCGCCAAGCCGGCCGTCCCGACGGCGGCTCCGGGAGCGGGGGCGTCCAGCATCGCCAGCAGTTGCCGGACCTGCTCGCGCAGGCGGTCGGGATCGCGGGCCGACAACACCACCGCCTGCGGGCCGGGTAGGGACGGCGTGGCTTCGGCCGCCGGGAAGGAGGACGTTGGCCATTCCTCAACGATCGCATGGGCGTTGGCGCCGCCGGCGCCGAATGACGACACGCCGGCGATGCGCGGGCCTTGCGGCCACGGGGCCAGGCGTCGTTGCAGCACGAACGGGCTGGCCTCGAGGTCGAGGTTCGGATTGACCTCGTCGGCGTGCAGGGTGGGCGGCAGCTGGCGGTGCTTCATCGCCAGGATGACCTTGGTCAGCCCGGCGATGCCGGCCGCCGCCTCCAGATGTCCGATATTGGATTTCACCGAGCCCAGCGCGCAGAAGCCGCGCTCCGGGGTGTCGGCGGCGAACGCTTCGGTCAGGCCGGCCAGTTCGATGGGGTCGCCCAGTTCGGTGCCGGTGCCGTGCGCCTCGATCAGGGTGACGGCGCGGGAATTCAGGCCGGCTCGGGCGAGGGCCTGGCGCACCAGATCGCCCTGGGCCGCCGGGTCGGGGACGGTGTAGCCGTTGGTGCGGCCGCCGTGATTGATGGCGGTGGCGCGGATCAGTGCATGGATGCGGTCGCCGTCGGCCAAGGCGCGCGACAGCGGCTTCAGCACCACGCAACCCACCCCCTCGCCGGGGACGAAGCCGTTGGCGCCCTTGCCGAAGCTGCGGCAGCGCCCATCCGGGCTTAGCATGCGCGTCGCGCTGAGGTCGATGAAGGCCCCGGGGTGCAGATAGAGGTTGACCCCGCCGGCCAGCGCCATGGTGACGGCACCCGAACGAAGGTGCTCGCACGCCTCGTGGATGGCGGTCAGCGACGACGAGCACATGGTGTCCACCGGCAGGCTGGGACCGGTGAGATTGAGCGTGTGCGACACCCGGTTGGCGATGCCGGCGAAGGACGTCATGGGACGCACCATCGCGCCGCCATCGCCCATGAACGGCCCATGCAGGGCGAAGCCGGTCTTGGTTACCCCGACGAACACGCCGACGTTCGCTCCGCCGCGGCCGGGATTGGCGGCCGCCAGCCGGGCGCGGGTATAGCCGGCATCCTCGCACGCCTGCCAGGCGCACATCAGGAACAGCCGTTCCTGCGGGTCCATGGCCGCCGCGTCGCGCGGCGCGATCTTGAAGAACAGCGGGTCGAAATCGGCAAAGCCGTCGAGGAAGGCGCCCCATTTGGCATAGCTCATGCCGCGTGCCACCGCCTCGTCGGGGTCGGGGTTGAAGAACCCATCCACGTCCCAGCGCTCCGCGGGGATTTCGCCCACCGAATCGCGACCCGCGGCCAGATTGGCCCAGAAGCCGTTCAAGTCGGCGGCGCCGGGGTAGAGGCCGCTGATGCCGATCACCGCGATGGGTTCGGCAACGGGGCCAGGGGATCGGACGGCAGGCGCCGCCACCTTTGCCGGCGCGGCCACCGCTGCCGGAGTGCCGCCCAGGCCGACCCAGTGCGCGCACGCCTCGGCATGGCGGCGGCTCAGGGTGTCGGCAACCTCGGCCAAGGTGCGGTTTTCGAAGAAAAGCGTCTTGGGCACCCCTCCGATGACGTCGCCCAGGGCGGCGTTCAGGCGGGTGATCATCAGGGAATCGATGCCGTATTCTTCCAGCGGCGTGTAGGGCTGGATGGCGCCGGCCGCGAAACCGCCGACGCGGGCAAACAGTTCGCGCAATTTGGCGCCCACCCGTTCGGCCAGGCGCTGGTCGCCGGCGGGCGGGGCTTCGGCCGGCACTGCGACCGGCCCGTGGGCGGCGGCGAAGAAGGCACGAATGCGGGCGGCATCGCCGGCCATCACCGCCGCGCGGGGCACCCCCGCCGCCAGAATGCGCCGCAGCGCCACCAGTCCCGCGTCGGTCGGCAGGGGCCGCTGCCCCATGCGGCCGAACAGGGCGGCCTGCGCGGCCTCGTTGGCCTTCATGCCGCCTTCCGCCCACAGCGGCCAATCCACCGCCACCAGGGGCAGGCCCATCCACTCGGCCAGGGCACCCATGAAGCCGTTGGCGGCGGCGTAATCGGCCTGCCCGGCGTTGCCCACCACGCCCGACAGCGAGGAGAACAGCACGAAGGCATCCAGCGTCACATCGGTGCAGGCTCGGGCCAGCGCCAGGGTTCCCGCGACCTTGGGCGCCAGCACGGCCGCCAGGTCATCCGCGGTCTTGCGCAAGATCAGGCCGTCCCTGAGCACGCCGGCGCAATGGACCACGGCATTCAGCGTTCCCTGCACCTCGACGATGTCGCGCACCAGGGCAGCCACCGCCTCCGGCCGGCTGGTATCGACGCGGCGGTAAACGGCCGCCGCGCCCAGGCTTCGCAGTTCGTCGAGAAAGTCGGTGCGCCGTGAATCCTCGGCGGCGGTGCCGGTCAGCACCAGCTGGGCGCCGGGGGCGTGGCGGGCGATGTCGCGGGCGATAAGGCGGCCCAAGGCCCCCATGCCGCCGGTGATCAGGGTGATGCCGCGCGGCCGCCATGGGGAAGCGGAGGCGTCTCCACCCGCCAGTTCCGTCCAGGCGCGCACCTGGCGGCGGCCGCCGGCATGCCGCACCCGGCTTTCGAGCGGACCGGCAGCCTCGTCGGCCAGCAACCGGGCCACGGCGTCGGCGCCCAGCCCGGCCTCGACCTCGACGACCTGCACGCTCAGGCGCGGCGCTTCGAGAGCGGCGGTATCCAGCATGGCGCCCAGGCCGGCATAGACCTGCCGCTCGTCGCCGACGGGCACCGCCAATTGGATCAGCGTATCGGCCATAGCGCGGGCGGAACGCACGGTGTCCAGCACCGTTTCGGCCATCGCCCCATAGCGGGCGCCCAGGTCCCCCGGCGCGGCGGCGCCCGCAACCAAGTCGGCGCCAAAGCCGGGCGCCACGGCAATCTCGCAGGCGATCACCACGCGACGGCCGGGACGGCGCCCGGTCTTGGTAAGTGGGGCCTCGCGCCAGCCGGGAGTGACGATGACGGCGGCATCGTCAGAGGCGCCGGGCAGCCAGAAGCGGGTCGCGGCGAAGGCGCGCGGCGGCAGCGGGCGGCGGCGCGGCGGCGCGGCCTCTATGTAATCCTCGACCACCACGTGGGCGTTGGTGCCGCCGAAGCCGAAGCTGCTGATGCCGGCCCGGCGCGGCCGTCCGGCGTCCACCGGCCACGCTTCGCTCTGGCGGACCAAGCGGAACGGGCTCCCTGCCAGTTCCAGGTGCGGGTTGACCGGCGTGCAATGCAAGGTGGCGGGCAGGGCCTCGCGCGCCATGGCCATCACGACCTTGATCAGCCCGGCCAGTCCGGCCGCCGCTTCCAGATGGCCGATGTTGGATTTGACGGTGCCGAGGCCGATGAACGGCTGGACCACGGTTTCCGTGCCCATCAGCCGGCCATAGGCGCGGCGCAGGCCGTTGACCTCGGCCGGATCGCCCAGGTTGGTGCCGGTGCCGTGGGCTTCGATGTAGGAGACACTGCGGGGGTCGATGTCGGCCATGGCCGCCGCAATCAGTTCGGCCTGGGCGTTGACGTTGGGCGCCGTCAGCGATCCGGCGCGGCCTCCATGATTTTCGGCGCCGCCGATCAGCACGGCGAGGATTCGGTCGCCATCGCGCTCGGCATCCTCCAGGCGCTTCAGCAGGACGGCCGCCACCCCTTCGCCGCGCCCGTAGCCGTCGGCGGCGGCGCCGAAGGTCTTGCAGCGGCCCTCGGGGCTCAGCATGCCGGCCTGGTGCGATCCCTCGAAGCCTTCGATGGCCAGCGTCAGGTTGACGCCGCCCACCAGGGCGGCGGCGCAGGCATCGCGGCGCAGGGCCTCGGCCGCGCGCAGCAGCGCCACCAGCGAGCTGGAACAGGCGGTGTCCACCGTCTCGCTGGGGCCGCGCAGATTGAACACGTGGGACACCCGGTTGGCCATCATGGCGAGCGAATTGCCGGTGGCCACGTAGCCGTCGCAGGCCACGCCGTGATCGGCAAGCAGCCGGGCGTAATCGAGCGAACTGGCGCCGACGAAGACGCCGGTATCGGCCGGCAGTTCGTCGGGGGCATAGCCGGCATTCTCCAGCGCCCGCCAAGCGGTTTCCAGCAGCAGCCGCTGCTGCGGGTCCAGGCGCTCGGCCTCGATGGGCGAGATGCGGAAGAAGGCGGCATCGAAGCGGTCGATGTCGGTCAGGAACCCGCCGTGCCTGGCGAACCCGGCTCGGGCCACGCGTTCGGCATAGGCGGGGCCATAGCGGTCCAGCGGCAGGGGGCCGGTCAGGTCGTCGCCGGCCAACAGGCGGTCGAAGAACGTCCCTAAATCCGGCGAACCGGGGAAGCGCCCGGCCATGCCGACGATGGCGATGCCGCCCCGCCGGGACTTGGGTGGCGGCGCGGCGCGCAAGGCGGGCTCGGGCGCCCTGGCGGCCTGGGCCGGGCGGCCGGCGGGGGCATCGCCACGAAGCTGCACGCGATGGCGGGCGATCAGGTGGGTGCTCAGCGCCTCAAGATGTTCGCATTCGAAGAACACCGCCGGCGACAGCGGGATGCCATAGGCGGTGGCGATGGCATCGGCCAGTCGGGTCAGGGATATGGAATCGAAGCCCAGGTCGTAGAAGGCGTCGCGCAAGGCCATCTGCTCGGGCGGGAACTTCAGGAGCGAGGCGGCGATGACGCGCAATTCCAGCCCAAGCCGAGACTCGGGACTTGCTCCCTCTCCGCCCGTTGGGGGGAGAGGGAGGGGCTCGTCGCGAAGCGATGGGAGGGTGAGGTGGGCGCCAGCCAGCGCCCTGGAATCCCCCACCTCACCTTGATCCTCTCCCCCCCCTTGGGGCGGAGAGGAAATCGAGAGAGCTTGCAGTCGGATGCCGGCCATGGTGGCGACCGTGGCACCGGCTTCGTTCAAGAACCACAGGGCGAAGGTGCCGTCGCCGGATGGCCGGGCCAGCACCTGGGTGATGGCGCCGGCCTCCACCAACCGGATGTGATCGATGGCTCCGGGGGCGGCCCCCGCCTGCCCGGAGGCCAGCAGAAGCGCCTGGAAGGCGGCGCCCAAAACGGCGGCGGGCAACTGCTCGCGGCTTTTGAAATGGTCCTGTTGCGGAGGATCCTTGCGCAGCGCGCACAGGACGCCGCCGTCCTTCAACAGGCGGGCCTGCTCCAGCACTTCCAGATAAGGCTGGAAGTCGAGGCCGCGTTCGCGCATTCGGGCGTAGATCTCCGCCGCGTCCCATCGCGTGGCGCCCTCCAGCGACGGGATCGGCGGCGGGGCAGGAGCGTCGGACCCGGTCGTGATGGTGGCCTCGACCCAGGGGAAAGTGCTTTCGGCAACGGCGTCGATCCGCACCTCCAGGCCGCCCGCGATCGGCTCCAGACTGGCCGACAGTTCCGTCACCTGGGGCCAGGCCATCTCCTGGCGCACGGCGAGGGCGGCGATGGTCAGCGGCCCCTCCAGCCCGGCGATGCGGGCCAGCGCCGCCACCGCCTCGATGGCCACATTGGGCAGCACGGCGGGCGTGCCGTTCCGCTTGAAGACGAAATCCAGCAGCTCGCCCAGATGAATGGCGGTGGAAAAGCGCAGGCCGGTCAGGTCGGAGTGGTTGGTGCCGACAAAGGGGTGCAGCTTGAGCTTGGCTCCCAGCGGATGCACGACCGAGGGCGCATCGGCGAATTCCGGATACCAGCAGCGCACCCGCTCGAACGGATAGGCCGGCAGCGACAGTCGGCGAGGATGGGAGCCCTGGTGCAGACGCTCCCAGTCGATGGCGGCACCCGATATCCAGGCGGCGGCGATGCCCTCCAGATCGCGCGCCCCGATGGCGTCCTCCAATCC